>JBHJGW010000276.1:0-49732 GCA_050331415.1 Opitutales bacterium | reverse complement strand
CCAGTTTAGCCTGGACGCCCGCTGTGACGCGGCGCGCCTCCATTGCTTCAATGCGAGAGATAGTTTCCGCGTGGAGGGCCACAGCGTCTGCGAGGTTTGTCGCGTAGCGGCTGTTTGTCGTAAGCCGATCCTGTTCCTCGGCGACCTGGCTGCGATGCTCGAGACTCGAGCGTCCGGCATTGGTCATGCGCGAGAGTTCGGCGTCGAGGTTCCACTGATGCGCCTGCACGTCTTTGGCGCGACGCTGCTTCTCTTGCTCGAGCGTGGCCCGAGCGCGGTTGAGCTGCTCGTTTTCCTCGCGGACCCGCCAGCTGTTGTAAACTTTGTCCGCGATATCGATACAGACGCCGCCATCGAGCTCGAAATTTCCCGCTTCGAAGAGGAGTTTCCAGGCTTCGTGGATGTGCTCGTCGATATCGACGCCGGTTTTGACCTCCATCACTCCGTCGACGATTTCCACCTGCGAAAGCTTGTCCTTGATCTGCGCAAGCAAGTCGAGGTAAGCAGCCTCGTTCTCATCGAGCGGCGGCATGGCGAGGTAACGCTCGAAACGGGCCCGCACGGCCCGGCTATTGCCCAGGTTGAACGTGCGTCCTTTCCACTTAAAAGTGCCGTTCTCGAAGTCGATCCAGTCGGTGTCGGCATCGAAGAGGCGATCGGCAACCTCACCGGCTGCTCGCGAGTCCCCGCCCAGGCTGTCAATGTTTACCCCACTGATATTCGGCCCCGATGGCGGCGCGGCAGCTTGAGGCGCGTCGGGCGCAGCATTCGTCGGAGCGGGCGCACCTTCCTGTGCCGCGAGAACCAGCGGCAACAGGAAAAGAAAAGGGGTCAGGGGGGACTTCATATTAATATTTCTCTAAAGCCTCCACTCTGACGAGTCCATCCTGCATTATCCGCGTCGAAAATTCAAAATGTTGCCCGACATGAACACTCTGGTCGATCTCCGCGGGAACAAACACCACCAGACTGTTCCCCTCCGCGTTCACGACCAGCAAACGGCCCTTGTCCTCCTCCCATCGAAGCTGCGAGGCGACCTCCGCGCGAAGCGCGTAGCGGTTGCCGGCAAAGCTCTGAGGGTTCTCAAGATAGTCGTCAACGGGCAGCGGCATTTGTTGCGCGCCGCACCCGAAAAGGAGCAACACGCCGAACAGGCCAAGCCAACAGGCGAAAAAACCGTTTTTCATTAAAATCACTAACGTCAGGTAGCAAAAGATATCAATAAGCGGGCGAAAGCCGCAGTAGCGACAGACTCGTCACGCCGTCTAGCCGAGAGCGAACCGGCGCCGACACCCGACAAGAATCATCACGACGCCGGCCAATGCGAGCCCGGACAGTGCCATCGCGCTCAGCCACGCCGGAGGTAACCAATCCTGATTCGCCAAGCGCCACGCGTCGTAAAGGCGTGTCGTGCGCATGGTGCTCAAGTAGCCTGCCCATCCCCAGTACGCATGGATAAACGGCCGGATCAGCCACGTCAACGCCTCAGGCAGAGCGAGTACCACGCCCGAGAGCGGAAACTGAAAGCCCACCAGGTAGATCGAAGCCAGTGACGCCCGCTCGGCGGAACGGTACAGCGCTGACAAACCGAGCGCCACCCACGTCATCGAAAGGCATGTTACGCCCAGCAGCAAACCCTGCAGCCAGGCCGACCCAGGGAAGCCGCAGACGACCTTGACGAAGCCCATCATGTACAAGCCTTGAAGAAAAGCGAGCACGCCGGTGAAGGTCAGTTTCGCCATGAGGTAACCGCTCGTCGACAAGCCGTGCAGGCGCTCGTGCTCATATTGCGGGCGCTCACCCGCAATTTCGCGGGCCCCATTGTTGGAGCCGATCAACGTCAGCAGGATCACCTGAAACATGATCAGAGCGGTCGCGAGGTTGGCGGCCTCGAGGTTGCGTTCGCGAACGCGTACCTCTTCGAGAAAGGCCCCGAGCCCCCCTTGGTGCTCGAGCCCGAGGTTCTGGATCTGCGGCAGCCCATTCCAGGCGAATAACACGACGATGAGCGGAAAGCCGAGTGTGATGGCAATAACAAGGAAAAGGTAACCGCGGTCGCGCCCGAACAGGATCGAACGTCGCTGAAGCAGGCGCAACCACTGGGTCAGCCACGGCGGATGGGGCCGCGGCGGCAGCGCGGCCTCCCCGGGTCCCGGCTCCGGCGGCGGCGCGCTCTGCAGGTCCACGTGGCTGGCACCCGCCTCAGGCGGGGGGCCCTGGTAGGCAACTCTCCCACTCGAAAGCGACACCATCCAGTCGAAACGTGGCAACTGATCGAGATTGTGGATGACACAGACGATTCCGATGCCCTCGGCGCGCGTGAGGGATTTCAGCAATTCGAGGATGCTCCCTTCGGCGGCGGGATCGAGACCGGTGGTCACCTCGTCACAAACCAGGAATTCCGGTGACAGAATCAATTCCATTGCGAGGCTCAGACGGCGCAGCTGGCCGCCGGAGAGCACTTCGACGCGCTTGCTCCGGTGTTCTTCCAGACCCACCGTCCGCAGGACATCGGGCACCGCTTTGGAGCGGTCTGCCGTATGCAGCTCCCGATGAAAGTAGACCGCTTCCTCGACCGTCAGCTTCGGATAGGCGACCGAAAACTGCGGGACATAGCCGACGCGCCCCTGAATCCGTTCGGGTGTCAAGGCGTGCCCCCGGTACCGAATATCTCCTGAAAAGGGAATCAGCCCGAGCAGGGCCTTGACGAAGGTGGATTTCCCCCCGCCGGAGGTGCCGACCAACGCACTGAACTCCCCCCGACGAAAGCCGGTCGAGATCTCGTGGATAACCGGGACTCCGCCACGGAGAATTTGAACACGCCGACACTCGAACACGTCTCCTTGTGAACAAAACGCACAGCTCGTGGCAACCGGCGTTTCGAAAATCCTTCGAGCAACCGGTTAAGCCAGCGGCCACCCGCACGTTCGGATTCCAAGATTGCTTCCGAAGACTGCCCACACTACAGAATTATCATGCTTTGGAACCCCGTCCGCCGCGGCGTCCTCGTTTGCCTGGGCAGCATGCTTGCCCTGCCCCTTTCAGCCGAACTTGAGTTTACGAATATCAAACTTTCGCCGGAGGTCGAGCTGGGCGCCGAGTCCGTCCGCACCGCGTTCCCGTTTCAAAACACGGGCACGGAACCGGTTACCCTTGTGCGCGTAGCCACGTCCTGCGGTTGCACGGTTGCCGACTGGCCGAAGGGCCCCATCGAACCCGGCGAATCGGGTGCCATCGACGTGGTTTTCGAGATCGGCAACCGTACCGGATCTCAGCGAAAGGCGATCATCGTTCACACCGACGCCCGGCCCGGGCAGCCCTACCGGCTGGAGCTGGCCGTCGATATTCCGGTCGTGGCCACGGTTGAGCCGCGCCTGCTAATGTGGCAGGACGGGGAAGCTGGCCAGGAGAAATCGGTCACGGTCACGTTGAACGAGCCGGAGTCCTACCGTCTTCAAGTTCCGGAAACCTCGGGCGACACCTTTGAACACAGCCTCGAACAACTCAGCGCCAAGACCTGGCGTCTTTCGTTTACCGGCCCGGCAAATGCGCCCGGGCCTCTCACGAAACGGCTGGACCTCACAGCCGAGCCGTTGACCGAAGCGGGCAAGGCACAGCAAATGACGGTTTTCCTGCTCATTCGGCCCGGCTCGGGTCCGCCCTCCCCTGCTGGCAGCCGCTGAGCGCAGCTGCCCGAAGCCGAAATTACCCGCCAACTTCGCCGGGGTTTGAAGCCTCGAAAAACGCCCTGAGCGCATCGGAACGGTATTCCGCAGCCTTGGCCAAGGCTTCGCGGACAAAGGGTACCAGTTCCGGAGCTTCCTTCCCGATGGCTTCGAGGCGCCGCCGCAGGACCGCAAACCGCCCGGTGTCGACCAGCCCTCGCAGTTCTGCAAGTACGGCGTTAGGTGGCCGGGACACCTCAGCGCCGTCTCCCGCCAGCGGTTCGCCTTCCTCGTAATGCCACTGAAGCCGCAGCACGCGCGAGATTTCCCGCGAAAGTGTTTCCGGTGTGAGCGGCGGCGTTAAACAACCGTTGGCGAAGGAGAACGCCCCGGTATCGAGCGCCCCCGGCGGCGCAACCAGGATCACCGGAATGTCCTGACAATCCGCCAGGTACTGCTCCACCAGCGCCGCGTCGATGCCCGCCTCGGGTTTCAGCCACGCAAGCACGAGTTCAGCGCTCAGCTGGTCCGCCACGCAACGGGAGCCATCGAAGTGGTTCTGTTCGGTCAGATCGAAGCCCCACTCTCGCAGCGAGCGCCGGAATGGCGCCCAGTCAGCAGCTGAGGCTGAAATCAGCATCAGGTTGAGCCTCGGCCCCTGATAGCCCGTTATTCGCCAGGCGTTGGATGCGCTTTCCGGATCAGGCGCAGGGAGCGGCAAGGAAAAACAGAAGCAGCTGCCCACACCCGTCTCGCTGCGCACCGACAGCTCGCCACCCATCAGCTCGACGAGATTGCGGCTGATGGCCAGCCCCAGCCCGGCACCGCCGCCACCGGATTGTCCCCGAGCCTGCTCGAATGGGCGGAAGATACGCTCAAGATCCTCGCCAGAGATACCCGGGCCGGTGTCTTCGACCGCAAAGGTGACCCAATCGCCCCGTTCGGGATGGACGCGAAGCACAACGGAACCCTTTTCGGTGAACTTGAGCGCGTTGCCCAGAAGATTGAACAACACCTGTCGGAGCTTACCCGGATCGCAGCGCCAGAACTCCGGCAGCCGCTCGTCAATCTCCTGCTCGTACCTCAGGCCGGCAGTAGTCGCACGCAGCTTGAACTGGTTTTCGATACTGCGGAAAAAATCCGCCACCGCAAAATCTTCCAGATTCAGCTCGAGGTGATGGGTCTCCAATCGGCTGTGGTCCAGGAGGTCTTCGATCAGCGTCAGCAAGTGATCCGCGGAATCGCGGATGCAGTCGAGGCTTTCCCTGACCCTGCTGGAAGCCTCCAGCTGGCGCTTCAGTACCTGCGTGTAACCGAGGATGCCGTTGAGCGGCGTTCGCAGCTCATGGGTTACTTTCGCGAGAAAATTGCTTTTTGCCCGGTTTGCTTCCTCCGCGGTCCGGGTCGCCCGTCGAAGCGCTTCTTCGGCTTCGCGCCGTACCGAGACGTCTACCATCGCCCCTTGGAGCACCTGCGTTTCGGTTTCCTCGTCTGCGACGGCTTCCAGCGACTGGGCTGCCCAAAAAATCGATCCGTCGGTCCGCGTCGCCTGGAACGTGTCGTCGCGAATCGTCTCTCCGGCCAGGGCCCGCTCGGCCACCGCATCGAAATGCGTCGGCTCGACGAATAGCGAGCGGATCGCTTGCTGAGTGGCGCTCTTGAGTTCTGCCAGGTCTGCGAACCCGAACATGCTCAAAAAGGCCGGATTGGCATCGAGGAAACTGCCCTGCCGATCGACGCGAAAAAGGCCTTCAAGGGCGCTTTCAAAAATGGAACGGTAGCGGCGCTCAGCCGCTTCGCGGGCCTCCTGCAAGCGCATGAGCCGGGCCTGGTTGGCATCGCCGATCCGGGTCAGCTTCGCCGTGTGGGCCAAGAGCGAACTGTAGTGCCCCGTAATCCGCTCCAGGCCTTCCCGCAGCTCAGCCTGAGTCGCCTGACGGCCCAAAAGCGCTTCAGCCTCCGCCAGCCGACAACGTTCTTCCTCGAAACCGGCCCCGCGCAAACTGCGTGGAGTGCCGCGTCGGGAGGAAGATCCAGCAGTTTGGGAGTGCGTGGCAGCCATAAAAGATCAGAAACAACCCGCGCCAAAGGCAAGGTAAGTGCAGTCAAAAATCGCTGAGGTTTTTTGCGGAATGCAGAGATCCCGGAACCCTGCAGCCGCTCTCAGGATTCGCAGGGAACAAGTTCGAAAGGCAGCTCGAGGTCTTCGCCAAAGTCTTGGCCGCTTTCCTCCATATCTTCGTCCTCACTGTCGTAATACCAGCGAATGGCGATATTTCCGAACTGCTGATGGTGAGCCTCCAGACGCTCCAGGATATCAAGCAGGCATTTCGAGGAGCTCGTGTTGAAATAATCGAGGCGGAACTCCACGAGCAATGAGGCAGGTTGGCCTTCGAGAAGCTCTTCCAGCCAATCCTTGATCGGGCCGTAGAACTCGAAAGAATTCTCGGGGTAAGACTGACCCGTCAATGACAGCCGGTTGGCCGCCGGATCGTAAATTACGCCGGGAGTCGTCCGCGTCGCGGCGATATCGAGCGTTTGCATGATCATGAAAGCGCGGAGTCAGCAGAACGGCTGGAACGATCCACCGTCGCCGTCAGCGTGAAGAAAGCTTCGGAACCGTTTATGGAGTGAATGGAGTAGGTGAGGGGGTGCCCGGAGCGACGGGCGATATCGATCAAGCCGAGCCCCGCACCGGAGGCCCCGGGTTCGCGGGCCTTGCGCCTTTCCTCGTTGAAGTAGCGGCGGAGATCCGGCACCGAAAGAGAGTTGATGAAGTCGCAGCGCGACGTAAGGCCCTCGATGTGTTCGAGGCTCATGCGATTGGCCCCTGCGAGCATGTAGACATCCTCGGTTTGCTTGAGCACCAAAAGCCCAACACCCACTTCGCGCTGCGCGGTGCGCAAGTACATTCGCTCCGAGGAATAGCGGAAGATGTTCTGCGCCATTTCAACGAGGATCGCGAACAGCTTCCGCACAACGGATGGCGAAGGCACCTCCGATTCAGAGTCCGGCAGGGCCAAAAGATCCCCGAGTTCGACAAGCGTGTCCTGCGACATCGCCCCTTTGAACGTAAGGATGATGTCACGGTGCGAGAGCGTTTCGTAGTACCGGTAAAGCTGCCGGCTGTCACAAATCTCCAGCGGCTTAGGCGCGGCGTCGTCGTCAGGGGGCAGGTGCATCAGGGCAGGATCCGGAAGGCCAGCAAAGCGATGTCATCGCGCTGCGGAGCATCTTTTTGGAACAGGTCGAGAGCTGATTCGAGGAATTTTCGCTGATCCGGCAAGTTTAAAGGTGCCACATGACTGAGCATTTCGCGCAAGCGCTTGGTGCCAAACTTTCGCTGTTGGGGGTCGCACTGGTCGGTCCAACCGTCGGAGAACAGGTAGTAGGTCACGCCGTGGTCCAGCGAAAGATCCAGCTGGGTGAAGACACGGTCGCGCTCGCGCTGTCTTCCGCCGATGGGCGCACGGTCGCCCTTGTAACTGTCCAGGGTGCCATCCTCGCGCAGGACGATCAGGGGCCGCTTGGCACCGGAAAAACAAAGCGTTTTGGCCCGACGGTCAATCGAGCACAGGCCAATCTCCATGCCGTCGTAGGCGACATCCGAGATGCGTTCCTGATGAAGGCTGCGGCGAATGCGCAAGTGGAGCTGACGCAGGATTTCAGCTGGATCCTTCAGCTTTTCCACCTGCACCAGCGAGCTGAGGTGCCCATGCCCGATCAGCGACATGAAGGCTCCGGGAACCCCGTGCCCCGTGCAGTCCGCCACCGCCACAAAGAGCGTGTCCCCGACTTCCGTGACCCAATAAAAGTCTCCCGAAACGATGTCGCGGGGGCGATAGATCGTGTAGTAATCGAGGTAGCCCGGCAGCTCTTGCTCCTGGTTGAAAATCATCGAGTGCTGGATGCGCTCCGCATAGCGAATGCTGTCCTGCACCTGGCGGTTCTTCTCGGAGATCTCCTCCATCGTGCTCTCGAGCACGCTGGACTGAGCCAGAACGAGTTGGTTGAAGCTGATCAGGCCAACCCGCCTGCCTTCGTGGCGAACGCGCAGCGGCTCGTACGTCATGCCGGGCTCACGCTCGATCGCCCGCTCCACCGCCTCGGAAACCGGTGTCTCGAGCGGCAGCTCCAGAACGGTATTGGGCACGTGCTTGAGGATTGTGGTGACCGGCCGGTGGGCAAAAATCTCAAAACCCGTTCGGCGGCTCATCTGCTGGTAAAAGAAACTCCGTGTCAGCACCGCGCCATCATGCTCACCCCCGGCAACCACCACGCCCGCCAATTGGGGGTCCGCCTTAAACAGGTGGTCAACATCCGCCCCCGTAGTTTCCGGGGAAACCTCCTGCGAGGCCAGCGGTAAATCCGACAAACGCTTCATCGTCGAGCAGGCTTGATTGGGCGGCTCCTGCGTCGGCAGACCGCGAAGGGTGAGCCAATGCGCTTTTCCCCCCGGTGACCAGCCGAAAGTTTGTTACGAATCGTTGACAATGACACTAGGGCTTTACACCGGGGAAGATTTGAAGCTACGTCGAATCACTTGTGGATAGCAAACCGATCATTCTCGTCATCGACGACACGCCGATAAATCTCGACGTTGTGATCGAGGCGCTTGGCGAGGACTACGATTTGAGTGTGGCGGCTTCCGGAGAGGAGGGCCTGGCCATGGTCCATAAACGGCTGCCCGAGCTCATCCTGCTCGACATTATGATGCCGGGCCTGGATGGCAAAGAGGTCTGCCGCCAGCTCAAGGCTGACCCGGCGACCGCCAGCATCCCCGTCATCTTCCTCACCGCGCGGACTGCCGAAACCGACATCGTGGAAGGGTTTCAGCTCGGGGCGGTCGACTACATTACCAAGCCCTTCCGCGTGGCGGAATTGACTGCCCGGGTATCCAGCCATTTGGAGATCGCCCGCAACCGCCGCATTATCGACCGGCAGAACGCCGAGTACCTCGAGCTCCTGCACGTGCTCTGCCATGACCTGGCCAACCCGCTCTCCAATGCGGAAGCCGCTCTCGAACTGGCTCGAACGGAACCAGAAGAGGACTACCGGCAAGAGTATCTGGAACTGCTCGACCAGAGCCTGTGCCACAGCTCGGCCTTGATCCGGGTGATCCGTACCATGCGCGCCGCTTCGGACAAACCGCTGGCGATCAGCTGCGTCCATCTGAGCGAAGCCGTCCGCTCGTCCCTGAGCACCCTTCAGCACCTTCTCGTAAACAAGCAAATTCTGGTCGAAACCGACGTGGGCGATCATCTCTGGGTACGAGCGGAGCCGACCACGATCGTCAACTCGGTGCTCAACAACTTGCTGACCAACGCAATCAAGTTCTCCTACTCCAGAAGCACAATTCGCCTCCAGGCGCGCCGGGCCGATGACGAGACGGTGAAACTGGCCATCACGGACGAAGGGGTTGGCATTCCTCAGGAGATTCTCGAACAGCTCTTCGAAATCAAAGCGGCCACCCACCGCTCGGGCACCGCTGGTGAAAGCGGTACCGGCTTCGGGATGCCACTCGTGCAGAAGTTTATGCAACTCTACGGAGGGGGAATCGTGGTGGACTCCCTTTCGGAGCAACATGGCCCAAACCACGGAACGACCATCTTGCTGACCTTTCCCTCCTGCGAGCCGGAGTAGCTCGCCGCGCACTGGGCCGCAATTCGGGCCCGGGGCGCAGCGGAAGGGTGCGGAAGAGCGCAGAACCGGGCTGCCGCAAAAAAGGTGTTATACCACCTTACCGATTAGATCGGTTGATTGAACGCCGCGTGGCGGCTTCGGATGCTTTTGGCGCAGAGAGGAGTTCGCGACGACGAGGCGGGGCCTACAGGCCCAGCCGTCGCCCTCGCTGCCTTGCTCTGTATCCAAAATCATCTCGATCAATTTGCCAACCTCTCCGGCAAGATGGTATTGCCCTTCGAGCAGGCTGAAAACGCCGGGCCGCTGTGCCACTGAAATGGGAGCGGTTGGCCGTGAGCTCAGAAGAAAAACACCATGTACACCGTCAGGCCTTCGCCCACGCCAGTCAGCGCGGCCATCCCCAGGAGGTTCTTAACTTTGTTCGCGGCCAGCGCGACCGCGGCGACCACGGCGCTGATCAGCGCGATCAACACCTCGAGCGAGGCCACCTGATCGAACACGTAGGCCACCAGGGCGAAAAGGACGGTCGTGCCCGCCGCGAGGCCGAGTGCGCAAACGACCTCGCCTCGGGCATAAGGCCCCGGCTTGAAAAGAAACCGGGTATCGCGCATCACCACGAGGAGAAAGATCAAGGGCACCAGCGAAAGAAACGGCGCGAACACCACCCGAACCTCGCTCTCGACAGAGAGCTTGTTCTCGAAGCCCAGCGAAATTGCGACCAGAATCAGCAGCAGAGTCGCCATCACGAATTGCGCTTTCAGCAAACCGAAACGGCCGTCACGTCCCTCAGCCGAGGGAGGTTCACGCGTATCGCCGGGGTCGCCTTTGAGATCACCAGGGCGTTCGGCAGGGGGAGCGTCATCGGAGTCAGGCATTTCGGTCGAATTGGGGTCAAAGGAGCACAATGTTGCAGGTCATGCCTAGCTGCAGACCACAGATCGCGCCAAGGCCAATCGGCTCCCGGGTGGTTGTGTAGAGCCCGGCAAAGGCGATGGTGAACGCAGAGTTGAAGAGAAAGGGCCATAACAGGCTGTCCCGAAAGGGCGATCCGGTAAGGAGTTCGTAGACCCCGGTGCCCGCCAACGCTGCCAGCGCCGCGAGAGCAAAAACCCCGATTGCGGCCAGAGGTGACGCCGGCTGCGGTGCTCCGCCGCGCGGGCGGCCAAGAAGTAAACAGGCAATGAAAAGCGCCAGAGGAACCGGCAGCAGGACACTGGCGAAGATGCTGACGAACACCTTGGGTTCGAGCCCGCCTTGCGCCAGCCGCACCACGAGGTAGCCGCCCTGAAAGAGCGATACAGCCAAGAAAGCGCCCAACGCAGCATCGAGCCGGTATCCGGACGCCCGGGAGGCTGTCGTCGCTTCGCCCACTCAGGAAACTATCGGATTCGGTGGCCCTCCCGACAAGTTCAACCTGTCTCTGTGAACGCCACCTCGAAGGGAAAGGCCAATCACTCTCGCAGATATTTCATACCCCAAGACGCTTACGCGACCACCACCGCAATGGCTTGGGCGAAGTTGGCCGTGTGCGTCAACGAGAGCAAAACTTCGCGCCCTCCCCGCACCTTCAACAGCGCCTGAGCCCGGGCGTCAAGATACGCCAGCGGACGGCCGGCCTCGTCCCTCTGCACGTCGACGCTCTTCCAGCCGAATTCGCCACCGATGCCCGTACCAAAACACTTCGAAACCGCTTCCTTCGCCGCGAAGCGGGCGGCGTAGTGCGGCCAGGGACGGGCGAGCGACTCGCAGTAGGCAATCTCGCCATCGGTGAACACCCGGCGCACGAAACGTTCGCCGTGCCGCTCCAGGGCCTGCCGGAGGCGGTCGACCTCCACGAGGTCGATACCGAGCCCGATGACGCCTCCCGCAGCCAATCGCGCTGTCAATTCCGCATCCATAATTCAGCGATCCAAGGGTTAGAAGGTAAGCAGGCGTGCCTGCACGCCGACGGTGTAGCTGCCCTCGCGCTCATTGCCCGTGCGCCCCGTCACGCGAAATTCCAGGTCCCAGGCGTTTTCCACGCGGGTGCGCCAGGCGTAGCTGTGCTCGGCCAGGCGCCCGTCGTTGGCGTCGATGCGGAAAAGGGTCAGAAACTCATTGCGCTGATTAATGCGGTAAGCCGCCTCGATGAGGTACTGGTGAATATCCCGATCACCCGTGAAATCCCCGACAAACTCGTTGCCGAAGGCGACGGTCCACTGATCCCCGTCCTGGATCGACAGACGGCTCCCGATGCCGTTCACGCCGCTGCCCCAGCCCCAGCGGGAGCGCAACTCACCGCTAAGCCAGTAGGCAGGAGTCAGGCGCAGCTTGGCGAAAAAATCTCCAGCAATGTCGTCGTCGATCCGGGGCTCCTGGGCGAGAGGCGTTGCCCCAATGTCACGGCGCTGGATCCGGAAGTCCTGCAGAAACTCCAGGCTGAGGAGCTCTCGTGCGCCATAATCGGGCTGGCGGGTATCGAGGGTTTGCTCGAGGCCAAGGCGCACGATGTGCCCGCTCCCGAGATAGTCATAGTCGTGCCGCCGAGCCAGGTCGAGCGTCTCCGGGTAGATTTCGAAGCCAGCGGGACGGTCGATCGGCGGGATGACATCCGCGGAGCTTTCGGCGCCAGGTAAGTAGCGATAGGAAAGCCGAGGCGCAAGCGTGTGGCGCAGACCGTCGATCCGCCAGACCTCGCTGCTGATGTCGAACGTACCGGCCGCGACCGCCTCCAGATCGAAACCGATTTCGCCGACCGCCCTCAACAGAGAATCATCGGTCGGCTTCGTATCTACGTATGCCGAAACTAGAGCGCCGAGCCGAGGCGTCAGGCGAGCCCAGGGAGTTAAATCGATTGGGTAACGAACTCCCGCGAAACTCTGGAAGCGATTCGACTCCAAGGTGGGATCGCGGTTTAACGTCGTATCCTCAACCCGCAGGTGGCTGTAGTCCGCAAAGCCTTCAAACACGAGGCGGGTACCGCCCACATGGCTCGGAAACCACACGTAACCAATGGACGGGAGGCGCTCCGTGGCTGTGACCCCCTCGACCAGCGGGCCTTCGATCAGTCCGGTTACAATGCTGTTGTCGCCGCGCCAGGTACCTTCCAGAAAGCTGAATGGATACTGATTTTCGCGAAACACGCCATTGCGGAAATCGCGCAGGGATTCGCTGTCACTCCAGGCATGGAGATCGGCCGTTAAGTCGAACTCGCCGGCTAACGTGCCCTGCCACGTCCCTTCGATAAAATAGCGAAAAGGGTCGATCGGCTGCCCTGTCAGCCCGGTGCCGAGCCGACCGTCGCTGCCGAGATCGTAAATAAAACCGCTGTCGAAGCTTCCTCTTCCCTCCAGTTTCACATTGTCCTCAACCATAATTTCGGCGGCGGGTCCGCCGAGCACACCGCGTCGCGTATACGCATCAAAATTCCCGCCGAGCCACCAGCCGGGGTGCGCTCGGACCAGCAGCTGGTTCTGCCAGAACGCTCCCAAGTCGTTCTGGAAGCCGGCGTCGCCTCGGTAGGCGAAGGGCAACGGCTCGTCCACTGGCTGGCTGAACTCATCGAGTACGAAGAAGGGAACGGGACCGGCGCGAAAAACCGCCTCTTCGAGCACGAGGGTTTCCTGATCCTGCAGGCGGACGCTGTCGCTGCCGATCCGCAATCCAGACCTGGAAGGCGTAAAAAAGTAAATGGTCGCCTCTTCCACGCGAACATCCGCTTCCGTGCCGAAAAGCCGTTTGGCAGAAATATAATACGGATAGGCACCCATGCGGATGTTCTCCGCACTGAATTCGCCTGATTTGTAGTTATAACTCGCCTCCGGAGCGACAATCCGGAACGCTCCGCGAGTGAGGGTCACATTCCCGAACGCCCGCACGGTAGTGTCTCCCTGGGCGACTTCGATCCGGTTGGCCTCGAGCCGAAGATCGCCAGCAACCACGACAACGTCGCCCTCGGCAACCATCACCCCCCGCTCAGCATCGAACGACGAGCGGTCCGCCTCGAAAGAAGGGAGGTTCCCAATTTGGGCACTCCCGGTGGAGAGTCCGATCAGAAGCGAGGTAACAATAAAAAACCGGCCCAGCATATCCGCTAAAAACCCGGTCATGAAGCCGTCACACCCGAAACAGCACAAGGGGAAAATGCGCGAGGGGCCCCACCTATCCTCGCTCGGCCTCTGGCCCAGCGAGACGGACCTATTTGAGACGTTCTCCGCGCAGAACGTTGTTCGCGAAGACGAGGCAGGGACTTTAAACCCTCCGTTGCCATCGTCTCCGCATCGAACAAGAGCGGGAGGCCGGTCATCGGTGCCCGGCCATCCGACTCGTCTCCGCTTTAGGCAGCCTGGTCGCCATCGAGATTGAGCAACTGGCCCATCTCGCGCAGAATTTCCTCCCGGTCAGGCGTGTAGATGAAGCGGTCGCTGCTGAGCTTGCGATGGGCTTCCCGAAGAATCGAATCCGAGGGTCGGCGCATGTGCAGCAGCTGACGCAAATACGCGCTGACTTCGGCGGAATTGCCCAGTTCAAGTTCGAGAGCGATCAACTGAGTAAGGGCATCCTGATTGCTTGGATTGCGCTCGTAGGCATGCTCAAGAACACGCCGCGCCTGTTGGAGCGCCCCGAGTTCTTCGAACCGCCGGGCAATGGCGGAGTGTGCCCGGGAGCGCTGCTGGCCCTGCAGGAAGCGGTCGAGGTAAAGCTCGCAAAGCTCATTGTTGCCAAGACCGTAGTAGGCGACCGAGCGGAGACTGTTAAAGATGGGGGCCTGCTGCTCCAGCCACTGCGGTGACTCGTCGTCGAGCTGCTCACAGAATTCGACTGCGCCGGCATAGTCGCCCGCCGCAATGCGGCACTCGATCACCAGCAAGGCGTAGGAAGCGATGTCGAAGCCTTCTTCAAGCGCTGCCTGGTAGATACGGCGCATCAGGCCTGTGTCCCCGTTGTTCGTGGCATAGTTACCGAGCGCCAGCAACGCCGAGCTTTCCGTGCGGAACTGACGCAGAATGTCATTGGCCTCGCGCTCGGCGCGAGTGTCTTCACCAGTCGCTTTGAGCACCTGAAGAAAACCAATCCGCGGCCCGACAGTAAGCGGCGAGTTCGCATGACGCAGCACCGCGTAGCGACGCGCGGTTTCCAGATTCCCTTGTTCGCGGTGGTAGACGGCCAGCGCCTCGTAAATCGCGTCCGACGAGGGGAAATCTTTTAGGGCACCCTCCAGTTGTTCGATCGCAAACTTCCGAAGGCCCCGACTCCAATTGATTTGCGCGATCAACAGCACGCCGCTCACGTCCTCGTCAAGGTCATGGTCGATCAGAAGGGACTCGGCCTGATCGAACTGGCCGCGGTAGTAGTGGGCGCGCGAGGCCACAAAAGCGAGCAGTTGCGCAAGGTCTTCCGGGGGATCCGACTCCAAGATGGTCTCGACAGCCTCGATCAGCTGCTGGTCACGCTCGGCAGCAAGCATCATCTGAGCGAAGGCTTCGAGGTACTCCCGGTCATGTCCAGCGAAGGCCAGGCCCTCTTCAAGCGTTTCCACCGCCTGATCCTGCTCCCCGAAGGCCTGCTGAAACTCCGCCAAAAGCTTTCGCCCTTCCAAGTGGGAGGGATCCAGACGAACCGTAAACATCAGCTGGCGATAGGCGGTCACCATGTCACGACGCTCGATGGCATCCTGGGCGTTCTCGTAGTGCTCCAGCGCCCGCTTCTCCCGAAAGTCCTCTCGCTTGAAGAGCAGAACCAGGGAGTCAGCGTAGGTGGTCGATTCGTAACCGCGAGCTCGCATGATCGCGTAGAAAATGCCAGCCATAGCCAGGTACCCGGCAACGGCTAGGATGACGAGCAAGGTCACGATTCTGCCAAAACGGAATCGCAGCAGCCATTTGCCGCTAGGGCCGCGTTCACGGACGGCCAATCCGAGGAAAACCGATGTGGACTGGGGGGGACGGGTCGAAGAGGGATTTTTTTTAGCCATGGGTGTCACTTAGCGTACATTCCCGAACGAGGAAGGTTCCGATTAAAAAGCACGGGGTGGAGCGCTTGCACGAGGAGGATTGTGCGCGCTATCGAAGGTTTGAGCCTCCCGCCCGAGCGCATAAAGTCAATGAAAACCGATTCTGGGGTATGACTAGCCAGCACACCCCCTCTCCCATGCGGTAGTCCAGAAAACCAACCGCTGCGGTTAGCCCCTGTTGCATTCTCCCGGCTAATTCCACCGGACTTCGGGTCCCGACAAGCCTCGGGGCTTGCAGGTACTCCCTATCACCCGGGTTCCCATCGGTGTGGGGCGCCTGCTGGACCGGAAAAACCGCCGGACACCGGCCCGACCCATCCTCAAGAAGATTCCGCGAAATTCAGCGAGAACCCGGATTCAAACCCGGATTTAAGTCTTGTCACGACTGCGCAGGAAGTTACAGAACCGGGAAATCTTGCCTTCCGCCCATTTTCTTTGCTTGATTTTCTGCAACGAAACCCCAAGGTCGGTGGCATCTCACTTCTTTCAAAGACCGCAAACCCGACTGACAACTCCATGAAACTCAGGCAATTTTCCTATCTCCTCGGCGCCGCTGTCGGCATCTGTGGCTTGCTTACCCCCGCCCGTGGTGCCTTTATGACGATCAACGAGGTCGTCGACGTTTATTTGCTGGCCTCGGTTTCCGCCCAATACCGCAGCAACATCCTCAACCAGGAAAACGATGAAGAGGACGATCTGATCTTCTTCTTTTCTCCCGGGCTCGAGATTAACGCCGGGCGCGACAGCATTTACCGCGTCAACCTGCGTTACACGCACGACCTGAAGAAATACGTTTCCAACGACGAGTTTGACTCCGCTTCAGCAAACATCGACCTGACCGCGAGCTACGATCCCGGTATCGTCACCCTCACCGGTGGGTTCAATATGCGCCAGATCCAACAAAATACGCCAGATGCTACGATTGCGGCCGACGACGACCTAGTCGAGCGCTTCCTTTTCGACGCGTTCATCAACGGCCAGTATGACATCACCCCAAAGATTTCACTTGAAACCGGTGGATCCTGGGACGCAACCATCTACAGTAACGGGTCTATCGACTCGAATCAAGGATTTTCAGATCGCCACGCCTTCAGCGTGCCCTTGCGCGTACTTTACGAACTTACCCCTAAGTATTCGGTCGGCGCTGGCTACCGTTTCCGCTACACCCAACTCGATGACAGCACGTTTAACAATGGTTTAGTAACCATTGAACGGTCCGATTACATCGACAACTCGGTCTTTGGTCTCCTCCGCGGCGAAGTCCTGCCGAAACTCGACGTCAATGCCAGCCTTGGTGTCCAAGCCCGAACTGCCCTTGATGACGATGCGCCCAATGGCGATGACTCGTTCGGCGTTGACTCCGAGATTAACGCGGTTTACCAGGCAACGCCGAAGTTGAATTTGACAGCTGGTTTCCTTGCGGACTTTGACGCGTCGTCAACCGGTCGGAACACCATGGTCTACTCACCTTCTTTGGCGGCATCGTACGAAATCACCCCAAAGATCGTTGCATCCGGGCAGACATTCTACCGACTGCGTGACTTCGATGGCGTTGATCGCGAGGACCACACCTTCGGAGCTTCCCTGACCGGCGGGTACTCTCTCAACGAATATTTCAGCTTCAGCGGCAGCTACACGCTCATCAACAACAACAGCGACGGAAATAATCGAGGTTCCGATTTCACCTCGCACATCTTCACGCTTACTGCCGCCGTGCGCTACTAGGAAATATCGAGCAGATTTTTCGAACAAAACGTAAAATTCAAGGTCTTCTGCGGAAGACCTTTTCTTTTTTTCAAAAGCACCGTATGAACGAACCCATGTTCCCCCTATTTGGCGCCTGCATCCGCACGCTTTTCGCAGGATTTATTCTGCTGGCAACCGTCCATCCAGCGCTTGCGCAGCCAGCCGAAAGCTCCTCCGGCGGACGTCCAGACATGAGTAATTACATCCTCAAGCCGAGGGACGTTATCCGGATCGAGGTTTTTCAGGAAGAGGATCTCACACGGGAGGTCCGCGTTGCCGCCGAAGGCACAATCTCGCTGCCCTTGATCAATGAGGTGCGCGTGGCTGGCATGACAGTCCAAGACGCGCAGGAAACGATTCGGCGCCTTTACGATGAAAAATACCTCGTGGACCCCCAAGTATCGATTCTGGTGATATCTTACACAGAACGTCGCTTGCAGGTCCACGGCCACGTTGCTCGGCCGGGCCCCGTACTGATCCCGCCGGAGGAAAACATGACCCTCACAGAAGCGATCGCGGCGGCAAACGGCCTCACCCGGATGGCCGACAAACGGAAGATTATAATCCGTCGGCCTGGGCCAAATGGGCGTGACCGGGTGATCGAAGTCGATTTCGACGAAATCCTGACAAACCCTAATGCTGACGACATCCTGGTTTACGACGGGGACAATATCCTGGTACAAGAACGCGTATTCTAAGTTTCGTATCCTGCCCGAACCCAACTTCATCCCGCTCCTGATTACATGAACGATAAGACTCAATCCAAGACACCCTCAAGCTACACCGGCGGCTACGGTGGATCCAGTGGCTATGGAGGCTACGGTGGTTACGGCGGATACGGTGGCTATGGCAGCTACGGCGGTGGTTACGGTGGCGGCGGATACGGCGGCGGCTACTACGGATACGGCTATGCCGGAGGCCAAGGGGGGTACGGAGGCAATGAGTCGCCATCCCGTTCCCTCCGGGATTATCTTCTCATCCTGCGCGAGCGCATCTGGGTGTTCGTCATCACCTTTTTCATCATCTTTCTTGGGGTCACGCTCTACACAGTTAGCCAGCCCGATCTTTACCGCAGTAGTACTCAGGTGCAGTTGCTGCGTGAAGAGATGGAAATCTTCGACGGATCGGATGTTTTTCCCAACCAGATCCAGTCGATGGAAGACTTCCAGACGCAGGTTCAGGTGCTCAACAGCAGCGACCTCCTCACCCGCGTCGCAGACCGCATCCGCGGAGAAGAAGAAGAGCGCCTGCTCGAGCCCTACCGCCTCGGAGACCCAGACATTACGGTCGAGGAGGTGCTAGGGCGCCAGCGTTCAATTAATGCAATGCGCGGTACGCTCGTGGTGGTGGTTTCGTTCTCTCACCCCGACCCCATGATAGCTCGCGACATCTCGATCTATTTTGCGGAGGAGTTTATTAACTACAACGTTCGACTGAACATCGACACCGCAATGTCGATGGTGGAAGACCTCCGCGTTCGCGTGGAGAACCAGCGCGAACGGGTCGAGGAAATCCGCAATGAGATCGCCGACTACACCGAGCAGGCAGGTCGCACGTCGCTCGACGACAAGACCAACATCGAGACGGCCGCCCTGCAACAGCTCAATACTCAGATGGTTTCGGCCGAGGCCGAGCGTGACGCCGCGCAATCTCGCTACGAGCTGATTGAAGAGGCCCGCGCCGACGGACGTCCGCTGCATGAGTTGCCCTTTATTGGCTCCATGTCGCGTGTGCAGAATCTGCTGTCGCAGCTCTCCGACCACCGGATCGCGATCAATTCCCTCCGGCAGCGCTATCGCGAAGCCCACCCACGGATGGAGTCCGCTCTCGAGACCGAGACCAAGATCGAGGAGGAGTTGAACCAGGCAATCGAAGATGCGGCCCGCCAGGTCGAGATCGACTATCAAAACGCCCAACAGCGCTTTGACCGTGCCAACCGTCGCCTCGCCCAGAAAGAGCGCGAGATTCTCGACCTTAACCGCGAAGCCGTTGAATTCCGCTCGCTGCAAGACCGTTTGCTTGTAGCGCAAAATCTTTTCCAGGCCATGGAAATGCGCCTGCGCGAGCAGACTGCCCGGGCGACGTTGACTGGCCCGAACGCCCGCATCATCGACCGCGCGGGTCTTCCGAGCGAGCCCTACAGCCCGAACCACTTCATGAACCTTGCGCTCGGCTCGTTCGGCGGCATTGCCGTCGGACTCGGTCTGGTTCTTCTGATTGGCTTGCTGGATGACCGCATCAAGAGCGCCTACGACATCGAGACTGCCGTCGGACTTCCGCTTCTCGGAATCGTCCCGCGTATCAAGCGGATGAACTCCAGCGAAAAGGCACAAGCCGTTGCCAGTAACCGGGAACGACGCATCACCGAATCGTTCCGCGCCATCCATTCCGCCCTCCGCGTGAACGAAGCGGCGAAATCCGCGCGGATCATGCTGATTACCAGTACCTCGCCGAGTGAAGGTAAGTCGTTTGTCGTGACCAACCTCGCCCTCACCTTCGCCGTTCACGGTGAGCGCACCCTTATTCTCGACTGCGACTTGCGGATGCCGAACGTCGCCAAGTCCATCGCCATTCCGGAGGACGCCCCAGGCCTGACCGCCGTCTTCAAGCAGGAAGCCTCGCTCAAGGACGTAATTGTCCGCGATGCCTACCCGAACCTTGACGTTCTCGCCGCCGGTCGCCGTTCAGACAATCCGACGCAGATCTTTACGAGCACGATGTTCGAGCAGATCATCGATGAGCTTGCGGATCGCTACGACCGGATTGTGATCGACTCTCCGCCGATCGCTGCCGTCAGTGACGTGCTGACCCTGCTGCCATTCGTCGACGGCGTGCTGTACGTCGTAAAGTTCAACGCCGTGAAGCGCAAGACAGCCCGCAATCAGGTACGTCGCATCCTGGAGTCCAATACCCCGGTATTCGGCGCGGTGCTCAACCAGATCAGCACGGCGGTAGCGAGTTACTACTACTCGGGCTACTACAACAAGTCCTACGCCAGCTACTACGGTAAGAACGCGCCGACAGAGGAGGAAACCGAATCGCTCGAGGAAGAACCGCAAGAGCGCGACGAGAAGCTCTAAGCAATGGCCTCCGGCACTGAAATCCCCCTCGATCACGTTGCAAAGCTGGCGCGGCTCGAGCTGACCGACGAACAACGTGAGCGATTTGCCCAGCAGTTGGGTGACGTGTTGAGCCACGTCGCCCGCCTGCAGGCGGTGGACACAACTGGCGTCGAAGCGATGGCCCACGCCCGCCCGTTGAGTAACGTTTGGCGCGAGGACGAACCAAGGGAGGGCCTAAAACGCGAAGCCGCCCTTCAGGCCGCACCTGCACAGCACGAAGGGATGGTTTCGGTTCCCCGAGTCGTGGGGGAAAGCTAAGCACCGCCGATGATTCAAGGAGCGGCGAAAGCGCTTTTGCTTCTCTTGCTTTTTCAGTCGCTGAGGCTCGCCCTCAGCGATTTTTTTGCTCCTGCGGGCTTTTCCGTTGGCCTTTGGGGACTCTTGCCGGTTGCGGCGGTCCTGCGTCTGGCGCCCGCCGTCGCGGTCGCATTTACGTTCGTGGCTACGCTGGGACTTTCGGCCATATCCGGACCCCCTAGCCTGCTCACCGCCGTCATCGGCGGCTGCCTTGCGGCAGGGCTGACTTTGCACCGTCAGCGCCTTTTTCCCGCCGGCCATGCCACTCTGGCGCTCTGGGTTAGCTTGACCGAAGCGCTCCACTGGGTCACGACCTATGCCATCAGCGCGGTCGAGCAACCGCTCCCCTGGACACGTTTCTGGTTCGACGGGCTCCTCAATATTCCTCTGGCGGCTATATTGAGTCTGATTCTGCTTCCGCTGACCGCTCCCCCACGAGATGCCGATCCGAGTCTCTGTTAAATGGATTGCGTTTTTTGCTTAACAAGCAGCTTACCTATCGGCTAAGCCTACCCGGTGGCCGATAAAACCCGAGCGCCAACCGACGATGTGCGGCATTTCTGGCATCCGTTTACGCAGATGGCGGAGTACGCCACACTGCCGCGCCTTACCATCACGCAAGGCAAAGGCTGCTGGCTGATCGACGACCAGGGAAAACGCTACCTCGACGCCAACGCATCAATCTGGACAAGCACCTTCGGCCATCGCGACCCTGACCTGGATTTCGCCCTCCGCGAGCAGCTCGACCGTGTGGCACACAGCACAAGCCTGGGTCTCGGTAATCCGGCTACCCAAGCCCTCGCCGCCAAGCTCGCCCAGATCTCGCCCGGCCAGCTCAATCGGGTTTTCTTTTCCGACAACGGGAGCAATGCGGTGGAGATTGCCCTGAAGCTCTCGTTTCAGTTTTGGCAGCTGACCGGGCGTCCGGAAAAACGCCGCGTCGTAGCCCTGGAACACGCTTACCACGGTGACACCTTCGGGACGATGGCAGTCGGTGACTGCGGTGGTTTTCACGCCCGGTTCTCGCCCTGGTTTTTTCCCGTTACCCGGTTTCCGGCACCCCCTCACCGCGAAGCTGGAGGCCAGGTTTTCAGCACGAACACGCGCCCGAGCCTCGAAGCGCTCGAGGCCTACCTCAGCGTTTCAGCCGGTGAAACCGCGGCCCTCATCATGGAGCCCGGCATGCAAGGAGCGGGCGGAATGCGCCCCCAACCGCGCGGCTTTGTGCAGCAGGTTGCCGAACTCTGTCGGCGTTATGATGTTCATCTCATCCTCGATGAGGTTTTTGTCGGTTTCGGGCGGCTCGGCGACTTGCTCGTCTGCGAGAGCGAGGGCGTTACACCCGATTTTCTCTGCTTGGCCAAGGGCCTCTCGGCAGGCTACCTGCCGTTGGCGGCAACTGTCACCAGCGACGCCATCTTCGACGCCTTCCTCGGCGAGATCGATGAATGGAAGGCCTTTTATCACGGGCACACCTTCACCGGAAATCCCCTGGCATGCGCAGTTTCCTTGAAAAACATCGAGAAGCTCGAGGCCCTCATCGAAAGCGGGCAGGTTGCGCAGACGGTCAGCTCCTTTACCGCGCGCATCCGCGAACGCTGCCTTGGCCACCCCGCGTTCCCAGAAATCAGCCAGCGCGGCTTGGCTGCCCGCCTGGCCCTGCCAGAGGGTTTTCCGACCAACCAACGCGTGGGTATGCAGGTCGCGATCGAAGCTCGAAATTCTGGCCTCATCCTGCGTCCCCTGGGCGACAGCCTCCTCGTCGTGCCGCCACTGATCATCAGCGACCACGAGCTCGATTTCCTCTTTGACGGGCTGCTCGACGCCGCCGAAAACGTCTTGTCCCGCTACACCTCGATTGCGACGGTCTGAGCGATGGAAACGCTGACGTCTCGGGTTACTTCCGCTAGCGCTATCGCCGCCTTCACTGGAGACGACATGAGGAGCGACAAGCTCCAGAGCAAAAGGGCCGCAATCCTGATATCGCGCCCGTTCCCTGAAGCATAACCTTAGCCCGCCCTTTTGACATTCCCTTTCCATGTACACGCTAGAAGACCTCCGCGAGCTTTACGAGCTCCCCCTGACCACCCTGCTCTTTCGCGCCCAGGAAGTTCACCACCGCTACCAGGACCCCGCGGGCGTGCAACTGTGCACGTTGAAGTCGATCAAAACGGGTCGCTGCAGCGAAGACTGCAAATACTGCGCGCAAAGTGCCCACCACAACGCCAACTTGCAGCCGGAGGACCTCATCGATGTCGGGCAGGTCAAGCGTGACGCCCGTGAGGCCAAAGCGGGCGGAGCCACGCGCCTTTGCATGGGTGCGGCTTGGCGCGAGATCCGCAATGACCGGCAGTTGCGCAACGTTGTTGAGCTGGTGCGCGCAGTGAAAGCCGAAGGTCTCGAGTGCTGCCTGACCGCCGGCATGATCACCTACGAGCAAGCCCTCGCCCTGAAGGACGCCGGCCTCGACATTTATAACCACAATCTGGATACCTCCCGCGAGTACTATCCCGAAATCATCACCACGCGCACGTACGACGACCGCCTCGAAACCATCCGGAACGTCCAGGAAGCCGGCATGGAGATCTGCACCGGCGGGATCCTCGGCCTCGGCGAAAGCATTGACGACCGTCTCAAAATGTTGCGCGACATGGCCAATCTCGACCCCCAGCCGGACAGCGTGCCGATCAACGCGCTTATCCCCATCCCCGGCACGCCTCTCGGCGAGCGCGAATTCGTCGACAGCTTCGAGTTCGTGCGCTGCATCGCTGTCGCACGCATTGTGATGCCCAGGGCTATGGTACGCCTGAGCGCGGGCCGCACCGAGATGAACGACGAACTGCAGACACTCTGCTACATGGCCGGTGCCAACAGCATCTTCCTCGGCGACAAGCTCCTTACTGCCGAAAACCCCGCGCAGGAAGACGATTTCAAGCTGCTGAACAAGCTCGGCCTGCACAGCCTCGACCCCGATGTCGCCCGCGCGATTCACGCAAAGGCAGACGCCGACGCTGAATCCGAGTCGGCGGAGGGCTACGAAGTCGCTGGGCAGGCCTGAGCAAGGGCGATCTAAAAAACGGACTGTGTATCCACAGAGCGGCTACGGCAAAACAAGGTCGGGATTGAGATCCCGCAGGAGGGGCTAGGTTTCCGGCCTTTGTCGGAAACTGGGTCACCCTGATTTCCCGTCGTGGATTCGTGCCCCCGCTTCGCCATGATTGACGGTTGCGGCGGGCCGCTCCTTGTGGCCTCCTAGCCGATTCGCATCCCATGCCTGACGCTCCCGAAACGCCTGATGACTTGATGGCCGCGCTTGACGCCGAGGGCGTCGGCAAGGTTATCCGTGCCCACAAAAAACGACCGCTGTCGTCGGACCTCTTGCGCGAGTGTTTCGACCGTGCGCAGAATCCCGACGGCGGCTGGAGCGGGACCCAAGGGCGGGAGATCCGCGAATTCATCGCCTCCTATCCGCTTTCGCCGAGCGACTTGCTCGAACGCATGCTGGATGAGTGTGCGAGTGAGTCTGCTACACTTGCCTTGCTCGCCGCTCATCCCCGCACGTCGCCGGGAAACCTCGCGAGGCTGCTGGAAAGCCCTCAGCCAGAGGTGCGCGCCGCGGCGGCTCAGAACCCGCAGATCAGCCCGAGGCAACTCGGCGAACTGGCCGCCGATGCCAGCGAAACCGTTGCCCTCGCCGCTGCCGCGCACGGGCAGCTGAAGTCACGGCACATGGCGGCGCTGGCGATGAGCCGCCACCCCGGCGTCCGGGCAGCCCTGGCCCGACATCCAAAGCTCGACGCCCAAATCGCGCTGGCCCTCACGGCCGATCCCAGCCCGATGGTGCGCTTTACGCTGGCTGCCGCAGGCCAGCTCGACGCCGGTTTGATGCAGGCAATCGCTGACAGCGACAATCTGGAACTGCAACTCGGTCTTCTGGAGCGGAAGGAGCTCCCGGATACGGCCTTACATTCCCTGCTGCTGAGCACCCACGGCGAAGTCCGCCGAAAGGTCGCAGCCGAATGTGAACTCGACCTGCCGTATCTGGTGCTCCTCGTCGAGCAGGGTGACGCCGCCGATCACGCGTTTCTTGCGGCCCGAACGGACCTTCCGGCCCCCCTTTTCGAAACGCTGGCCAGCATCGGCTCGCCCGACACCCTGCACCGGCTGGCGCAGAACCCTGCCCTGCCCGAACCCTTGGCCGAACGCTTTCTGCAACTCGATGAGAGCCTGCACCTCACGCTGCTGGACAACCCGACACACCGCGCGCGGGCGATCGACGCCCTGCTGGGTGCCGAGGATGAGAGCTCTCAAGCCCTGTTAGCCTACCTCGATGACGTTCCGGCGAACCTGCTCGGGGAATTGGTCAACGAGCGCCTCGCGGCGGGTTTGATGGCCCACCTGGCAGTGGCCGAAAAGCCGATTCCAAAGCTTAGGGCTGATCTCGCCTACGCGCTGAGCCAGCACCCCGTGCCCGCGCTGCGGCGCCTGGCCTTGCGGGGCTTTCCGTTTCCCGCGGGGACGCTGGCCCGCCTGGCCGCCGACCCCTGCGCCGAAGTCGCCAGCACGGCCAAGGCGCAACTGGCGAAACAGCGAGGCCGTACGGACCCCGACGATGGGGGCTCTGTCTTTTCCGAAGGGCCCGGCCTCGACGCCTGGCGCCAGCGCATTGACGCGTACCTCCAGCCGGAACCAGACACAGTTGCGTTCTGAAGCAAGCCGACTCGAACGGCCAAACTCCATCGGACAGCGGCTACACTTCGACGCAAAATCTGACACTTCGACTCGACAAATCCAAATCCGGCTCGTCTCAATCACCCGGTCTTCACTCGAGAAGCGGCTCGCGCAACTCGACTGCCGAAACCCAAAAACCCCCTAATCAGTGCCATAAGCCGGGCTCATTCGGGGGGATTAGGATTGCTTCGTCGCGCGAATGTCGGCACTTTTTCACGCTTTCTTCGACGACCCCGATCGATGCAATTGCCTGTTCAACATCCTTTGACTCCGCAGCAAGCGAAAACGCTGAGCCAGCTCGACCTTACGCGCGATCAGGCGCTTTGGCTGAGCGGTTTTCTGGCCGGCTTTGGCGCCACGCCCGCAGACGCTCCTGCGGGTGCGGCAAGTGCGGCCGCGCCGACTGCTGCGACCGAGGTCGTGATTCTTTATGGATCCGAGTCAGGCAACAGCGAAGGTCTGGCCGAGCGCACGCGCGCCAGCGCAAAGCAAAAGGGCCTCAATCCCAAAGTTGTAAACATGGCCGATGCGTCTCCGGCGCAGTTGAAGCAATGGCAAAACCTCCTCGTCATTGTGAGCACCTGGGGTGACGGTGATCCGCCCGACTCCGCCGCACCATTTTACGAAGCCCTGCTCAATGGCAGCGCCCCAAAACTCTCAGGCAATCGCTTTGCAGTGCTGGCGCTCGGCGATACTTCCTACGAGCACTTTTGCCTGACTGGCCGTAAGGTCGATGAGCGCCTTGGCGAACTCGGAGCCGAGCGCATCGCTCCGCGCGTCGATTGCGACGTCGACTACGAAGACCCTTACGAAAAATGGGCGGCTGATGTTCTGCGCAAACTCTCGGAGGCGACATCCGAAGCCGCTACAACATCGACGAGTACCGCGGAGGCGCCCGCGGCAATCACCGCCCCAGCGGTCGAATACGGCAAGAAGAACCCGTTTCCCGCGCCGCTTAAAGAGCGCGTACTGCTCAATGGGCGCGGCTCGGCCAAGGAGACTTACCATCTGGAAATCGGCCTCGAAGGGTCGGGCCTCACCTATGAGCCCGGCGATGCACTGGCTCTACTGCCCTCGAACAGCCCGCACGACGTAGACCTTGTCATCGGTGCCACTGGTCTCGCGCCGGAGACGCCGGTTGACGACGGTTTTGGCAGTGAGGTTCCGCTCTACGAGGCTCTTCTGCACCGATATGACATCACCAACGCATCCTCGCTGTTTCTGCGCAAATACCAAGGTCTGGCGGACAATGCTGAATTGGAAAAGGTGATCTCTCCCGAACACAAGGAACAACTGAAAGACTACCTGTGGGGCCGACAGATTGTAGATATCGTCGAAACCTTCAAGCCGAAGCACGCTCTTGATCCGAAGGACTTCCTCGGCATCTTGCGCAAAATGCCGCCTCGGCTCTACTCAATCTCGTCGAGCCTTAAAGCGCACCCGGACGAAGTCCACCTGACGATCGCAGCCGTTCGCTACACCTCTCATGGCAGGAAGCGCACCGGAGTGGCATCGACATTCATTGCCGACCGAGTCGAAATTGGCGGAACAATGCCGGTTTACTTGCACCACAACAAGAATTTCCGCCTGCCCGCCGATCCCGCCACGCCGGTGGTTATGGTAGGTCCGGGCACCGGCGTCGCGCCGTTTCGGGCTTTTCTTGAAGAACGGCAGGCCACAGGCGCCAGCGGAAAGAACTGGCTTTTCTTCGGCGACCAGCACTTCCTCACGGACTTCCTCTACCAAACGGAGTTTCAGGACTACCTCAAAAGCGGCAATCTCGACCGCCTTGACCTCGCGTTCTCGCGCGACCAGAAACGCAAGGTTTATGTGCAGAACCGCATGACCGAGGCAGGTCGCGAGCTCTACGATTGGCTGGAAAATGGCGCTTACTTCTACGTCTGCGGCGATGCCTCCCGGATGGCGGGTGACGTGCATGAAGCACTCATCCAAATCGTCTCCGAACACGGTGGTCGTCCGCGCGAAGAAGCGGAGGCGTACGTCAATGACCTCCGAAAAGTGAAACGCTACCAGCGCGACGTCTACTGACGCATCCAGAACAGACCGGAGGAGCGATCGGCCCCCCGGTCGATGGAGCTAGGCGCGATCGCCCGGGGAAAACATCACCGTGGGCCATAACGGTGAAACTCAATCAACGTCGAGGACATCGCCGACGTTTTCGAAATCACTGGAGTCGATCAGCTGGTAAACGGTTTCCTGGGCGGCCAGGCGTGCTAAGCCGACCGTCACACCGGAGATCGCGCCCCATACGAGGGCCTCGCGCCAGCGGTCACGGCGCAAACCCAGGCCTTCCGGCACGGGTCGCCCTACCCCGCGCTCCCAGCCGCGCTCCAAGAGTTTCCGCGAAAGGATGCCCGCGCCGGCTACCGCCACCGTAAACATCAGACGGTACTGGATTGCGCGCGCCCCACGGGAACGCATTTTTCGGGAGATTCGGTCGGTGGTACTCATAAAGGGTTTTTACGCGAGCCGTTTGGCTCAGGCAGCGGCGTCCAGCAACTTGATGGCCGCTAAGGAGCCGAGGGCGAGCATCAGCGTGCGCCGTTTTCCGAAGCCTTTAGCCAATGAGGAAAGGACAAACAGGACAGGCCGCAGCTTGAACCAAGTGTTGAAGGCCAGTTTGCCGTAGGTCAGGAAGGCATCCTTCGACGTGGCTTGCTGCTTGGAGCGACGGCTGCCAGAGGTCAGCGCCTGCCGATCTTTCGCAATAGCTGCGAGGACTAGCTCTTTGCGCTCTGTGTATGCCCGTTCTCCGAAAAGATCCATTGCCCGTCCTTCTTAAGTTCGTTGATTGTATCTTCCATTAGCGGTGGAAGCTTGCGAATGATGCTACGGAGGCGGAAAAGCGCGAGTGCCGCCAGAAGCGTATAGGCTCCGGCAGTTATCACGATCGCCTCCTCCCGATGTTCCTCCCAGGAAACGAAGAGGACGGCCAGAGTTACGAGGAGCAAAGCCATCATGCCGAAAAAGGCCGAGGCAAGGAACCACCCGAGCAGCACGAGCATTCGCAGGCGCTCCTGCGCGAGCTCGAGGCTCGCCAGTTCCGCCCGATGCCCGAGGGCTCGCAGAACCGTATGCGCGAACCCTTTGACGGCCTGCTGAAACGGGCTAAGCGCTTCGGCGATCATTCCAGAAAATCGCTACTTGCGCCCGAAAAAGATTCCGAGTGCTACCCCGACGCCGAGGGCGATGCCGATCGACTGCCACGGGTTTGCCCGGATCGCGGTAGCTGCGTCCGACTCGTAGGATTCCAGTTTCGCGCGCGCTTCTTCGAGTTCTCGCTCAAGGGCGTGGACGCCGTGGGAGACCGTTTCTTTCGCCTCGTCATAGGTGTCTTCGGCGGTGTTTTTCAGGAGGTCTTGTGCTTCTTTGATAACCATTTCGAGATCGGCGGCAATCTGCTCGCGAGACGCCGGCTTGAGGTTGATGTTGTGCGATGCCATAGAAAAGATCCGGTTGGATTGAGACTGTACCTTGCAATGAGCATGCCATGACCACTTCTGGAGACCACAAGGGGGACCGGTGCTCCACGTCCGAGCCCGAGGTGGTTGAGTCACAGCGGGCTTGCGGTATTCTCCAAACGTGGCGAATTGTCAGATTCTTCCGGACTTGTTGTACTTTTTCGTGCAAGATGCACCATAAGCCAAAAAACCTTCGGGCACCTTGCGGCACACGTCATCACCCGCCAATAAAGAGGAAGACGATGCCGAGAACGTAAACAATCATCACCGAAAGGGATTCGAAGCCGATGCCGGCAGGTCCCCGTCGCTCGCGGTGCAGCAGCCCCAGAAGGATCAATGAAGCCATCACGATCGCGAGGCCGACCATCCCGGTTTCGCGTGGGGAGGCGGCGGCGTAGATGGAACCATCGCGGTAGGCATAATCAGCGACAGCGGCGAAAAGCGTGTCGAACACATTGCCGCCGAGCACACCGCCCACCGCGAGCGTCAGTGCGCCCTGCCGCACGGCTGCGACAGCAGTCACGAGCTCGGGGAGCGAGGTGATCACCGCTACGAGCAGCGCGCCGAGAATGGACTCGTTGAGGCCCGTTTTGCCCGCAATAATCTGACCACTGCGCGTCAACAGCCAGCCGGCAGCGATGATCGCCGCCGCCGAAAGTGCCAGGACAACCCATCGGTGCACGGACTCTTTGTGCGTCATTTTCTCGTTCTTCTCTTCGGGCTCGTCTTCGGCGGTTTCGCGAGTTTGCGTGGCCTGCCACATGGGGAATTTCCGGGTCTTGCGGACGAGCACCATGGAGAAAAAGTACGCGACGGGCAGCAAGAGTGAGACGGGATGGATAGCGAAGATCGCCAGATCGGGTGTAGCATGGGCGTACACCAGCATGCCGAGCAAAACCACCAGCCCGACGCCAGAGAGCATATTTTCCACTGATGCCGCGGCGTGTTCCAGGTTCGCGCCTCGGTAGAACAAGTCGGCAATCGCAACAAACAACGTTTGCGCGGCGATGCCGCCGTACGCGTTGGACAAGGCTAGCGAGGCCGCTCCAGTGGTGGCCGCCGTGACCGACGCCGTGATGCCCGGGAGGGAAGTCACCGCGCCGAGGAAGATGGCGCCCATAAATGCCTCGCCAAGGCCGGTGCGGTCGGCGAGCTCGTCACAACTGCGGGTCAGCCGCGTACCAACGAAGAAGATGACGGCGGCGGCGCCCACGAAAAGGGCCAGATTGGCCGGGAGGGAGTCAGGAAGCATGAGACTGGGGCAGGCGGAGAAAACGAAGGCGACGCGGCTGGATGCGGTAGTGCAGTGGACCGCGGACCTCGTCGATCTCACCGTCATTGATGAGTTTGACCCGCTGGCGCGGACGTAAAAGTTGGATCGTTGCCTCCTGGGCTTCGAGATGCATCACGCGGGGGGAGTGCTTCCAGGAGCCGTCCGCAAAGCGCAACGCTAGCCCGGCGTAATGCCACCAGGAGACCCCCGCAAGGGTGTAGATGTGCAGCCGCCCCGTGTCGAGGCGGTCGCGCTGCGGCAACGTACCGATGGTCTCCTTGACGTCGTTGTGGGAAACTCCGATAAAGCGCGTCTTGATTCGCAGCGTCTTTTGCTCGGTTTTGATCTCGGCATGGTAAGGCGCCTCGCGGGCCAGGATGCGGATGACGCGGCCGATAAAGCGGAAGCAGTTCAAACCGGAGAGTCGCCCCCGGTATTCTTCCCGGCGCTCCGACACTTTCGCCGGAAAACCAATAATTGAACTGCAGAGTACAGGTGCGTCGTTGACGCTGGCGTAATCGACCTCGGCGACCTCTGCCTCGTCGAGTACGGTCAAGGCGACTTCTGGGTCGCCAGGCAGGTTAAGGTCCCGGCTGAAAAGATTGATCGTCCCGAAGGGCACCACGCCGATCAAGAAGTCGATATTGCGGGAAACCATTTTAGCGGTCAGCCCTGCGATGGTGCCATCTCCACCAGCAACAACGCACAGATCGGGCGGGTCGCTGAGGAGTTGGTCGACAGTGGCATCAAAATCGCCCTCTAAACGCACATGCTGATGAAGCGACCATTGCGCGTGGCGCTCCACCCACCCTGTGAAGGCGTGTTCAAAGTCGTCCGGATCGCTTTCCGCAGTGCTGCCCGACTGGAGATTAAACAGCAGGGACACCCGCAACGCCTGATCGGAAAATCGCGTCGGTGGGGAAAGGGTGGAAGGTTGGGAAGTCGGGTCGGCCATTACGAAGGAGAAATACCATCGCCGGTGGGAACCAGCAGCGAAAGCTTAGCAGGCGGAAGGCCATCGCAGAACTCAGGGCCGTCCAGTAAAGCCGTTTAGGCCTTCGAAATCGTGATTTTGCATTTCAATGCGTATTCGGTGCTCCTAAATCCGGGCGCTTCGCACGCTTTTCCCCTTGCCTCTTCGTGCACAATGCCACAATTCTGGTTAAAGCAACCCCAAAATCTGTGCCAATTAATATCTAAGTCCCGATTTTAGAATGACTTGAGGAATTCGTTGTAAGCTTTGGCACAGATTCCGTTGCACCCTAAGGACAGTCGAGCCCGGCTGCCCAAACCACTGACAGAAACGTAAACAACGACTCACAATGAAAGACTTCATGAAATTCCTGCGGATCCTCCCGGCCGCTATTCTTTTTGGCATCTTTGCTTTCGCTTTCACCGGCTGCGATGAAGGCTACGAAGACGAGTTCGAAGATGTCGGCGAAGAAATGGAAGAAGACGCCGAAGAGGCGGGCGACGAAATCGAGGACGAAATCGAAGACTGATCGCTAGACGAAAATTCCTTTTATAGAACAGCCCCGCACTTGCGGGGCTTTTTTTACTTACACGCTTTCGCAACGACGAGAGGGGAATACCGGTTCCCGCATGCGCGATGGCGTATCCGGTAGTTTCTGAAATTGTACTTCGCCGCGCCAAAGCCGTAGCGAAGATGCCACCGCCTCGAGAAGCGGTGGCAAACTTCAGCTTGCCGCAGGACCGTTGTCGGCCTTTGCTGGCATTCTGAAACTATCCGGCGCGCTGCCGTTCGATCCAGTCATTCACGCGCCGGTCGGCTTCTTCTTTATTGTAGCCGTAGCGCTCCTGGAGGACGCCGCTCAGCTTGGTCGAGTCGCCCTCAACGACTTTGAGGTCGTCATCCGTGAGTTTGCCCCACTCGCGCTTTGCGTCTCCCTGGAGCTGGTTCCACTTTCCTTTGAGAATATCTGCGTTCATATCGGTTCTCTTTCTTTCGAGGTTGGAGGACACGGGCCTGACGGGCTTCCGCCGCTCGGCAGGGCTCTCAGGAAGCATGTTTCCGCTGAGCCCATCGAGAAGTAAGCGCCGCATCCAAGTTGAGACATTCCTGTCCACAAGATACGTGCCAAACGGGCGGAATATTTTGGCGGCTGCATTGGCATGAAACTTCCGTACCGAACGCTCATGCGACTGAACCAAAAAGACGCAGCCACCTTGAGACGCGCCAGGGCAGCGCGCCGACGCAAACTCGACCGCCCCACCCGGGCTACTCGCTCACGTTTTCCGTACAGAGGTCGGCGAGGCAACCCGCAAGCCCGCGGCGGCACTGATTTTCCGCGCCAGGTGATCCGCAAATATGCGCGGCGAGCCGAAGAGGATTGAATTTTGCTTGAACTGTCCCCCAACCCCGTGAAGACAGAAGCCCGGCACTACGCTGCCCGTCGGGCGAGTCCCGGCGTTCGGCTAGAGCCAGCGAAGTCCCGCGCGGAGGGTAGCGGGTTGACCCGCAAATTGCACGATGGAAGACGGTTTAGCTTGGCACACCTGGATTTGGATGCCGCTGGTAACGGCCCTGATCGGGTGGTTGACCAACTGGGTCGCGATTCGCATGCTCTTTCACCCGCGCGAGCCCGTCGGCGTCGGCTCCCTCAAAGTGCAGGGGTTGATTCCGCGCCGACAAGAGGAGATCGCCGGGCGCATCGCAGACATCGTTCAGCAAGAGCTGCTGGGCAAGCAATTCCTCCGGCAGCAGGTCGAGGAGTTAAACCTCGAAGAGCATGCAGAGCGCGCTGTCATCCGGATGGTGCGGGGTCGTATTGGGCCGCAGATTCGGCGCGTACCGATGCTCGGTCGGCGCATGGAGCCGGTTCTGATCCAAAATATCGAGCGCATCGCCGTCAGCGTGATTCTCGAAGAGCTCAATCGGCTGCAGAACGACGTGCTGGAGCATGCCGAGAAGCAGGAAAAAATCCGCGAGATTGTTCAGGCCAAGATTCTTGGCTTCGACCTCAAAACGCTGGAGAGCCTGGTCATCCGCCTTGCCGCAAAGGAATTTCGGCAGATCGAAGTGCTTGGAGCGGTGCTTGGTTATGTTGTGGGCCTCGCCCAGATCGGACTTTTGAGCCTGACCACGTAGGCGAAGTCCAAGAGCGAAAGATCGCTTCGCCGCTTTCCGGCTCTGAGCGGAAATGACGGATAATCCCGGGCTGGCACAACGGACGCCTGTCCAAAGCGGGGCCAACCATTCAGGCCTCACCGCTAACCTGGATGAACCGCAGATACAAACACGTGAAGGCCCCAAACGTGGGGTTTGCATCAATCGACCCTCAACTTTCAGAACAATGACCACGCGCATCGCCCACATCTCAGACTTGCATTTCGGAAAGGTTGATGACCCTGAACTGATCGAGGCGCTTCTCGACACCCTCAACTCGGGCAATTGGGACCTCGTAGTTGCGTCCGGGGATTTTGTACAGATTGGCAAACGGGAGGAATTCGAAGCCGCACGTTCCTTCCTCCGGCGGCTGGAGAAACCCGTTCTTGGCACAGCCGGCAATCATGACATCCCCTGGTGGCCAGTGTGGGAGCGCTTTGTTTCACCCTACCGCAAGTACCACGCGTACCTGCGCCCGGAAATGAACCGCTTCTGGGAAAACGAGCAGCTCGTCATCGCCGCCCTGAACACCGCGCGCCCTTTCGGCTGGACGTGGGACTGGTCGCGGGGCCGCGTCTCTCTCGGAGACCTCGAGCGCATTGCCGAACATTTTCGGCGCGTCGGTGACGGACGCCGCCGCGCGATCGTTGCGCATCACCCGTTCTGGCTGCCCCAGGGCGGCGACATGCGGCGCCTCGTCAAACGGCACGACCCCGCAATTGGTTTTTTCCGCGATAACAACGTGACGCTGCTGATGACCGGTCACGAGCACACAAGCGTCTTCAAGCGCCTGGGCGAAGAGGGCGCACCGCTGATCATGTCGCAGGCTGCTTCGACAACCTCCTCGCGCCTGCGCGGCGAACCCAACAGTTTCAATGCGCTAACGTTGGAAGACGATGGCAGCGTGAGCGTCGACCGCGTCGCTATTACCGGGGAAGTTCATCGCCCCGAGGACGCTGAAACCGAGCCGCTGATGGCTGAACTTGGCTGAACCGCCTCCGAAAAGGTTGGCATCAAGCTTGCGGACACTCGGGTATGGCAGAAGAAAGTTCCTCACGCGGCTGGAAAGCCTATATTCCGATAATGGTCCTGGTCAGCTTTACCCTGCTGGCGGGCCTCGCCAAACAGCTCGACTACGGTAGCTGGCAAATGATGCCCTTCATGCGCGACTTCATGGGGTTCTTCCTCGTGGTCTTCGCGATGTTCAAGTTTTTCGACCTGCCGGGCTTCGCGGATGGTTTTCAGATGTACGATCTCCTCGCCAAGCGCACACGCGCCTACGCGCTGGTTTATCCGTTCATCGAGCTCGGCCTCGGCCTTTGGCTGCTGACCGGACTCGTGCCTCTGGTCGCCTTCGGCGTGCTGCTGGCGGTGATGGCCTTCGGCGCGGTCGGCGTCGCCCTCGCGCTACACCGAGGCCTCGATATCAATTGCGCCTGTATGGGCACCACCCTGAAGGTGCCGCTGTCTACCGTCGCCTTGACCGAAGATGTCGGCATGGCCGGGATGGCTGCCGTGATGCTGATCGCGTAGCGCGGCCTCCTGCCCGAGGCGCGCTCCAATCAAGCGCCTTAATTTTCTGCGACAGCGCTAAAAGACCTCCACCACGATGGCGGTGGCGTTGTCGCGGGAATGATTGGCGATGGCCTCGTGGACAAGGCGTTCCGCGGGGCTTTCTTCTTTGCGCAGGGCGTTGGGCGCCGCCGCAAGCGCCGCCAGGGAAGGATCGCCAATGACCCCGCTGACGCCATCGGAGACCAGAATTAAGCGGTCGCCGGGACTCAGGTAGACGGTACCGAGCTGAGGCTCGATTCGGGTGGCCTGCCCGCCAAGAGCCTGCTGGAGAACGTTTCGCTGCGGGTGGACTTTTGCCTGCGTCGGCGAAATGCGTCCCGTGCGGACTAATTGGCCGACGAAGGTGTGGTCTTCCGTCAGTTGGCGCGGCGCCTTCTGCCCAGCCGCCACGTAGTAAATCCGGCTGTCGCCCACGTGCGCGAAGTGGACGCGTTTCGGGCCAAACCAGAGCATACTCAGCGTTGCGCCCATCCCCCGGCATTCTTCGTAAAAGAAGCTCATCGAGGTCATCTCTTTGTGGATGTTTTCGACGACCTCGGTAAGGTAGTCCAGCTGCCCGCGGTGCAGCCCCGCCGCGGCGAGCCCGAAGGATTTCGGCAGCCACTGGGTGATTTTATCCACCGCGATGCGGCTGGCGAACTCCCCGGCTTTGGCTCCACCCATGCCATCGCTTACGGCAAAAACGAAGTCACCCTCCGCGAGCGTCGCTTCGCCGTATTTCCCCAGGCGGCGAACCTCACGGGCGTCGAGGGTCAAGGCCAGGAAGGCGTCTTCGTTGTGCTTGCGGAACTTGCCGGTGTCGGTGGTGCCCCACCAGCGAATGCCCCTCAGAGGCTCGAGCTCTTGCGTTTCGGGGGCTCGTTCAATCATGAATTTCGTCGAGGTTGAGAGCCTTGCCCTCGGGTTTCACGTCTTCGAGCTTCAGGCCTGCCCCGGTCTCCAGAATCGTCGCAAATTCAAAGTCGATCAGGTTGAAGCGGCCCTGGTGCGGGTTGTAGGTGACGTTCCTCGCAAAGGGGTCCTCGTGACGCACGCCATACTGCTCGAGCTCCGCAAATAATTGCGCGACCTTGGCCTGGCCGATCTTCTCCACAACCGATCCGGCATTTGACGTCACCAGGGACAGGTTCTCCGCATTTTCTTCGAGAATGCGGGGGACGAAGGGGCAGCCCTTCGCCTCCAGATAGCGGAGCACCCGCCGCTCGTTCTCGAAGCGGTCACGGGCGCGCAACCCTGTATAGCGCTTATAAACACGCCCGTCGTAGCCGATCCGTACCTCGGCCTGGCGGTTCTCCCTAACGTCTGGCATGGAGTCGATTAAGGCAGGCGAGCGCTCCTTGGTCAAAATAAACCAACGGGGCGAAAACTTCATCCTTGGCATACCCGGTGCTTCCGCGAAATGTCTCGGATGCGGGCCCTGAGGCCCACCGAGTCAAAAACCTCTGCGAAACGACCTCGTTTCAAAACACCCATTCAACTATGCCCAAATACAAGCTCGAATACATTTGGTTGGACGGTTACCAGCCCGTCCCAAACCTCCGCGGTAAGACCCGTTTGGCTTCCGAGGCGCCGAAGAGCGTCGACGACTGCCCAATGTGGGGCTTCGACGGCAGCTCGACCCAGCAGGCCGAGGGCAGCAGCTCTGACTGCATGCTCAAGCCTGTGGCCTTGTACCCGGATGCCGGCCGCACCAACGCTTTCATCGTCATGTGCGAGGTGATGATGCCCGACGGCACCACACCACACCCCTCGAACATGCGTGCCACGATCATCGATGACCCGGACGCCTGGTTCGGCTTCGAACAAGAGTACTTCCTCTTCCAGGACGGCCGCCCGCTGGGCTGGCCCACCGATGGCTACCCGGCTCCGCAGGGGATGTACTACACGGGAGTCGGCTACGACAATGTTGGCTCGATCGCCCGCGAGATCGTCGATGAACACCTCGATCTGTGCCTCGCCGCCGGAATCAATCACGAAGGCATCAATGCCGAGGTCGCCAAGGGCCAGTGGGAATTCCAGATCTTCGACAAGGGTTCCAAGGCATGCGCCGATGACATCTGGGTCGCGCGCTACCTGCTGATGCGCCTCTGCGAAAAGTACGAGGTCGTCGTCGACTGGCGCTGCAAGCCTTTCCAGGGCGACTGGAACGGCTCTGGCATGCACGCAAACTTCTCCACCAAGTTCCTGCGTGAAGTTGGCGGCAAGGACTACTTTCTCAAGCTCATGGATGCCTTCGAGAAGAACAAGGACGAACACATCGCTGCTTACGGCCCAGACAACCACCTGCGCCTGACTGGGCTGCACGAGACGCAGTCCATCGACAAGTTCAGCTGGGGCGTGGCCGACCGCGGTGCCTCCATCCGCGTGCCGCACAGCTTCGTCAACAACGACTACAAAGGCTACCTCGAAGACCGTCGCCCGAACTCCGCTGGCGACCCCTACGCAATCGCTTCCCGCATCCTCAAGACCATTGCAGAAGTGCCCACGAGCTAGGCCCGCATTTAAAACACACTGCTACGCTAGATTGGCGGCTTCCGGGGCATCCCCGGGAGCCGTTTTTGTATGGCGGGCTCCCCGCCCCTTCGCGACATTTACTCAAGAAAACCTAGCCGAAACCGCCCGCGCTAATAGGCCCTTCCGGCGCGTTTTTCGTAGTAGTTGATGTACGCCTGATTGAGCACCTTATAGCCGCCGGGCGTCGGGTAGTCGCCGGTAAAGTACCACGTGCCCGTGTGCTTCGGCAGGGCCGCCTGCAGGTCCTCGACACGCTGGTAGATAACCAGTACCTCCCCGTGCCAGCCGTTGTCTCTCGGGTAAACGAGCTCGGCGATGCGCGCGCTCACCTGCTCCTCGGTAAAGGGATCGTAGATGCGGCGGACGTGGTTGACGAGCTCGCCGGAGGGATTGTCGCGCTGTGCCACGCAATCCGCATACACCTCCCGCAGCACATGGCTCTTCCCGGTTTCTTTGAGCAGCTCGACGGCCGCCTGGAACGCGATGAATTTGCCCATCTCGCTCATGTCGATGCCATAGCAGTCCGGATAACGGATCTGCGGGGCGGTGCTGGCGATGACGATCCGGCGCGGTTTGGTGTAGGCAAGAATGCGCAGGATGGACTGCTTCAACGTCGTCCCCCGAACGATGGAATCGTCGACGCATACCAGAGAGTCATCCGGTCCCACCTGGCCGTAAGTGATGTCGTACACGTGCGAGGCCATCTGCGTACGCGAAGCCTCCTCGCTGATAAAAGTGCGCAGCTTGATGTCCTTGTGGGCGATCTTCTCGCCTCGCGGCCAGCCGCCCGACAGCAGCCGGTCGATAGCAACTGCGTCGAGCCTGCCCTCGGCAGCCAGCGCGAGCAATTGCTCGCGCACCGTAATGCGGTGCCGGCGGTGCAACTCCTCGATCAGGCCGTAGTATGCCGTCTCTGCCGTGTTCGGCACATAGCTGAAGACCGCCCGGGCATGGTCGTGGTCGACAGCCACTTCGATGCGTTCGGCAAGTGCCGCCCCGAGCGCCTTGCGTTCCTGGTAGATGTCCGGATCATTGCCGCGTGAAAAATAGATGCGCTCAAAGGTGCAGCTTTTCCTTTCGCCGGCAGCGCGGAAACGCTTTTCGGCAACGCTCCCATCGTTTTTCACCACCACCGCACAGCCCGGCGGAATCTCCCATACGGCCTCTTTGGGCTGGTTGAAGATCGTCATCAACGCCACCCGCTCGGACGCGATGGCAACGACTTCCGCATCGGCAAAATAATATGCCGGTCGGATGCCCAAAGGGTCGCGCATGACAAAGCAGTCGCCATTGCCGATGAGGCCGGTCAAGGTGTAGCCGCCGTCCCAGTGCTGGCCGGCTTTAGAGAGGATGTCGGCGGGGTCGAGCCTTTCGGAGATGATCTTGGCGATCGACTCCCGCGGGGTGCCGACATCGCGCAGCTCGTGGTAGATGCGCTGATGCTCCTCGTCGAGATGGTAACCGATCTCCTCCAGGACGGTCTGCGTATCGGTGTCAAAAATCGGGTGGGCGCCCCGGCTGATCAAGCGCCGGTTGAGGTCGTCCACGTTGGTCATGTTGAAATTGCCGCCCAGCATCAGCGCGCGCGTGGGCCAGGCGCTTTTGCGGTAATACGGCTGGCACACGCTGCGTCCATAGCCGCCGCTGGTCGCGTAGCGCAGGTGGCCCATCAACACCTCGCCGCCAAAGGCGAAATGCTCTTTTACAGTGTCGGGAAACTCCGGCACGATAACGTTTTTGCGCACGAGCTCGTCGTAATCCTTAAGCTGACGCTTGATGACGCGGTCGATAGGGTTGCGGCGGTCATCGCGATCGCGAAACATATACGCCCGGCCCGGCGGCACACCCAGTTTGACGCAGCCAATGCCAGCGCCGTCCTGCCCGCGGTTGTGCTGCTTCTCCATCAGCAGGAACAGCTTGTTGAAGCCGTAGAGGGGCGTGCCGTATTTTTGCTGGTAGTAGGCCAAGGGCTGGCGCAGCCGCACCAGGGCTATGCCACACTCGTGCTTGATGGGATCGCTCATGCCAGGGGGGCCCCTTCGCATCGGGGGAAACGTTAAGTCAAGCAAAGCCGCTCCGAAAAAGCGAGTCTAAACCGCCAGAGGTTGATGGCTGTCCGCAGTGGGGGAATTCGGGCCGCTCCCGAACGCCGCTGGACCCAATCCTACACGCGAAGGGAGGGGCGATTCACAGCGCGTAGAGCTGGAGGGGCTCGCGCTTGCCCTTGACCCGGGTCGGGGGCATGGCTTCGCCTGAAAATTCAAGTTTCACCTCTTCATAGACGGCCTGCGACACGAGGAGGTCGCGCTCGAAGGTCTTGCACAGGCCCTCGATGCGGGAGGCTGTATTGACCGGGTCTCCAATCACGGAGTACTCGATTTGGAGGTGCTTGCCGATGTTCCCGGCAATGACCTCTCCGGTATGAAGACCAATGCCGATTGCCACCGGTGGCAGGCCTCGGGCTTCCCAACGCTGGTTGAGGCGCTTTAGCCTCACGAACATCGCCTTCGCGCACCGGACCGCATTGCGAGAATCCAGCCCGGGCTCCGGGCTGGGCTTGGGGGTGCCGAAGGTTGCCATGACGGCGTCACCAATGTACTTATCCAGCGTCCCGTGGTGCGCGAAGACGGCCTCCGTCATCTCGCCGCGGAAGTCGCTCAGCCAGGCGACGAGGGATTCTTCGCTAATCTGCTCGCACAGGTCGGTGAAGCCCCGGATGTCGAGGAAGAGCACCGTGACTTTTTGCCGCTGGGCCGTGGGCACTGGGGCCTCGGTATTCGTGATCGCTTCGACCACCGGAGGCGAGAAATAGCGCGAAAGCATGGCGCGCTTGGCCTCGGTCTCGCCGATGCGCGCGATCATTCGCAGCGATTGGTGAATGGAAAACGTCGTCGCGATTGCCAGGCCAATAAAAACCACGGGACGGCTAAAAAGCACGTCGGCGACAACCAACCCTTCGCCCATTACATATTCGCGCCAATGGTTTGTCGGCAGAAAACCGACCTGCCATGTCCAGAAGACGAAGCCTGTGTAGGCTAGCAGCACAAAGCCGAGCGTCGCCGCCACCAGTTTCATCCGGTACTGCAAAATGGGTGCAATGAGGATCAGGGTGAAGAAGTACAGCGAAGGGTTCTTCAGCGCGAAGGCCGGAGCGTCGGGCGACTTGTAGACGGTCCAGAACGCAATAATCAGCGTCACGACAAGGACGTCCATGAGGACGACCAGATAGCGGAAAAAGCGCCGAATTCGCACGTCACAGCGTTTCAGGACGACGGTGTGCGCGAGCGTGATGCCGAAATAGAGCGCAAAGGCGGAGAGATTGACCGCGATACCCGCCGGCACGGCAGCTTCAATCACGATAGCCAGCGTCGGCCCGAGGGCCAGCAAGCCGAAGGGGTATCGAATCCGGTTCGTGATGACCTCGCCGCGCAACTCCTCGGCCTCGAGGATCTGCCGGGTTGTTTCACTGAAGCGATGACTGGGGAACGCCTCTTCAAAAAAGCGGTCGAGCTGCTTCCGGAACCTCATCGGTCGAGGTAAACGAGCTCCGGCTCTTCGGGCTGCTTTTGCTTAGGCGCGGGCCCCTCGACTGGCTCAAAAGTCTCCGTGCGACCAAACCAGCCGACCAGCCGATAACCGCGCACCTTCAGCTTGCCGTTATCGGACCAAATAAAGGCATCATAGCTCTCCCCGGTCGTCGGGTCGTAAACCGTGCCACCTTCCCAGCGCCGATCGCCCTCGTCCCAGTGGAATCCCCACATCACGACCAGCCCGAGGACCCGGCGATCTCGCAACGTCTCATCCGGGTTCTTCTCGTCGAGCAGGCCTTGGGATTCCGGTTCGATTGCGATGACGCGCACCCGCAGCTCGCCATCAGCGACTTGCGCTTCGAGCTTGCCGTCGCCATCGACCAGCATCCAGTAGACCCCTTCTCCGGTATTCCCCAATACCAGACTCGTTGGATACAGCAGCCCCAGTAGTGCTGTGGCAAAAAAGCGAAGCAACCATTTCACAGTAGCGATGAGCACTTGCGTGCTGAAAACACGGTACTTCGTGAGGAAGCGCCTCGTCAAGGTAAAGGGCTACGCTCGTTCGGCGGCCCCGCTGATCGTCGATAACGGCGCTGGCCGCCGCGCGTGGATCGCTGGATCTTTTACGCCGGGGTTACCCTTAGGACCAGTGCTGTTTTGTGATCTGAAACGGGGCGGCTCTGTAGCGACTCCGAGGTTGGCGAGGTGGCTTTCGGGTTGACTCGGTCGCCGTTGACGGGGAGGAAACGGGTTTGCCCGATGACGCCCGACGCTCCCGAACCCGCCCCTGACGGGGACCTCGCCCCCTGGAAAGGCTTCAAGCACCTGCCCGACCCGGAAAAACGCGAACTGGCCTGGCTGGGTGACGCGGTGCTCGGCTTGTGGGCGCGGGCCTGGCTGAACGCGCGAGGCCGCGGAACGGATCAGGACGCTTTCGCGCGGATGACGTCAAACCAGTTCCTCAGCGCCTTTGGTCAGCCCGACGCGGTCGAGGCGTGGATCGGCAAAGGTTTCCTCGAGCACGGCTTTAACGCGATTGCCGAAGAGCTGGAAGCGCGCCTGCTCCCCACCTATCTGCGCCAGGAGGCCAACGGTATCAACCTGAAGCGCCCGAGTGGCAGCCGGCGGGACAAACGTCGCTAGCGCGCCCGGTGGCGTCATCCCCGGCCTGAGGCACCGCTTTTTCTTCGCGACATCGTTGCGCGAGTTCCGGCACCGACGTTTTATATTCGTGGCATGACGGAGCCGGACTCGGGAGATTCAACAGCGCGCATCACGGTCGTAGGCGGCGGTTTGGCCGGGCTCGGTCTGGCGCTCGGACTACGCAAGCGCGGAATCTCGGTGCAGGTGCTCGAAGCGGGAACCTACCCACGGCACCGCGTTTGCGGTGAGTTCATTTCGGGCGTTGCCGGACACACCTTGCAAACTCTCGGCATCGGGGATGCGATGGACGATGCGCTGCACCTTTACGGAATCGTCTGGTACCGAGGCGCAACGCTTGTGCGGCGTGACCGCCTGCCGCGTCCCGCCCTGGCTCTGTCGCGGGCGGCCCTCGATGCCCGGCTCGCTATAAAGTTCACAAACGCTGGCGGAGAACTGGTGACGGGACGGCGCGAGCGTGAAGAGGACGCGCCCGGTCGCGTGCATTGCCACGGGCGCACCCCTCACGCCCGTTCGAACTGGACCGGGCTGAAGGCGCATGCCACCGGCTACCCGCTGGAGGCCGACCTTGAGCTGCACATCGGTCCGAAAGGCTACTGCGGCGTCTCGCGGCTTCCCGAGGGCCGAGTGAACATATGCGGGCTTTTCCACCGAGAGGTCCTTGGCACCGGGCGCGGCGTCGATCTGTTGGCGTCGACACTCGAACGAACGGGCCTGCCCAAGCTTGTGCGGCGTTTGACCGTTGCCCATTGGGTCGAAGAAACCTTTTGCAGCGTCAGCGGCCTGGCGTATCAGCCACCACCACCCCACCCGACTGCGCGGATCGGCGATCGCTTTGGATTGATTCCTCCGTTCACCGGCAATGGAATGTCATTGGCGTTCGAGAGTGCCGAAGTCGCGGTGGATCCGCTGTGCCGCTTCGCCCGCGGCGAGGCAGACTGGGAACAAACGAAGAATGCACTTCAACAAGCCCTCGATCACGCGTTTGCGACCCGGTTGCGCGCGGCGCGGCTCCTGCACCGCGCCCTCCTCCACCCGCTTGGCCAAGGCTTGATCGCACGCCTCGCCGCGCAGCCGCTCTTTCCCTTCGGCGCACTCTACCGGCTGACCCACTAGCGACCTGGTAAAAGGGGCGCTACCGGTGGCTTGCGTTCCGGTGCGGACTGGGCTTGCCTTTCGCGATGCAGCGTCGTGTCGATCCGGAAATCCTCGATTCGTTGGCGCCGGATGATCCCCGCGCACTACGCCTGCACAGCGGGATCGATTATTTCAACGTGCTGCTCGGCAACTACCGTTGGTTTGCTCGCGGCCTCGCAAGCGTCTTGCGCCCGGGGGACCGCGTGCTCGAGATCGGCGCGGGCCGAGGGCGACTCTTAGAGAGCCTTCAGCCACGGTTTCCCAACGAAATCCACTGGGCGGGGCTCGACCTCGCGTGTACCGCCCCGGGAGGTTTTGCCGGAGAGTGGTTTCAAGCCTCGGCCCTCGACTTCGACGGCTACGGCGCCTTTGACGTCATTCTCGCCAATCACCTCCTGCACCAGTTTACCGAGGCCGAATTGGCGGCGATCGGGCCGAAACTCGCAGGCGCCCGCGTGCTGCTGGCATCGGAGCCCTGGCGGCGACCTCACGCAGTTGGGCTGGCCCGGCTGAGCCCGCTGATCGGGATGCCGCGTCTAGCGGTGCACGACGGGGTCGTGAGCGTCCGCGCCGGCTTTGTTCGGAGCGAGATGCCCGGGTTTCTCGGCCTCGAGCAGCGCCACTGGCATTGCTGCGAGACCGTTCAGCTGCTGGGGGCTGTCAGGCTCGTCGCCGAACGGCGGGAGCCGACAGCATCCATCTAGCCGAGGCCGCGAATGTCCGGCCTTTGGCTGTGACTATGCCTCGCCCGGCTGGCCGAAATTGGCGGCAAGCTTGTACCCCTGAAAGAGCGCGATGGCGTAGAAGAGCAGGTCGATCGGCGAGAACATCAACCCCAGCACTTCGCCGCTGGCCGCCCAGTTGAAGTTGGCGAACAGCTCGAGGTAAGGGATACCCTCGGCCTTGGCAATCAAGCCAATGCCGCTGAACAGGTTACCCAGAACGCAGCCCAACAGGGACGTTGCGGCCCCGACGAAACCCTTCGCCGGGCCATTTTCGCCCCCGAGTGCGCCGACTGCCAAGCCACACAGGAGCCCTACGCCAATGGCCATAAAGCCGATTTGAAATTCCGTGGTGACCGTAATCACCGCCCAAATGACCGCGCCGACCAAGGCCGCCGCCACCCCACCGAGGGTACCAAACAACATCTTCATTTTTACGAGTACAAGGATTAGGGCCCGCAGAAAAGCCTCTCACTCGCTTCGCGACTGCTCAGCTTCGTGTAGAGTCCCTCATCGAACCCAAAGAGACGAGGCATTAAGGCTGCACCCAAAGAAAAGGGGTTACGAACCTATTTTTGTTACAAATTAGCTACCGGCTCGATTCTTCGGTAAAACCGTTATTGCCCGCTTCCGGCGAAGCCAGCAGGCCCCTGAGGCCAGTGTGGCGCTCGGCTGCCTGAGCATTGCGAACCGCCATTGCATACGCGGCGGGGTCACCGAGCACGAACACCTTCCGGCGGCCACGCGTAATTCCGGTGTAAAGCAGATTGCGATGCAACAGGACTAAATGCGCCTTCAGCAAAGCCATGACCACGACGGGGAACTCGCTGCCCTGACTCTTGTGGATGCTGATTGCGTAGGCCGGAGCCAATTCACTCAGTTCACCCGACTCAAAAAGGTGGGGGTCACCGTCGAACTCCGCCGTGAGGGTCCGGCTGGCGGAATCGATCGAAAGCACCCGCCCAAGATCGCCGTTGAAGAGACCCTTGTCGTAGTTGTTGCGGGTCTGGATAACCTTGTCACCCACGGCGAAGGTATTCCCCAGCGCCTGGAGCGACTCGGCGCCGGGGTTCAGGGCCTCCCGCAGCTGCTCATTGAGGTTGCCGATCCCACAGACTCCCTTGTGCATAGGCGCGAGCACCTGCACGTCCATCAGCCGGTCGAGCTCCGGATACCAATAGGGTAGCGCCCGCGCACACAGCCGCACGAGCTGCCCCAGGCAGAGCTCTGGCTCCGGGAGGTTGACGAACGTGAAGTCGCTGGCTGGGTCGACGTCTTCGAGACGCTCGACGAGTACCGGCGGCTTTGTGGCGCCCTCAAGGATGGCGTGAGCTGTGGTGATGATCTCCGAGCGCTCGCCCTGCCGGTAAATTGTCTGCAGGCGAGTGACTTTTGGCCGCGCGGCCGCTGAGGCTTGTCGACGTGGTTGGATAGGGACTGGGAACGTTGAGGGTTTTGGTGATGCGGGGCGCAAACCCGGGTGGGCTACAGTGGAGATTCCCGGAAAAATTTGGCTGCGCCGTTTGCGACAAGGCAAAGGTTATCGAACAATCAGACTATGGCTAACGAATCCTCCGAAACCAAGACCTGGCCAGAACTGGCTATTGGCCTCTACGACAAGCTAACCGGGCGCAACGCCGAAATCACCTACGAATTCGACAACATGAACGTGTGGGTACCCAGCAAGGTCGGTGAGGACGCCGAACACGCAAAGTGGGTACTGCACGGAGCGGTCAAAATCCGCACCACCGAATTACCCGCAACGTGAGCAGGTCCCCCGCACGACGCCTTTATCTCGAAGGCGACCTCGTGGCCGAGCGGCCGGGTTGCCGACTTGTGTTGAAGGGTATCGACGGCACTCCAACGGTTTTCTTTCCGGGCTGGAGTGCTTTATTTTCCGCCTTGCGACGCGACCGACAGCTGATCGGGCTGGTGCGGCGCCTGCCGGTCACCGCAGGGCTACAGGTCTCGGTACGTGTTGTTGTGGGCGACCGACCGGTCCTGCTTTTCGAACGCTTCGGTCACCGGCTCGAAGCCCGGGTCGAGTGGCGCGGGCTTTTTGGCGGCTACCGCCTGCCGCCACCTAAGGCCCTCTAACCGCTTCGTCGAAATCGTTTTTTGCTCCTTAATCTACTTTAAGGTTTTGACGGTCCGGTCGACGAAACTACCTGACAACATGGCCGGTAGATTATCAACGGGGTTTCCGGGGCTCGGCAGATCGGCTACGGCAATGGCTGGGCTGAAGCTCTGCTTGCTCCATGCGAACGGCCATCGGCGAGAAATGCGCCGACTCCGAAGAGTTATTGCTTATCAGGGTTCTCGTTACAGAGGTCTTGTCCAGCGATGAGTGGCGATTTTTATGTGCTGTTTGACGCGTTTCCGGAGACGCCCGCCGGACCCTTCGATTTTGACCAGCTAAGAGAGCTGGCCGCGGCACGGCGAATTCACAGCGGGACTCTGGCTGCGCGAGCTGGCGAAAAGGCTTGGGTGCCGCTCGGCAAGCGCGCGGAGCTCGAGGGCATAGCCTTCTTCGCTCCTCAAAGCGCCTTAAAGTTGGGCGAAAGGCATTTTGATGCTATCAATCGAGAGGACGAAGGCGACGGCAACATCGTCGAGAGCTGGCTAGCAGTGAATCGCTCCACCGAGCGCGCCCTGGGTAGCGACGAGTTCACCCCGGAGAAGCTAGAAAAATTTCGCCGACGTTCCTGGGTTTCGCCGCGTATTCGCGATTACCTCATTGCGGTGACCTTCATCGCATTGCTCATCGGCGCCGTGTTCCTCCTGATCCCCATGACCCCATATTTGATGGGAATGCTCGGAGCCATGGGCGCGATTGCGGCCGGTGGGCTGGCCTGGATTTTTTTCGGAATCATGGACCCCTACTGAGAGCCGCGATCGTCTCGCTTGCGACCCGAGCCGTTATCTCAACCACAGCGCAAGACGCTGAGATCGAGGTCCATAGGGCAAACCGCGCTCCGGAATGCGAGTGCAGAGACGGCCCCGCAAAGAACTTGCCATCGGTCGGGCGACGCGTTTTATTACATGGATACTGCGGGCGGTCGCCGATAACCCCATTCGCGAAACTTTTCGCCGTCCGCAGGGGTTCGTTGCGGTTATGACTACCTCGGTTCAGGCGCTACAATGTACCCCGGACACCGCGTGGTTACCCCTTCCGGACCGGCAGTGGAACCCGGACAAAGCGGCCCATCTTCTACGCCGGATGGGCTATTCGGCCACCCCCGCCGCTGTGAGGGAAGCCATGGCGAACGGGCTTCGCCGTACCGTCGACCGGGCGCTCGACGCTGCCGAGCCCCTGGAAGAACCGGAAGCGATGCGGATGGTGCGCAAGGAGTACAGCGACATCATCGCCAAGGTCCGCGCAGCGGGAAGCCCGGAGGCGCGGCGAGAAATCCTTCGCACGTACCGGGAAAAGCAGCGCGGACTTTTCGAGGATTACGTCGTGGCCTGGACGCACCACGCCGCCCAACCCGCCAACGCCGCCCGGGAGAAATGGACGGCGTTCTTACAGGATGTTCTGGTAGTCTCGCGTGATAGTGTCCGCAATGCGATCTGGCACTTCGACTATCACGCGCTGCTGCGCGAGAAGGGTTTTGGCCCCTACCCAGATCTTGTAAAGGCGGTCAGCCGACATCCGGTGATGATCCGCTATTTGGACCTCTACCGGTCGAGTGCTGCCGCCCCCAACGAAAACTTCGCCCGGGAGTTATTCGAACTCTTCACCTTGGGGGAAGGCAACTATACCGAAGCCGACATCAAAGAGGCCGCCCGCGCCTTCACGGGTTACCACCACCGCCTCAACGGGGAATTCAACTTTCTGCCGGGCAGGCACGACCACGACGAGAAAACGATTTTTGAGCGGACTCGAGAATTCGACGGCGACGACGTCATCGACCTCGTCTTTAATCAGCCTGCCGCGGCCACTTTTTTGCCAAACGAGGCCCTCCGCTACTACCTCTCGCACGAGCCAATGCCCGAGGGCTACGTTGAACGGCTCGGTGAGCTCTGGCGTGAGGAAGCTTTTGATCTGCGCCGCCTCGCCGCTCTGATTTTCAATGCCCGGGTCTTTTTCGAACCGGCGTTTATGGGCAACCGGTACAAGAGCCCCCACGAGTTTTACCTCGGCCTCTGCCAGGATCTCGGGATCGGCACGCTGCCCTTCGCGGGTCCCCTGTTGCGGGCTTACCAGACGATGGGCCAATCCTTCCTTGCGCCGCCCAATGTGCGCGGCTGGGTGGGCGGTCGACACTGGTTCAACAGCACCTCCCTAGCAGCCCGGTGGCGCCTGGTGGAATCGCTACTCGAAAAGCCCAACGAAGCGCGCCTCGACGCCGACGAGCGTGCCCGGCTCGTTGCGGCACGGGACGCCGGGTGGGCTGACCACTACATCGACCCGCGGCGCGTAGCCGTCTTTGCCGGCAATGACCCAACGATCATTACCGCCCGGCTCATGGCACATTTTTTCACAGGGCGTAATCTGCCCGACTACAAACAGCAATTGCTGAACTTCCTGCGCAGCAACCGCTTTGGAACTGAGGCAGAGCGAACCGAAGCCGTCGCGCTGGCCCTGCTTAAGAGCCCCGCTTACCAGCGCTGCTGATCCGCGCGGGCTCCCTATTCCGACATCCCTTTCCCAACTTTTCCGACCATGCTCCCGCTGACCCGACGTGAATTCCTCCGCCACGGCACCCGTGGCATCGGCCTGCTGACGTTCAGTCAGGTTGTCCCCGGTTTCCTTACCCGGGCCGCTGCTCAGGGCACTCCCCTGCCTGAGAAGGATCGCCGCATCCTGGTGCTCGTACAGCTGGCAGGCGGAAATGACGGTCTCAATACCGTCGTACCGTTCAGCGATGACCGCTACTACAACCTGCGGCCGACGCTGGCCCTCCAGGGTGACGGCCTGCACCGGCTCAACTACGACCTCGCGCTGCACCCCGCCTGCGGGCCGCTGGCGGAGCTGTGGAAAGAGGGCCGCATGAGCATTGTGCAAAACGTGGGCTACCCCAACCCCAACCGCAGCCATTTCCGTTCGACCGAAATCTGGGAAAGCGCCAGTTCGGCGAACGAAGACGTGGCCGAGGGCTGGATCGGCCGCTATTTCGACCACGCCTGTTCGGGAGCGCCCGAGGGGTCCGACCCCGCCGGCATCCATGCGTCGTCCGACTTGCCACCGACGTTTATCGGTGAGGAGGTCCATCCGGTTTTCGGTCTTGGTGCGCGGGGTCGCGGCCAGGACAGGCGGTCACGCGCCCTCCTGCAGGAGCTCGCCACGCTCGACACGAGCGCCAACCACGAGGACTTTCTGCGCCACACGATGATGGACACGCTGGTGACGGAAGACCGCATCCAGACCCTCCTGCGCAAGGACAAACCGGAGGCGCGTTACCCAGGCAACGGGTTTGCTCGGTCCCTGCAGAATATTGCAGCCTTGATCGCTGCAGGGCTCGAAACCCGAGTATATTTCGCGCGCCTCGGCGGTTTCGACACCCACGCCCGACAACTCACCCGGCACAACGCCCTGATGCGCACCTTGAGCCAGGGGCTCGCCGCTTTCCAGCGCGACCTCACCGCGCGAGGCCTTGCCGACCAGGTGTTGACGATGACGTTCTCGGAATTTGGCCGGCGCCCGTCGGAAAACAGTTCCGAGGGCACCGACCACGGAACGGCCGCGCCCCTCTTTGTGATGGGTTCGCAACTACAGGCAAACCTCTGCGGCGAGGCTCCTGACCTCGCGCTCGGAGAAAATGAGGACCTCCGCTTCAGCACGGACTTTCGCTCGGTCTATGCGACCGTTCTTGAGAGGTGGCTCGCGGCTCCCGCAAACCCCATCATCGGCGATTTCCCGCAACTGGAATTCCTGCGCGGCTCCCTGGGCCGCCCCTAGGCGCAGACCCCCCTGCGACCGCCCAAAACGATAAAGCCTCCTACTTGCTCACGAGGCGGTAGACGCCGTCCCAGGCTTGCGGAGGATTCTGGAGGAGCTGGTCGCAGCGGCCG
>JBHJGW010000275.1:0-18034 GCA_050331415.1 Opitutales bacterium | reverse complement strand
CGAAGGTCTGAGACGGCAACCGCGACCTGCGCGGCAGTCAGGTCGCGGAGTCCGACAAGTTGGGAACGTCAGCTGATGATGGTGCCGTCTTTGAGCTCCGGTTCGGGCTCCAGGGCCTTCCATTTCTCCAGGAAAACCGCTTGGCGGTCGGCAAACAGCGGTGTGATTTCCACGGCGACTTCCGGCAGCCCGGTGTGATCGGTGGCGATGGTCGCCCCCGCATTACGCAGCCAACGGCCAGCCTCGCGCAACTGGTCGGCGCGGGCGCTCGCGGGTGAGTCGACACCCTCGGCATTCTTCACCGGCGAAAAGTCGTCTTCGCGTGCGGTTTCGATGATGATGGGGTGCCGAGCGAAGGGCAGGGCGTCGAAAACGAACATCTCGAACTTCACGCCATTGGGTTTGTCCGGCTTGACAGGCTTACCCTCGCCGGGGTCATACACGGCCACTTTCTTGTTAGCGCGGTGGAAGGGCAGCTTGACGTCCGTGTTATCCCCGCCGATGCGCTCGACGAATTGCCGGTCGAGGATGTGGATGGCGATCGAACCCCCGTTGAAGGCCAAGTCGCCGTCCGCGGTGCGTTTCTCGGCGAGTTCGTCGGGCAAGTCGCTGTACTCGATGACGCACGTCTTGTCGTCCATCACAGCGAAGTTACCGACCTTCTCTTTCGGGTACGCCTTGGGCAGCATTTTAGACGACATTTCGCTGCCGCTGTTGAGGTGGTAGCCGATAAACGCAGGGTCTAGGCACTTGACGAGCGGATTGTCGACCTGGAAGTAGCTGATGAAGTCGATACCGCTCTCAGCCATGCGTTTGCAGGCCCCGCTGCGTACGAGCGCGCGCAGGCTGCCACCGTGCCCGTCCGGGCTCATCGCGATCTTACCTTTGTCCTCGAGCAAAATTTTGCCCTCGGGGGAGATGGCCGGCATCAGGCCCTGGCGGAAGAAAACAACATCGTCACCAGGCAGCCCGAAAAAGTTGTTTTCGCGAAAGAACAGCTCGGTGGCCTCATGGTTGATCTCACTGGTCATGATGAACCACGGGATTGCCGCGGCGTAGCGTTCGCGCGCCGCGCGTACTTTTTCCGCAAACAGCTGGAACAAGGTCGCCTGGCGAACGGGGGTGACTGGGAACGTGCCTTTGGGACCATCGAATCCCAGGCGCGTGCCTTGGCCACCCGCCACGGTAAAGGCGGCCACGCGGCCTGCGCGGAGGGCGTCCTCGCCAATGTCGACCATCTGCGCCCACTCCTGAGCATCGCCACCGTGGCGGGGCAGAGGAACATACGGGGCTGGCTCGGCGGTGGAGTAGTCCACCGCAGCCTCACCACCGCCTGCAACCAGGGTGCGATAGAGCTCATCGACCTCGGCGAGATCGATCTGCTCGGCCTGCTCGCAAAGGGCCGTTCGCTGGCCCTCGCTCAATTCGTCCCAGTAGGCGAAAACCTGCTCCTGGCCGGCGGCCGCGAAGCGCTCTTTCAAGGTGGTAGCGTCTGTCATGCCGGCAGGTTGGCAAGGGGGGGGCACCGGCGGCAAGGGCGAAAGTAGGCGCGCGTTGCCAAGGGAAGGTCCGTGGAAATTGGGTTGCCGATCGCCATGTCGCGCCTCGGTTCGACCGCAAGTTGGCGGGCGCTCCTTTCGAAGCACATTGCGGCGGGCGATCCCTTCAATCAAGGGAAGAGCCTTCGGAAAGCTTGAGGTCGCGGAAACGAGGTATCCGGTCGGTTCGCTGAAGTCCTCTAGGGGGTCGATGGCGAAGCCAAAGTCCATTCGGGGGTGGGTTGGGCGAAGCTGTTCCGCTAGCCCATCGCAAAGTGTGAAGAGGAAATAAACTGGCACAGACCGCCACGCCGGCCCCTCCACATTTTAGGCAGACCTTTCCTGGTGCGGAGGCCTCAGCGACCCTACCGCTGTAATCGGGGTTGCAAGCCGGGTTAGCCACCAGGCAACAACGCCTCGATTGCGTGGATAATCTCATCGATCGGCGCCAGTTTTCCCGCCCCTTCGTACCCGCAGGCGAGCATGCCTCCGGTCTGGGGTTCGACAATGCTGTGCCCGCGATCTCGAAGGGATTGCAGGTTTGCTTGGGTCGCCGGGTGGTGCAGCATCTTGCCATTCATGGCAGGTGCCAAAAGTACTGGCGCAGGGGTTGCCAGATAGAGGCTCGTCAGCAAGTCCGGCGCGAGCCCATGCGCGAAGCAGGCCAGGGTGTGCGCCGTGGCAGGGGCGACCACCACGAGGTCTGCCCGGTCGGCCAGCTCGATGTGCCCGGGCTGCCAGCCGGCGTCAGCCTCCCAGAGGTCCACCGCAACCGGATTGCGCGAAAGGGTCCGCAAGGTGATGGGTCCGAGCAGTTTCGCCGCTTCGGCGGTCATCACTGCAAATACTTCCGCCTCGCGCTTGACCAGCTGCGAGGTCAGATCGGCCGCTTTGTAGGCTGCGATCGAGCCGGTTACGCCGAGGATGATTGTGCGTCCTCGGAGTGAAGGCGATAGCGGGGTGTCAGACATCTTAGTTCGCGGGAAAGGCTTCGAAATTCGCGTTAGCGCCCGATTTGAGGACCTCTTGCTGGCAGGTTAGAGAGTCTTGACCCGGATCAAATGGCATGTCGACCCGTAAGCGAACCCGACGCTCGGTCCGCTCGGTCTTGCAAAAATCGAGCGGAGCCAGCGCTTGTTTCCTGATGGCCAGTTTTCTAAAGGTTTAAGGGTAAAATTTTCTCGAAAACATGCTTATATTTATCTAAAGAAAGTGGTGTGGGTTTCGATAAACACTATCTGGCCGTGCAAAAACTCTACGCCATGATGCGAGGATTGTCCCCGCTTCCGCTTGACGGAGAGTAAGACGCCGGGTTCCAAAAGATGAGCAAAGTTTTCTATTACCTTGTCGTCTTTTTAGCACAATTTTCCGTTGATTCCTCGCCCCATCGATCACCCGTGGTAGCCCCGAACTCACGATACGCAACCTCGCAAACGAGGAGCTGGCCTATGCGCGTAGCCTCGCAGCGTGCAAAGAAATGGTGCCCGTCGGTTTCGGGTGCGGGTACAGGCTGCCTCCAGAAAAAACGCTTCCCGGTCGCGGGACGCAGGCCCGGATGAAAAGCGTCGTCCAGTACTTGTCGAAACTGTCTCCGGAGTCGCTAGGAGTGGTGGCCCTGGTTTTACCGTTTTTGACGTCAGTCGTGGCCATAGGATTTTTTTACGCTGTTGTTGAGCACCTCAATGCGCGCGCTGCGGAGGAGGAAATGCGCCGCCTGACACGCCTTTCCGCCGAACACGTCACCCACGCTGTCATCAGAGGATTGGACGAGTCGGTAGAGGACATTCAGCGCCATTTCGCACTCGAGTCCTCGGCGATGCGGGCCAACTTGCCCGGCTTGCGGACCTTCGATTTCCACCCGCTCGAGCATTCCGAACCGGCCGAATCGAGAGCCGCCTTTGAGGCAGACGTGCGCCATCGGCCCCTTCTGGAGAATGCGGTAGCGGAGCCTGACGAGGTCCACCGCATGCTGGCGAACGGCGAGGGCGAGGGCTACCTGAGCTTTGCCAAAGCGGTTACGGGGCGCGAGCGGGAGGTCGTCGGGGTGTTGCGCTTGGAGTACGATTTGAGCGCCCTGGCTGCGCGCCTGTTACCCGTCCGCGAGGCCGCACTCTTTGCGACCTTGATCGCGCTTTTGCTCTGTTACGCTATCTCGCGACTGTCGACGAACCTGCGGCGCTCCTCGCTTATTTCGATCGAGGAACAAAACCGGGCCGCGGATTTGATGCGGGAGGCCCGCGACCAGGCCGAGCGGGCGCGTCAGGCAGAGACGGAACTGCTGGCGATTGCCGCGCATGACTTAAAAAACCCGCTTTCGGCGGTGCGGGGCTTCTGTCAGATGATCGAGCGCAGGCTCGACCGCGGCGAGCCGCATATGGCGCGCGAAATGACGCAGCGGGTCGCAGAGACCACTCAGAGCCTGCTGCACATGGTCGAAAATCTCCTCGCTCGCGCGGCGCTGGGCCAAAACGGTTTTCGGCTTCACAACGAGATTTTTGACTTCCGTGAAGTGGTCGAAGAGACCTTCCGACTCAACTCGCTGGCGGCGCGGCGCAAGCAGATCACGCTCGCGGTTAGGGCACCGGAACCGGGATGTGTTGAGGGTGACCGGGTTCGCCTTTGCGAGGCCGTCGACAACCTCGTTAACAACGCCGTGAAATACTCGCCTCTGGGCAGCCTGGTGGAAATCCGCGTGGACGTCGATGAGACCCAGGTTCATCTGTCGGTTGCCGACGAAGGGCCCGGTTTGACCAACGAGGATCTTTCCCTGGCGTTCCAGCAGTTTCAGCGGCTCAGTGCGCGCCCGACCGGCGGGGAGTCCTCTATCGGACTCGGACTTTCCATCTGCAAGACGATCATCGACGCCCACGGGGGCGAAGTCGGCTGCCATAATCGGACAAAGGGCGGCTCGGTATTCTTTACCCGTCTGCCCCGCTCGAAAGGGCCGCCGCGCCCGGCCAATATCCGCGAAGACGTTCCGGAGCTATCGACAGTCTAGATCGAGGGTAGGGCGGCTCGCGGTCAGCACGGGTTGCGTGAAAGGCATCCCGCGCCTCCCTCCGACGACGGGTGACAGATCGGGCCCGGTTGCCCCAGCTTCAGGGAACTTCGAGCTTGGAAGGCGAGTCCATTCAAGGCAGGTGATACTGCTAGCGCTGCGGTACGGGGTTACCCGCGCCCGCCCAGTTGAGTTTCCGGAGGTTGCTCCGGTCCCAACCCCTAGCGAGCTGATTTCTTCGATATGTCCTTCCTTCCGCCTTTTGCTCGACGGTGCCTGTTGTGCGCCGCGTTTATCCTCGGCACCGCTTCGTCCGCCCTGGCGCAAGACGTCTCGGCGATGCCCACGAGCGAGTTGCAACGCGCCGCGAACCAGTTCACCAGCCGTGGCAACTTCCGCGAAGCCCGTCCGTACCTGCTGGAGATCGTGGAGCGCTTTGGCGAGACCGCCGAAGGCGAAGAAGCCGCTGTCGAGCTCGACCTTTTCTACCTTCTGATCGCAACCTCCTATCTGCAGGAGTACTCGGCGACGAACGAGGAGGCGCTTCTCGGCGAGGCGCTCAAATGGTTCGACCGCCTGCAGAACGAGTTCCCCCAATCCGAGCACCTGCGCGATGCCCTGACCCGAAAAGTGGAAATCCTCCGTGCCACAGGGCAGCTCCCGGAAGCACTGGAGTTGATGGAGGGTATTGTGCGCGGCGAGTACAATTTCCAGCTGCGCGGACAGGAGCTTACCAACATGGTCCGCGACATCGCGGAAACCTACTATGCCACCGGCGAACTGACGAAAGGACTGCCGTATTTCCTCCAGTTGATCCGCGTCGCACAATCCCCGCAGGACCAGGCGCTCGGCGCCGCTGGCGCTTTCGAGGCCTACTTTGACCGCGCCAGGGAAATCCTGGCCGAGAACCGCAGTGAAGACGGCGGCGAACTGGATGTCGAGGCGGTTCTCGAGTTGCCTGCCTCCGGTGAAGGCACTGCGGAGGAGGTGACCCTTTCCGAAATGCTCGATCAGGCCGTTGCGCTGTTGCCCTACCTGGCGCAGGAATCGGAAGTGCGCTACCAGCCCCGGCTCAATATCGCTCTCCTGCAGGCAAGTGACACCTTAGTCGAAGTCGACCGCGTCAACGATGCTACCCTGTTACTGAGCCTGATCCGCACGCGCGATGTCATGGTCAATTACTACGAAGGCCTGATTTCCCAGCTGGAAGCCCGCCTGGAGAATTTTCGCCGTACCCAGGCATCCGCCGAGCAAATCGGCGAAGCAGAGCGCAATTTGGAGCGGGCCAAGTCCAACCTCGAAAGCCTCGAAGAGGTTCCGGATCTGCGCGACGAATTGCTGGTCCGGCGCGCGCGCAATTACACCAAGACTGGCCGCGCCTACGAGGCGTTCTGGATGTTCTACGACCTGCTGGAAGAGAACCCCGATAGCGAGCGCGTGGAGTATTTTCACTACGCAGCCTTCGAGAACGCCGTCCGTACGGAAAAAGAGGCAATGGTGCTGGAGCTCGGCCAGTCCTACCGCGAGCGCTTTCCCAACGGCGAATACTTCTCCGAGGTGACCATTGCCCTCATCAACGCCTTGAGCGAGGTCGGCCGTAACGAAGAGTTTCTGGCGACTGCTGAACAGTTCCTGGAGGACCGCTACCGATCCCCGGTGGCAGGGGCTGTCCTTGTCCGGTGGGCAAGCGATCTTTTTCAGGAAGGGCGCTTTTCCTACCTCGTCGAAAAGCTCAACGAATGGGAGGCCCGCGGTGACGAACTCGCCTACGAAGACGGCCTGCGCTACTGGCGCGGGATGGCTAAAGTTCAGCTTGGTAAATTCCAGGATGCCGCCCAGGAGTTCGAAGACCTAATCGCAAAGTTTCCGGAGAGCAATTACGCCGAAGACGCCCTGCTGCGGCGCGGAGTGGCGCTGTTTTACGCGCAGGACTTCGAAACAGCTCGCAACGTGATCAACAGCTACATGGCCGTTTATCCGGCTGGTGATGCGATCGACCAGGCCCACTATTTCCTCGGGGAGATGGAGTTCATTGCCGGCAACCTCAGCGCGGCGCTCGAGCAGTTCCGCCAGGCGGAAGAACAGACCGGCAACCAGGCCATTTGGGACGCCGTCGCCTTCCGCGTCGGTGAGATCTACGAGGTACAGGAGGCCTACGACGAAATGGCCGAGCACTTCCGCAACTACATCGAGCGTTTTGGCCAGCAGGGACGCCTTTCCGACGCCATTTTCGAACTCGGGCGCGCCTTCGACCTGCAGATGCAGCCTGTTAAGATGCTGAGCCTTTACCGCGAGACGATCAATGAACAGGCCTCGATCCTGAGCGATTTCGGGGTCGACGCCATTATCGAAGGCTACGCCGAGGAGTATACCGAAAACAAAAATATGCTGCAGGCCACTGTGGCCCTGCTCGACCGGCTCGATAACGACTCCGAATTCCGGCGCAATTTCGTGACTGACCGTGGTTACCTTTTCGAGATCTTCTACGAAAGCGACGACATCGACCAGCGCCTTTACAACGACCTGCGGAACCACCCCGAATTTGGCCCCGGTCTCGCGCAGACTGGCATGGAGCCGGTGTCCGAGTTGCTGAACCCCTACCGGGAGCAACTCGCCGCTTATCCGAAGCAGACGCCTACCGCGTTTTTCCGCGATCAGCTCGAGCAGTTTCGGGAAGCGGGAGACCGCACCGCGACGGTCCGCATGCTGATGGGGCTTTACCGGTCGGGCACCGAACTCGAGCCCGAGGAGCCTTTCACTGAGCAGACCCTCCAAAGTGCCTCGCCGCGCATGCTGCTCTACATCGCCGATTACGAGCGGAACCGCGACCTGGATCTTGCCGTCCAAGCCTGGGAGATGGTGCTCGAGCGCTTCGGCTTAACCGACGCGGCGATTGTTGCCTATCTTCGCCTCGCTGACGTCGCATCCGAACGCGGCAACCTCGAGCAGGCCGTTGACTATCTGGTTTCGGTCCGCGAACAGTTTCCGGGCTCTCCCAAAATCCCCGCGATCATTTTGCGCCAAGGCCAACTGTTGACCGAGCTCGGTCGCGCCGAGAAGGCCATCGAGGAATTCGAATACATTCTCAAGGTCCCGGGCTGGCGGGGGCTGCTGCACGCCAGGGCTCTTTTGCGGATTGGAGAAGCGCTCATGTCACAGGGTGCCTATGCAAAGGCCCACGGGTATTTCGAGCGGGTCTTCCTGGCCTATCCCCACCTCTCGGAGGTCGCCGCGCAGGCTTATCTGGCCGACGCCGGTGCGCTTGTGAAGCTCGGGGTCCCCAACGACGCCGTATCGACGCTTGAGGAAGCACTCGAATTGCTAGCCGAGACCGCTCCGCCTGAACTGGTCAACAACATCCGCGATCAACTGGCGAACCTGCGCTCCTGATCGCCAATCTTCCGACCCAACTTTTCGCCTCAACACGATCATGACGCATTCGTTACCTTCTTTTCGCTGGATTGCTGCTTGCCTGGCCTTCACCGGTCTGGGCTTAGCCCTAGCCCAGAACCCTTACTTCGAGGAATTCGCCGACGAGCCGTTGACTGTCCTTCAGAGCGGGCAGGAGCGAATTTTCCTCGGGTATGACGACGGCCTCGTCAGCATTCGTTATTCCCAGGGGGGCGCCGTTGCCGAGCAGCCGGTGTCACCCTCCCTCGCGCGAAACTACCGGTTGACGGGCCAAGCCCTCGAAGTCATGCGCAATGCCAATGATGCCATGCGCGGGGGCAGCCCTGGGAATGCGCTGTCGGCTTTGCGCGCGACAGTCTATCCGATGATCAAGTACCACCCGCTGCCCGAGGAGTTCGAGCAGTTGCATCGGGGAATCCGTTTGCTTCTCGAAGCCCTCATCCAAGCGGGGGAGCTTCAAGAAGCGCGCTCGATCCTTAACCGCATGGAGCTCGATCAGCTCTCGCTGGCCTACAGTGGAGTCGCCTACCAACTGGCCTCTGCTTACCTGCAGCGTGAGCAGACAGAGCAAGCCGCCGAAATTGCTCGCCGTATTCCGATGACTGGCGAATTCCAGCCGATCGTTCCCAGCATGGTTCAGCTTGCGGAGAACCTTCGGGAGGCGCAGAAATACGAAACTGCCATTGAGCTCTACCAGGCCATCGTCGAAAACGCGGGCCCGGAGTTGAAGCCGACCGCGCAGCTTTTTCTTGCGTACAGCATGGTTCTCGCCGAGCGCTCCAGCGAAGCAGAAGATTTGATCGCGACCTTGGAAGAGCCCGGTAAGGACACCCGGCTTTTCTCCCTGTACAAGCTTCTCGAGGGCAGCCTGGACTACCAGGCGGGGAACTATGGTGAGGCGCTCGACACTTTGACCCGCGGCTTCGTAACCGCGCAGACCTCTTTCCCCTGGGTGCCGGAAATGCTCTTTTACATTGGCGAGTGCTACGCGAGGGCGGGCGATGCCCAAGCTGCCCGAAATGTGTGGAGCGAGGTTATCACGCTTTACCCGTCCAGCCCCTGGTCGGAACGGGCAAAGACGCAACGCGAAGACTTGCAGGGCGTCTGAACCCGAGGCGCCGTAAGCTGCGCATCGGGTTGCCAGGAGCACGAACCTTGGATCGGCTCCGGGCTGCTGAGTACAGGCTGAGGACCCTTCGCCGTCGATCAGCCTTGCCTTGCGGTCGGCGGCTTGAAAGCCTGAAGGTTTATCCTTTCGCGTATGGAACCGGCAAGTGACGACTCTCTCGAAACTACGATCATCGGGCTGACTTCAGCCGCATTGGCGGCCTCTCGACGCTTGGCGCTGGCACCGCGGGAGCAAAAGGATGCCGCGCTGAACCGACTGGCCGAGTTGATCGAAGCGAGTCGCGAACAGCTCGAAGCGGCAAATCAGCAAGACCTCGAAGCGGGCCGGGAAGCCGGGTTGAGCCAGCCCTTGCTGGATCGACTGACGTTTACCCCGGCGCGGGTCGAAGCGATGGTCGATGGCTTGCGGCAAGTCGCCGCGTTGCCCGATCCGGTGGGGGCTGTTCTCGACACGGTCAGCCGCCCCAACGGGCTCGTCATCCGTAAGGTCCGGGTACCGATTGGCGTCGTCGGCATCATCTACGAATCGCGGCCGAACGTCACGGTTGACTGCGCCGCGCTGTGCCTCAAGAGCGGAAATGCGGCGGTGCTTCGCGGCGGCAAGGAAGCCTTTCACAGCAACACCTTTCTCGCCGAACTGATCCAGCAGGCGCTTGCTGAAACGGACCTGCCGGAGGCGGCAGTGCAGCTGATTCCGACAACGGACCGCGCCGCGCTGAACGTCCTGCTCAAGTTGGACCAGTTTATCCACTGCCTGATTCCGCGCGGCGGGGAAGCGTTGATCGACTTCGTAGCTGAGCACAGTCGCATCCCGGTCATCAAGCACTACAAGGGCGTCTGCTCGCTGTACCTGGACCGCGAGGCCGATCTCGACATGGCGGAGGCGATTGTCCTCAACGCGAAAACGCAGCGGGTCTCGGTGTGCAATGCCGTGGAAAACCTGTATGTGCACAAGGGCATTGCCCGCGACGCGCTCGGACGTATCGGCAAAAAACTCAGCGAAGCGGGTGTCGAGCTGCGCTGCCTGCCTTCGGCGGCTCGCATTTTCGACCAGGTGAACCACGCCGCGATTCTGCTCGCGGATGAGGAGCTGGAGTACGAGTTTGCCCGGGAAGGGGAACTATCCGAAGAATACCTCGATTACAAGCTGACTGTGAAGGTAGTCGAATCTGCGGAGGAGGCCATTGCGGACATCAACCGTTTCGGCTCCGGCCACTCTGACGGGATTATTACGGCTAACGTTGAGACTGCTGAATTGTTCCTCAACAGCGTTGATGCCGCGACCGTGTATTGGAACGCGAGCACGCGCTTCACCGACGGCTACGCCTTTGGTCTTGGCGCCGAAATCGGCATTTCGACGGACCGCCTGCACGCTCGAGGTCCGATGGGCTTGAACGAGCTCTGCACCTACAAGTACCAGATCACAGGTACTGGCCAGATCCGCGAATGAGGCGAAATACCCGGCGGTCGGCAGGTAAAGGCTTGCCTCCTGGCAATTTTTTCACCGCAGTGGTGAGCCATGAGCTCATGGTCGATCTTTTTGGTGTTTCTCTTCGCTTCGGGGGCTGCGGCGTCGTCCAAAATGTGGGTCGGCACTTCGGTCGACCATGGCGTCGTCACGATTTCAGAGGGCGAGGTCTTGCTGGTGGAAGCGAATTCGCCCCTCGATCGTCTGTCCGGTTTCGTTCGGGCCACCGACGTCCGATGGGAGCGGCCGGACATTCCTGAGACGGTAACGACACGCCTGACCTCGACGCAGGCTGCGTACGCGTTTCCGGGGCCGGGGAGTCTGGAATTCCTCAACGCCACGGTAGCCCGGCTAACCCGTATTCCGGCCCACGGGATCGGCGTAGCGGTGTTGCGCGCTGGTGAGGCGCTCGAGCTCGATATTGCCGAGGGCGAGTCGATCCGGTTTTTCCAGAGCTCGGGTCAGCCTGGCGGTGGGCAGATTTCGCTGGCGATTTGGAACAGCGTGCCGGAGGACTTCTACACGATTGACTTAACAAGGTTCATGGGCATGCGCATCCCCGGGCCCGCCCGCCTGCGGCTTTCGCTCGCGGCTCGGGAGGGCGCCAGTGCTGCCGAAGTCGCCACCATTGCGTGGCGCCGTTTCGGGGGACCCGCGGCAAACGTTAGCGCCGCCGGGGTCGTCGAATTTGGCGCAGGAGCCTCGCTCGTTATCCAGCAAAGCGATACCTTGAGCGACTGGACCGATTGGCGGTACCTTGCGGACGAGGCGGGCGAGGGTGCGCGGTTTTACCGCATCCGCATCGAGCGGTAAAGTGCCGGCGAGTGGGGATGAGCCCAGACCCGGCGCAGGCACGGTCCTTTACGGCGCGCTGGCGAAATTGATGCGTCATGGTTGAATCTGCGGCGGAGGCGGATATCTCTAGCGCTTGACGAACGCAATTCAATACCGGAACTCCATTTCCTATGTCCCAGCATCGCCCGACCTTTGACAACCTGACAAGCAACGGCGCCGCCCCTCAAAGCCGCTGGACGTTTCTGAGCAACCATGCGCATGTGCTCATTTGCCTGAACCGTCAGCCAGACGCCCGGCTGCGCGACGTGGCGCAGCGAGTGGGCATAACCGAGCGGGCCGTGCAACGCATTGTAGCCGAGCTGGAAGACGCCGGGTCGCTCACTCGTGAGCGGGAAGGGCGTCGCAACCGCTACCGCATTCTTGGCGACACGCCGTTACGGCATCCGCTGGAAGCTCACCGCTCGATCGGTGACTTGCTCGAGCTCTTCCCGGTAGATCCTGATACCAGCTCCACCCCGCCTGGGAGCGCCAACGGAGCCGATGGCACCCACGGGTACGTTTGAAAGTGTGCAATTTTTTTCACTGGTGTACATTTTTTCCTTGCTTTACTCGTGCCGATTCGCAATTGATGGGCGGCATGAAAGGCTTGACGACACGGCAAGAGGAAATCCTGAGCTTCATTCAGGGGCATCACCGTCGTGAGGCCTATTGGCCGAGCATCCGCGAGATTCAGGAAAGCTTCGGCTTCAGAAGCACTAACGCCGTGATCGGTCACCTTCGCGCACTCGAGCGCAAGGGCTTTATCAGCCGCGTTCCCGGGCAGGCGCGGGCCTACCGGATGAGCCCCGCCTTCGAAGCGCCGGCTAATTCCGGCGATGTTATCGATGTGCCGATCTACGGCGCGATCGCCGCCGGATATCCCGATGGGGTTGAAACCGCCGGAGAAATCGGTCGCCTGCAGCTCGACATTTCCACCTCGGGACTGCGGAGCGTCGGCAACGCCTTCGCCCTGAAGGTCCGTGGCGAGAGCATGATCGACGCGGGTATCTTCGACGGCGACCTTGTTATTGTCGAACCCGGCGAACCGATGAACGGCGACATCGTCGCCGCTCTTATCGACAACGAAACCACCCTCAAGCGCTATATCATCAGGACTGGCTGCGACCCCTACCTGAAAGCGGAAAACCCCGATTACCCTTCGCTCTTTCCCGTGTCGGAACTCTTCATACAGGGCATCGTCCGAACTGTTGTCCGCCGCCTTTAGACAGCCGGTTATGTAGTGCACAGCACCTTCCTCGGCCCGGAAAAAATGGGCTCAGACGCCAAAGTCTTTCGTTCTGGCTGGCATGGTGCGCTAGCCTTTGAATGCAGTGTGGGTGTTGATGTATTCGGGATCGATGGTGACGCCGAGACCGGGGCCCGTCGGGGTGAAAATCTTTCCGTCGCGGGACTCAAAGGGTCTGCCCTTGCTTTCGATCGGGATTGTCGTGCCGTTAGCGTCACCGGTGCCGAACATCTTGAACTCGTGAAAGCGGTAAGGAGCGGGACAGACGGAGACCATGTGAAGCATGTACAAGAAGCCGAGTCCGCCTCCCGAAATGTGCGGGGTAATCTGGAGACCGGCCGCTTCGCACATGCGGGCGACTTTCATGGAGCGGATCATGCCGCCGAAATAAAAGGTGTCGGGCTGGAGGATCTGGAAAACCTCGTTCGCGACAAGGTAGCGAAAGGCATGCATGCCAAATTCCTCCTCGCCCCCGGCCATCGGGATGGAAAGGGCGGTCTCGACCCACTTCTGCTCCTCGTACCAGTCCCATGGAAGCGGTTCCTCGTAGAAGGCAAATCGGTGCTCCTCGAGGAGCTTTCCAAGACGTATCGCGCCCTCGACGGAATAGGTGCCATTGCCGTCGATCATAAGTGTCATCTCGGCTCCAAACTTTTCGCGTGCCATCCGGATAAGCTTTTCGGTCCGCCCCGGAGCCGGCTCACGGTCAAGGCCCAGGTTGTCTCCCGTACCGGCGCGCAGTTTGACCGCTTTTGCCTCGGTCGCAACGACATCGCGGTGCATCTTTTCAAGAGAAACCTCGGGCTCCTCCCATCGGAAACTACCCAAGTGGTGGCCGAGGTAGATCTCGATTTCCGGGTTGAGCACATCACCGATCAGAAGGCCAGCGGGCTTGTCGGCGATGATGCCAAGCATATCGAGGATCGCGAACTCGATGCCGGCAACATGGATATTCAGCGGGATGCCCTGCCGTTTCACGTTATGCTCCACGGCGTTGAAGGTGAGCTGGTCGAGGTCGCGGGCATCCTTGCCTACAAAGTGATGCTCAAGAGTCTTCGGTACCATCGGATAGCTGACCTCCGCATTAAAAGGATGACCGGCGGAGATGCCTTCGACGCCATCCTTGGACCGAACGCGGTACAGGCAGTTACCCCGGTCACGAAGCAACTCCAGCGACTCGATGATGACCGGGTCATTGAATAGGTCACACTTGAGGACCGGCTGCCGCAGAACCTCGTCAAGAACCGCGTAATCGCTTTTGCGCCAAGATTGCCCTTGAGGAGTCCCTTGCGAAGTCGAAGGGCCAGGCGTCGACGCACCCGCCGCCACCCTGCCCGAACCTAAAAACTGCCGTTGGCCCATTCTCAAAACAATCTAAAGGTACGTCGGCTAATAGCTTAGCCAGCAAAAGAACGGGACGCAACTGGTTTCTGAAAGCGGAGAACGCCAAGGCACTACCCGAAACAGGCCTGGACTTCCTCTCAAAGGCACGCCTCCCTACAGTCCGACTGGGGTTCCGCGCTGTGTCTAGCACGGCGGCAAGCCGCTCATCCGCGTCGAGGACGACGGCCACGGCATGCCGCCCAACGAAGCCCTCATGGCGCTCGACCCCCAGGCCACGAGCAAGCTACGCGCAGCCGAGAACCTCCACACGCTGCTGATGGTGGGCTTTCGCTCATGGCTTGCACTCGAGGGCCCGTGTGGTAACCTGGAGCGATGAGTGTTTTGGAGCTGACCGTCGAAAAACTGAAAGGCTTGCCCGAGGACAAAATTGAGGCGGTGGCACGGTATATCGATGAATTGGGTGCGCCTACCGTGGGTCGCTTCGACGACCTCGCCGGTGCCATGAGTCACGAAGATATCGCGGCGATGCGTGAGGCCATCGACTCCAACTGCGAGCAGGTCGATAAGCTCTAAAATCGTCGTCGATACCGGCGCCGTATTGAACTTCTTTCAAGGCGAAGCAAGAGCGATCGCGACAATAACGTCGTCACCGGATGTCCTCCTTCCAGCCATTGCACTTGGCGAACTGTACCTCGGCGTCCGCCGTTGTAAACAACCGCAGACTGAAACCGCCAAAATCGAAGCCTTCGCCACCCGCTGTACGCCCCTGCACGTCGATTTCGAGACCGGCAAGCACTTCGCCGACATCCTCCACCACCTCGAAAGGACCGGCCAGCGGATCCCTAGCAACGACACCTGGATCGCCGCACTCGCCATCCAACACAACTGCCCGCTCTTCGCCGCCGATGCGCACTTCACACGCATCACCGACTTGAAGCTCGCCTGAGTTTCGGCACGGCGGCAAGTCGCTCACCCGCGCCGAGGCCGATGGCTACGGGATGCCACCCGACGAGGCGCTGATGGCACTCGAGGCCCCGGCCATTAGCAAGCTGCTCGCCCCTGAACCGCGGCCTTCAGTTGCGAAAATCCTCGAAGGTGAGATCGCAATCCTTCGCAATCTTGTTCAGCAGACCGGGGCCGATCGTCTCGCCACGGTGGACGGGCACGACCGTTGATCGTCCATCGGGGTGCTTCAGAATGTGGTGACTGCCTTTGACCCGCGCGACTTCGAAGCCGTGCTTCTTCAACCGCTTGATCATTTGCGCGCCCGTCAGTTTCGGGTAGCCGGTGCTCATGCCTCAACTGCGACCCGCTGGATACCCACGAACTCCGACGAAGCCGGAACATCCCCAAGGTCCTCCAGGCAAATCGAGATGGCCTCCTGGACGCGCTCCAATACCTTGTCCAGACTCTTCGCCTGCGTGTGGCAACCCGGCAAGTCGGGCACGCTCGCCACAAAGAAACCCTCGGCGTCCCTCTCGATCACCACATTGAACTCCCGCTTCATAAATGCAGACTACAACGCAATCCGCCTTCCGCAACGGGAAAACAGGTTCGCTCCATGCCGGGGCGTCGCGCGTGGCGGTCGAGTTTCGGCACGGCGGCGAGTCGCCAATCCGCGCCGAGGGCGACGGCCACAGGATGCCGCCCGACGAGGAACGAAGACTACAGATCAGCTTCCGTGATTGGGATGATCCGCATAAACGCGAGTTGCAATCCGCGTGGCAGGTCACGATTGCCGTGGATGGGGATAACAAGCCGCTCGGTCCGGCCCTCCTTCGTGAAGTCTTGGTGACTGCCGTTAACGCGCGACAACGTCCATCCATGCCGCTTCGCCAAACGCGCCATCTCGCGTCCGGAGACAGTTTTCATAGGGCCACTTCGAAGACGCTGCCCGGCTCCGTTGGCTCATTCGCATTACCGGCCATCAGCCACGCCTCAATCGCCTCCCGAAGATTCGCCTCCAGCTCCTCCATGGTGTCTGCTTGCGTGAAGCAACCCGGCAAAGCCGGGACCTCGGCCCACAAACCGTCAGCATCATGGTGAATGACCGCTCTCAAGTTCATACCTACACAATAACTGACCCAATATTCGAGTCGAGCAAATCCCGGCCACGAGCCGCTGCGATTACCCTTTCAACAGTCGGTCATACTGCGCGTGCGTGCCGATGAAAAACCATACAACAGTGTCGCCCTCGCGCACGCCCACGGCGCGATAGTTCGTCGGTCACGCGAGCAGACCAGAGCCGCCCGCCCAGCTTCTTAAAGCGGATTGACGAATGGGCCGGATTCTCCCGCCAAAGCCGGTACTGCTTGATCGCCGCCGCTTGAACCTCCGCAGGCAGTTGCTCGTAGGCTTGCCAAAACGCCGACGTTGCGTGGCTATTCATCGGATGGGAACGCGCGCGTTATCCCCGTTCGATATTCCGCCAAAGCCGCATCTGCCAGGTGATCCAAACGACCCGCCTGCGCGTCCTCTGCCATCTGCTGGTCCCAAGCGTCGTCGAACCGATCCTGCACGAACTCGCGCAACCGAAACAGCTCCTCGCGGGGCAAGGCCGCAATCGCCTCCTCAATTTCCTTCAGCGTACTCATCGTTCCGCTAGCATAGGCAGATGCAGCCGCCCCGCAAGCCCATCCGCGCCGAGAACGATGGCCACAGGATGCCGCCCGACGAGGACTCGAGCCCCACGTCATCTTCAGCGGTCGTATATCTCCCGCCGATGGGCGATCTTCACCACCAGAACAATCATCACCTTATCGCGCATTTCGCAAATCACCCGATAGTCGCCGACCCGGTATCGCCACAGGCCGGTGAAATCGCCGAGCAATGGGTTCGCCGCGCGGCGAGGATCTTCACCTTCGGTGATCCGCTCGCTCAGGTACTTCAAGATCCGCTTCTGGACGGTCAAATCCAGCTTCCGAAACTGCTTTCGGGCTGCGTCAGTGAACTCAAAGTCCCAACTCACGCTCCATTTCCTCCCGCGAATAAATCCGACCGGGGTTCTTCAGGACCTCTAAAGCATCGCGATAGTCTTCCCAATCCTCAATCAACTGCCGCAACGCGTCGTTGACCACGAAATCTGGCGAAAGCCCACGCTCGCGCGCCATCTTCGCCAGCTCATCCGCCAACTGCGGGGGAATTTCGACCGTCATACCAGCAGATTGGTCGATCTTTGACAGGCTCGCAACCAAGAATCTCGGCCAACACGAATGCCAGTCGGATCCCGGCCCGGCGGCAAGTCGCCCATTCGCACCGAGGCCGATGGCCACGGGATGCCGCCCGACGAGGCGCTGGTGGCGCTCGAAACCCATGCCACGGGATTCGAGTATCCCTAACCTCCGGAGTGTCGAGAACTTCCTTCAATGTCTGCACGGACTTGTTCTATCAAGTGGCTTAGCTCAGGCTGATCTCGATTTCCGTGCAAAATAAGATCGAGATCTATAAAATAGTCCGCCTCGTAGATTAATTCTGTATTGGAGGAATCTGAAAACCCTAATGCGACCACATCTTGACCGTTTCTCCTTACCTCTTTAACTGCATTTAAGTAATCGGCGTCCCCGGAGAAAAGCAATGCGACATCAAAATGCCTCTTAAAAGAATCCGTCAGCATCATCGTAACCAATTGAGTATCAACTTGCTTCTCCTTCCCTTTCTTTGGTTTTCTGAAAAGAAATGGGTCAAAACCCAAATCACGCAATATCCTTAAGGATGACGCGAATTCTTCGTCGGAGCCCGCATATGAACCAAACCAGTAAGTCCTCCTCCAATCGCTCTTATCGAAGGGTCTCTTGGTGGCTAGTTTGAATAGCTCCTTTGCGGCCCTGAAAAGCATTAACGGCGGAAAATCGGACCGGACCCGTTTGTTCAGCGATTTTCCAAACCCCCGGATGACATACGACCCGTCAACATAGGCGTACACGCGGTTGTTCCAGTATTTTTCGTGAGGGTCTATTTGCATAGGGAAATGTCCGAGCGAAATAACGACGCCATCAATATTCTTGGCAACAGACAAACATTTTCCTGCTCCCCCAACAACCTCGACAAACCCCACGCCCCACACCCAC
>JBHJGW010000274.1:0-23525 GCA_050331415.1 Opitutales bacterium | reverse complement strand
TCAGCACCGGGTTGTTCTTCGTCTTGCGTGACAGATTTCTAATAACGCGGCGGATCTCGTCGTCGCGCCCGATCACAGGATCGAGCTTGCCCTGACGGGCGAGGTCGACGAGGTCCTGCCCGTACTTTTGCAGGCTCTCATAGGTGCTCTCGGGGTTCTGTGAGGTGACTCGTTGCACGCCGCGAACCTCGCTCAACACATCGCGAACCTTTTTGCCGGAAAGTTCGAAGCTTTTCGCGAGCCGGTCGACTTTCTCATCCCGAGCTTCAAGAACGCCAATCAAGAGGTGCTCGGCAGACAGGTATTCGTCGTCGAGCTTTTTCATTTCCGCTTCCGCCTTGTTGATCGCGTCGGAAAAGCCCTTCGTAACGTAAACCTTGTCAGCCTCGACACTTCCAGTCACCGCGGGCAGGCGCTCGAGCTCGCGCTGCAGGGTAAGAGCGACAGCGCCAGGGGTGATGTTGAGCTTTTCCAAAAGCCGTGTAGCGATGCCACCTTCCTGCTCGAGCAAAGCGTGTAACAGGTGGAGCGCCTCTACTTGCTGATGGCTGCGGCGCCGCGCCTCGGCCTGCGCCTCCTGCAGGGCGCTGAAAGCTTTTTCGGTGAACCGATTCGGATCGATCTGCATGCAAATCAAACTGCAGGAAGCTTGCCTTCTGGGGCACTCTGACGCATCTCTCTGTGGAAGCGGGTTTAACGCTTTCGCCCAACGCTTGGCGGCGACATCCTGACGCGCCAGCGGGGCATTCCGGCGCACATAACCCGCACCCAGTCAAAGTACATTTCTCAACCTAGTTTCAGGATTGCTTCCCCACCCGGCCAATCTGTAGTGTTCACCATGGCAAACCCCCTCCGCGATCCGCCTGGAAGCTACCGCTTCGAGTGGACCGAGAACTCACTGATCGCCAGGTTTTTCGGCGTGATCGATCGCGCATTGGTCCTGAAAGCCATCGACGAGCGCATCGGCGATCCGCGTTTCGACAACGTTCAGTACCTTATCACCGACCTCCGGGAAGTGACCGCACTTCCTATGGAGGATATCGATCTTCGGGCAGCGAAGTTCTACGCCACAGCTTCAGAGCTCGCCGGACAACAGCGCTGGAACGTGGCGGCCTTTGTGGTGAAGCCGGGACCGATCGAGGTAGCCGCGCGCCGGTTTTGCGAACTCGCCGTACAGACAGGCTCCCGCGTGCATCGCCGGGTATTTGTCGACTTCGACGAGGCAGAAGCCTGGGCCAGCACCGAGGCCAGTAACCATTCACGGTGACCCCATTCTCAGCTTGGCGTGACCCGACAAGTGGAGAAACCGTGTCATCGGCGTTGCCCGATGGTACAGCGTCTCCGGGCAACTTTGACGCTTGCCTCTCCGATGGGAAATTTACATCCTCTCACCATGATCTTTAGACTCGGCGCAACCCTCTTGCTGGCTGGTGCAATGGCAACCGGTTGCACACCGGCGGAAGACGATACCACCGAAGCTGACGAAGGCCCACAAAGTCGCGAAGGCCGGGCAGTCGGCGCCGCGGAAAATGCGGCGGAAAAGATCAACGAAACCGCCGAGGAGACCGAGAGCATCCTCGACGACAATTGATTCGGCGGCCAAGTAGGGCAGTTTTTGTCGCCACCCGCGTTCTGCCGGCGTGTACTGGCACCCGTGAAACGCCCGACCGCCTTCGACTCTGAGGACCTGAGCCAGCTGCTGATCGGCGCGCTGTCGGTCTCCGTGCCGATCGCTTTTTCGGAGGAGAGCTGGACACTGGGCGCTACACTGCCGACGTGGAACCTCGCCCTGATTGCCTCGATCACCCTCGCTTTCCTCAGCATCTTTACCCACCACAGCGTATTCCGTCGGCAGGTGCGCTACCGCTGGGGCCGCTTCGTGGCCCGCGTGATATTCGCCTATCTGCTGACGGCTACCGTCGTCAGCGTCGTTCTTATGGCCCTGGGCAAGTTTCCCTTGCTGAGCGAGCCAGCCGCCGCCCTCGGGCGTGTCATCGTGGTCGCCATGCCTGCCTCAATGGGCGCGATCATTGTCGACGGGCTCGACAAAGAGTAGTCTGTTGTGCGACGAATGAGGCGGTGAAAACCAGCCACGAGGCAGCAGTCGAAGGCACCAGACATTTTGACCCCAAAGGCTCCTCCTGCTTCCCGTCATCGTTGTTTAGTTGCCTTTTTGCCCGAACGGAGTCGGCGAAACGAAACGGGCTCGACACCTGCGCGGCGTTTGAGTGAGTTTTTGGTTTCCGATGGGACCGATGCAGCTGGATCAACATATGCGCATTTCCGCGTATCTGCACATTGCCATGGGTGCGCTGTCACTGCTTCTGGCATTTGTGCTGTTGGTCATTCTCGGAGGGTTTGCAGCATTTGTCTCGAGCCAGGGGTCCCCGGGAGGTGGCGGTTTTATGGCGATTTTCGCGGTCGTCGCGGGCACCTTTTTCGCCATCGTGTCGCTACCCAGCATCATTGGGGGCGTTGCGGTGCTCAAAGGGTACGAGTGGGGAAAGATCCTGCTCCTAATTCTCAGCGCGATCGAGCTCTTCAGCTTTCCCCTCGGTACCGCCCTGGGCGTCTATTCTTTCTGGGCCTTTTTGCGGACGCCTGAACCGCCGGCTCGTGGATATCCGCCATCAGCGCGCCTTCCTTAAGGCGGCGCTTATTTTGATTTCCCGGCAATCCGGGGAACCGGGACACGCCGGAGATGTCACGCGCTGAGTGATGGATAACCCCCACGAAAGCCCCAGAAAATGTTGACCCTGGCGCGGCAACTGATCCGGACTGACTTCGACGGTCTAAACGCTGCCGTGCGCGACTTGAAACCGCGCCGGATCGCTCAGGCCTGCGGGCTGATTGTTATCGGGGGCGGATTGTACGGATTCACCCTCGGCTTGTGGCGGGATCCGCTGATGGGCTTTTAAGTGGCGCTCAAACTGCCCGCGCTGCTTTTCCTGACCGTTGCCTTCAACGGCATGCTCAACGGGATGCTCGCGAGCTTGCTCGGTGCGGGCATGGGCTTCCGCCAGACGGTCTTTGTCATCCTGCTCAGCTTTGCGCTTTTTTCGATCCTGGTCGGGGCGCTGAGCCCGGTGGCGTTTTTCGTAGCGCTGAACTTGCCCCGGTTCCAAGCTGCTGCCGCGGGCACGGCCCACAGTACCACGCTCGCGCTCCATGTCGGATTGATCGCCTACGCGGGCGTGCTCGCGCACTTCCAACTGCTGCGCCTGCTTTTCCGGGCCGCCCCGACGACAAAGCAGGCCCTCCAGACCTGGGCGGCGTGGATCGCGGGAAACCTTTTTGTTGGGGCGCAAATTGCCTACGTCCTGCGCCCGTTTTTCGGTGAGCCTCAACTTCCGGTCGCCCTGCTGCGTGAGGACGCTCTCGCCAGCAATTTCTACCTCGGTCTGTGGGGTACGCTTTCCCAAGCTTCGAAGCTGGACACGGCTGAGCTGGCGGGAGCGCTCGGTCCCGCCGCAGGGCTGGCCCTGGCGTACCTGATCCATGTCCTGACTCGCGAACGCGCGGCGTACGAGGCCCTTTCTTCAAACCACCCAAGCGATGAACGATCCACCTGATTCGCCCCGCGAACCCAACGATGACACACCCGCTCCCGACAGTGCGGCTGGCCACAATGCACCTGAAGATCCGTCCGACAAGGATCGCACGAGCCCCAAACCGTCGCCGCCTGATGCGATACGCGCCGAGTCGGAGCCTGCGCCGCTGGGTCCGAACCCGACCCTGACGCAGTTGCTCGCGAGCGTGCTCCGCGATCCGGCCTCCCTGGCTTCGGCCCTGGAGCGCCATCCCGAAACGATTATCCGCAAGCTGCTGCTGGTGACCCTGATCAACCTGGCGATTTTTGGGGTCGTCGCGGGCACCTTCGCGATGGGGGTTCAGCTATGGGCGGCCCCGCTGAAAATCTGCGCTGGCTTCACCTTCGCCTGCCTGATTTGCCTGCCGAGCTTTTACGTTTTCGCCAACCTGAGCGGAATGTCCGTCGGGCTTGGGCCATTGTGCGGGCTGATCGCGAGCATGTCGACCCTGACTTCGCTCCTGCTACTCGGTCTGGCACCGGTGGTGTGGATCTTTTCGCAATCGACGGACGAGGTGCGCTTCGTCGGCGCGCTAAACCTGCTCGCCTGGATCGTCGCGTTGAAGTTCGGTCTCGATTTGGTTCACCGGGCCGCCAGGTGGATCGGCAGCCGCCACCCTGGCCATCTGAAAGTGTGGACCTTCATCTTCGTGCTGGTCGTGCTGCAGGTCTCCACCGGTTTGCGGCCAATTATCGGCGAAGCGGACACGTTCCTGCCCGAGGAGAAGCGTTTCTTTCTGCAGCACTGGTGGATGTCGATTGTGGATCGGTGAACTCCCAGGTGTAGGCCAAAAGAGTACGGCGTGAGCATTTGGGCGAAAGCTGAGCAGAAGGGGTAAGACCCTAAAAAACCTTGGCACCTCCCAACTTCTTGTTACCCCTATCGGTAAGGCGGACCGCCGCCTTGCCGACCACTGCTCACCGTTCTCGTCCAACCCTTCACCTCTCTTCCGCATGCGATTCCATAAATACCATGCCCTCGGCAATGACTACCTCGTGCTGGAGCCTGCCGATTGCCCCGAACTGTTCAAGCCTGCCGAGATCGCCGCCATTTGCCACCGCAACTACGGGCTAGGCTCCGACGGCATTCTCTACGGCCCCCTCCCCCTCGAGGACACCACCGCGGCAGATTTCCGGCTGCAGATCTGGAATCCCGACGGCTCGGAGGCGGAAAAAAGCGGCAACGGCTTGCGCATCTTTGCCCGACACCTGCTCGCCACTGGCCGCGTGCAAGACGACGCGGCATTCCGTGTCGCCACGCCTGGGGGTGTCGTTGCCTGTGAAATGCTCGACGGCGGCGAAACCATACGGGTGGAAATGGGCCAGGTGCAGTTTGATGCCGCCATTATTCCGGTCCGCGGCGAAGCGGGCCCCGTTATCAACCGAAAAATCGAGGTCGGTGGCGAGACACTGACGTACTGCGCGGCCTCCATCGGCAACCCGCACGTAGTGGTGCCGATGGACGACATCTCCCCTGCTCTTGCCCGCCGCCTGGGGCCGCTGTTGGAGAACGCTATCGGCCACTTCCCCAACCGCACGAACGTGCAGTTCCTCAAAGCGGTCGACGCGCACACCATTCAAATCGAAATCTGGGAGCGCGGCGCCGGCTACACCCTGGCAAGCGGCTCGAGCAGCAGCGCCGCCGCAGCTGTCGCGCACAGGCTCGGCCTTTGCAGTGAGGACGTCACCGTGCGCTGCCCCGGCGGCAACATCGGCATTCAGATCGCGCCGGATTATTTCATTACCATGACCGGGCCGGCCACGCCGGTGGGCGTCTTCGAGATGGACCCGGGCGTGCCGAAACAAAAACTTCCCGCCGGTGCGTAAGGCACCGCGAGCAGTGCCGGGTCCACCAATCTCAAGATTGGCGCACTGCCAACCTTCGACGCCTTCACAACGGCGCGGAAGGTTGGCGATCCTTTGAATTTTCCTTTCCCCGTCGCGCGGGAGGCGTCAACCTCGCCGGTGATGTCCAGCGAAATGCGCCCTTATTCCTCCGTTGTCGTCGACGGTCACGAGCGTGCTGCCGCGCGCGCGATGCTGCGTGCGGTTGGCTTTACCGACGAGGATTTCCAGAAACCCCAGGTCGCGGTGGCTTCCAATGCCACCAACATGACGCCCTGCAACGTGCACCTCGGCGAATTGAGTGAGCACGCCCAGCGCGGTGTCGCCGAAGCGGGCGGCAAGCCTGTATATTTCAACACGATCAACGTGACCGACGGCATCAGCATGGGCACGCAGGGCATGCGCTATAGCCTGGTGTCACGCGAGGTTATCGCCGACTCGATCGAAACCGCTTGCGCAGCCGAGGGCTTCGACGGCCTTGTTTGCATCGGCGGTTGCGACAAAAACATGCCGGGCAGCATGATCGCGATTGCACGGCTCAATCGCCCGGCGGTTTTCGTCTATGGCGGCACCATTTTGCCCGGCTTCATGCCGCAGGACAAGAGCGAGGAGAAGCCGATGGACATCGTCAGCGTTTTCGAAGCCATCGGCAAGCACGCCAAGGGTGAACTCGATGACGCCGGGTTGAAGGAAGTCGAGAAGTGCTCGATCCCGGGGCCGGGATCCTGCAGCGGCATGTACACCGCCAACTCGATGGCCAGCGTGATCGAAGCGCTCGGCATGAGCCTGCCGGGCAGCTCTGCGCAACTGGCCGTAGGCAAGAGCAAGCGCGACGACGCCGCAGCGGCTGGTGCATGTGTCGTCGAGCAGCTGAAAAAGGGGATCCGCCCGCGTGACATCATGACGCGCAAGGCCTTCGAAAACGCCATCATGACGGGCATCGCCCTCGGCGCCTCAACCAACATCGTGCTCCACCTGCTCGCGATTGCCCACGCTGCGGAGGTCGACTTGTCCATCGACGACTTCGAACGCCTTGGCGAAAAAGTGCCGATGTTGTGCGACGTGAAGCCTTTCGGTAAGTACAACATGAGCTTCCTGATCAAGATCGGCGGGATCCGCCCGCTGATGAAGGAACTGCTCGATCGTGGCCTCCTCCACGGAGATTGCCTGACCTGCACCGGGCAAACCCTTACTGAAAGCCTCTACGGCGTGGAGCCCTACCCGTCCTACCCTGCCGAACAGGACATCGTGCGCTCATGGGATCAACCGATGAAGCCGAACAGCCATCTGCGGATCCTGCGCGGCAACCTTGCGCCAACGGGCGGCGTGGGCAAAATCACGGGCAAGGAAGGCGAGTATTTCAAAGGTACGGCAAAGGTTTTCGAGTCCGAGGAAGACGCCTACCGGGGGATCCTTGGCGGGAAGATCGTCGAAGGCGACGTCATCGTCATCCGAAACGAAGGGCCTGTCGGCGGCCCGGGCATGCGCGAAATGCTGTCACCGACGGCCGCCGTGGCGGGCCGCGGCCTGATCAAGGACGTAGCCCTCATCACCGACGGCCGTTTTTCGGGAGGCAGCCACGGCTTCGATGTCGGGCACATCACGCCAGAAGCGGCTCGCGGCGGGCCCATCGGGATCGTGAAGAATGGCGATGTCATCGAGATCGACGCGGTGCGCAATACGATTTCGCTCCTCATCGACGAGCAGGAATACAATGCCCGGCTGGCCGCCTATACGCCGCCGGAGCCGAAGGAAACCCGCGGCACGTTGGCGAAATACGCCAAGCTCGTGGCCAGCGCCAGCGAAGGAGCCGTGACAGACAAAGATTTGTTCTAGGCGGCGCTGCTGGCTCGCCTGCACTTGCTAAAAGCCTTCTCCGGGCGCCTTGACCGGTCGAAATCCGCTTGGCGCGTCGAGCGGCTGGTGCTAGATTTGCCAACCATGCCTGCAGACCTCCCAGTCGCGATGACAATCGCCACCTCCGACAGCGGAGCGGGGGCGGGAGTCCAGGCCGACCTTCTGAGCTTTGCCGCCAACGGCGTGTTCGGCGTGACATGCTTTGCCGCCCTGACAGCCCAGCACCCGGAAGGCGTGAGCGAAGTCCACCCGCTACCCCGCGACTTCCTGCGGGCGCAGTACCGGCAACTCGAAAGCTTTTTTGAAATCGCCGCGATCAAGGTCGGCATGCTGTTTTCCGCCGAACTGATCGAGGAAACCGCGCGGCTGCTGCATTCGCAAACCTGCCCGGTCGTGATCGACCCCGTGATGGTCGCCAGCAGCGGCGCCCCGCTCCTGGCCGACGATGCCCAGCAGTCGCTCGTCGAACAGCTGCTGCCGCGGGCGACGGTGATTACGCCGAATCTGGACGAAGCAGGCGTGCTCCTCAACTGCCCTCTGGCGACCGCTTCGGACATCCGGTCCGGTGCCCGCAGGCTTGTGGAGCAGTTTGAGACGGCCGTGCTGATCAAGGGGGGCCACCTCGAAGGCGAGGAGCTCTTCGACTTTCTGCTGACCCCTGACGGCACCCAACTGGAGCTAACCGCCGCCCGCCGGGAAGTGGACACCCACGGCAGCGGCTGTACGCTATCAGCGGCGATTGCTGCCCGCCTGGCGCAGGGCGAGGCGCTGACTGAGGCCGTTTCCCAAGCCCACGCCTACCTCCAGCACGCCTTCCGCGCCCCCCTCCAGGTGCAGGGAAAAACCTACCTAAACCACTTTCCCGGCAGCGCGTTATGATCGAGGCGTCCGAATCGATGTCACCCGCAAAGCTGCTGCTGATCGTTTTTCTCGTCATGGCGGCAGTCGTTTGGGGGCTCGTCTTTATCAACCAGGCGATCTCTGAGCCTGACGCGAAAGCGAAAAAGAAAGCGTCCACAGGAAAAAAGCGGCGCCGCTCCAAGGACAAAAAGCGCTCCTCACGCAGCAAGCGCCACAGCAAACCGCCCCGCACCCGGCTGCGCTACTGACGCGCCGGGTCGAGCCCCGCGACAGCGCCGAAAAGCTCACGCAGCTTCTCCCGGTCCTTCTTGCCGGGGGCGGTTTCGACCCCGCTGTTGACGTCGACCATGCTCGCCCCTGAAGCAGCGACCGCTTCGACGAGGTTTTCTGGCCCAAGGCCCCCAGCCAGAATAAACTGGCAACCGGGGTAGCGATTGGCGACCTCCGAAAACAGGCCCCAATCCGCCGTGCGACCAGTTCCGCCGTGCTTGTCGGCCGCATACGCGTCGATCAGCACGGTATCGCAAAATTCAAGTACGCCCTCGGGAAACGGCTCGCCGGGCGGCCATTTGGGCGCGACCCACAAATTCTCGCGTCCTACGATCCCCGCCCAGGCCGCCAGGGTCACCAGAGACGTCTCGTAGGCGCAGTGAATCTGGAATTTATCGAATCCGAGGTCACCGTAATCCTCGAGCACTTCCGAGCCCGTATTCACATCGACAAATACCCGGCGACCGGCAGGAAAGGTATTGCACAGCATGCGCGCAGTCTCGACGGAAACCGCCCGCGGTGATTTCGAGTAAAGGTTTAGCCCGAGGAAGTCAGCCCCCAGCGCCAACGCCGCCTCACCATCCTCCGCCGAGGTTATCCCGCAAACCTTTACTTTCATCACGTGCTGATGAGCGTCGGGAGAAATGTTCGGTTGTCAATCGGGACCCGCGTACCCAGCAAACAAAAAAGCGCCCGGCTAGAAGCCGGGCGCTTTCGGAAAGATTCGCCAGAAGCACTAGGCACGACGGCGTGCGATCAGCAGGGCGGCGAGACCAAACAGACCGGCGAGAGCGGAAGGCTCTGGAACCGCAGTTGCATCGAAGTTGTCGAATGCAAGGCCAACACTGGGGGCCGTGCCGGTGTAGGAAACCGAAATGAAGGAAATCGGCGTCGTTCCAGTGTCGAGGCGGAAATTCCAAGCAAGACCGTCAAACGAACCGCCAGCAAGGTCTACTGGATCGACTGTGGAAAGGTCACCCGGACCGTTGGGAGCCGTAACGCTGTCCACCGTGGCAACTTCAGCACCAGTAGAATCATAAGCACGAACGGTCCACGCCTCAAAAACGTTACTGCTCAATCGACCATCAATATCAAAGATGTCTCCGGAGGCCTCAAAAACCGAAAATGAGCTCGAAGTCTGGCTGTAGTCGATGATGAGAGTCGGCGGGTTGTCACGGCCGATCAGCTCACCACTTGTCCGCAGGAAAAAATTATCAAGACGGCCAGCGTCAGCAGCGTTTTCCGTATCAAAGTCGTCAGCGGTAGTCGTTGAATCGTCGGAAAGAACATTATTCCGGAAACCATTCCCGGTGTCGCCCGCGCCGACAGCCTCGATGACAGCAAGTTCGTCAGAAGCGGCATCGAACACACCGTCAGGAGTACTGTCAGTGTCGAACCAAAAACGAACGACAGCATTGCCATCGACGAAATTTTCCGAAGCTGGAATCGTGTTGTTGTCGCCAACAACTCCGCCAATCGCTTCGAAGTCAATCACAGCAAAGGCAGGGGCCAGCAGGGCGAGGCCGGAGAGTGATGCGAGTGTTTTCTTCATGGTAGGATATTTTCTTTATCTGGAGGGTTTTCTGCGGAGAGGGTCCGCAAAGATAGGGGGAAACAAGCAGCCAAAGAACGGTCAGGCAAGCTTTTTTTTGTTACGGTACTGAAAATATTGGCGAAAAATCTGTAGGAAACTCGGTAATGGGGCCCAGCCGCAGCGGCAAATATGAGCGCCGCGAAGCCCGTTGAAAATTGAGAATAGCTGAACGATGCAGCGGGGCTTGAGTTTCGTCAAGCAGTTTATGCGGGGGATTACCCTCACAGAAGAGGGGGAGCCCCTAGTCTCCTCTGTCTAACTGCAACCAGCTCAGAGCGCTCAACTGCCCGCCAGAGCGCATTCTTGAGTTCGTAACCCCTCGTTTGGCGATTTCTACCACTGCCACGGCGAGGTCCCAAGTTTTTCGAATATTTGCGATTAGCCAGCCTGCGCAGGCAGGGTTCAGCACTGCGCCGGGGTGAATCCGCTATCTTTGAACGCGCGCCACCGTGGCGGTGCACGGCTTCGGCTTGAATTGCGAGCCTTTCGGCACTACGATCGTTAGTTTTTCCAATGGCAGACTCCTACATTCAGCAACTTTTCGCGGAGCGCATCGGTGGCTCCAGCTACGGCAAATCCACGGCGATCTACAAATTCGAGAAGATCAAGCGGGCCAAGCAGGCCGCGCGGGCGGCCAACCCCGGCGTCACGCTGATCGACATGGGCGTGGGCGAGCCCGATGAAATGGCCTACCCGGAGGTTGTGGAAGCCCTTTGCACTGGAGCCCGCAAGCCGGAGAATCGGGGTTACGCCGACAATGGTGGCATGGCCTTCCGCGAGGCAGCGGCGCGCTACATGCGTGAAGTCTTTGAGGTGGACGTAGACCCTGCAACCGAAGTCATCCACTCGATCGGCTCCAAAAGTGCACTGAGCTATTTGCCCGCAGCGTTCATCAATCCCGGTGACGTTGTCCTGATGACAACGCCGGGCTACCCCGTGTTCGGCACGCACGCCAAGTACTTCGGCGGCGAGGTGTACCAGTATCCGCTGACCCGGGCCGAGGGTTTTCTGCCGAACCTCGAGAGCGCGCCTGCGGATGTTCTCCAGCGGGCAAAGGTACTCGTCCTCAACTACCCGAACAACCCGACCGGGGCCAGTGCCACGCCGGAGTTTTTCGAGAAGGTGGTCGCCTTTGCCAAGAAGCACAACCTGGTCGTCATTCAGGACGCCGCGTACGCCGCGTTGATCTACGGCGGCAAGCCGCTGTCGATCCTGCAGGTGCCGGGCGGCAAGGACGTCGCCGTGGAGCTACATTCGCTGTCCAAAGGTTTCAACATGACCGGATGGCGCATCGGTTGGGTCTGTGGCAACGAGCGCATCGTCAACGCGTACGGATATATTAAAGACAATAGCGATAGCGGGCAATTCCTGGCGATCCAAGAGGCGGCGGCCGCGGCAATCGACCGCCCGCAGATCACTACGGAGATCGCGGCGAAGTACGAACGCCGCATGGACGCCCTGTTGGAGGTGCTGCACGCGGCAGGCTTCGACGTGTCCAAGCCCGCGGGCAGCTTTTTCCTCTACACGGCGGCACCCCGGCGTGCCACGCGCCCGGACGGCTCCGTGGCGGAGTTCGCCACCGCCGAAGATTTTTCGCAGTTCCTGATTACCGATCTGCTGATCTCGACCGTGCCGTGGGACGACGCCGGCGCCTTTGTGCGCTTCAGCGTGACCTTCGAGGCCAAGGGCGAACAGGGCGAAAAGGACACCCTGGCAGAAATTGGACGGCGGCTCGGGCAGTACCGCTTCGAGTGGTAGGGGTCCGGTTTTTGGCTTTCGGGGGCTTCCCGTCAGTCGGTCGATTGTGGAATCGTGTAGGTCGCTTCGGCCCACGCGATTCCGCGCGACTGGAACTCCACGTATGCCAGCGCCCAGTCGTTGGAAACGCTCAGATCAACCCCACGGAAATCGCCGAGTACCCGGTTGAAACCAACCGCAGGACTGTTCAGGCTCTGCCCCCTACGCAGTGGATCCATCGAATAAACCTTTCGGTTGGCGCGGTCGAGCAGCACCCAGTGGGATATGCCGTGGTTGAGAAGGTTTCCCGGGTTCTTCCCGGTATCGGCGAGCATCACCTCAACTCGCGCTTCGTCTGTGGTCGCCTGCTCTACGCGGGACACGATTCCGAAGCCGGACGGTAGTTCCAGGCGCTTGCCGATCTCCAGCGGCGTGAGGTGCGCGACCGGTGTGGCTAGACTCACAGCGACTGTTGTGGTGAGGGTCAACGGCCGGTCGTCACCCTGCAGGGCCTCCGGCGGCGCCGGTTCGAAGAGCGCGAACTCCTTTGTCCAATTGATTTGCCGTTCTGCGGATTCGTAGCCGGGAAAAATACCCTCAAGGACGTCCCCTTCCAGCCCTAGCCTTCTACGCGATTCGGGATCTGTGGCCACCGGTAGGCGCTTCCCGCCTGACAGGGTCGTGGCGATGGCCTGCGGAATCGGGACAAGGTTCGGGGGAAGGCCAGGCCAGGACAACTTGCCTTTCAGACTGAGTCTGGCTGAATCGGTGTCGGTCCAATCTCCCATTGTTTCCCTGTTTATGCTCCGGATGCCGCTGCCTCTTGTTTCATGGGTGAGGTACAAAAAGTCGCTGATCTCGAGGGTTGCTCCTTCGGGCAGGGGTACGGTGGCCTTCGGCAGGGCTTGCGGAACGCCCAGGACCGTACCGAGCCAGGGAATCACCACCAGCAGCGATAAGGCCGCCAGCGCGGGCCGGAACTGGCGTGGCCGCAGGAAACGCCAGACCACGATTGCAACCGCGAGGCAGAGGGTCAGCCCGATAAGGACCCCGGTCAGCGGAAAGCCCGCGGGCAGATCGAGCATGAGCCAGGGCGCACCGCCGCCCCTCTCGAACACCAAATTTTGCAGAACCGCCAGTGGGATAAAAATCACCAGTGGCGCCAGAATCGCGCCGACCACTGTCCGCGTGAAAACTGCCGGTAACATCGGGGTGAATACGATACGCAGGGAAGCCAGAAGCAGAGCCCAAAACTGCACCTCAACCACCTCGAGGGCGAGTACCAGGTGCGCGCAAACAGCAATCAAGGCTTGAAAAGCAACCAGCAACGCGACCAGGAGGGCTTTCGCAACCAGAACCTGGGCTGGCATCAGCGGTAAGGGCAACCAATAGGCCCTCGGGCTTCGGAGGTTTTCCTTCTGTACCACCTTCAACACCAGCAAGAAGGTGAGCAGGACCATCGAAATTGATGAGATGGCAAACAGGATTCCGCACGCCGCCCAGAAATCAGGGTCACCCCCAAGCGGGCTCCGCAGCAGCCCAAGCAAAACCGCGGGCAGCGAAACGAGGGCTGCCCAGACGATCAGCCAAAAGCGGAAGTGCTTCAGATCATTGTTGAGGAGGGTCAGGACGGCAGCTTTCATGGGGCGGTTTTGGCTTGTTCCTCGGCAAGGCGTTCGAGGCTGTATTTCGTGACAAGGGGCGTCTCCGGAAGCGTCAGCGTGACCTCCGTAGAACCGAGGTAAACCGGCTGCAGGCGCACCACCGCAGAGCGCTGAAGCTGCGCTTCTGTAAAGTCAGGAACCGACCAGTGCGGGCGAAAGTCCTTCTGGAACCGCTGGACAGAGACGAACGGGTGCGCGTTGTGGCTCCCGAAACCACCACCCTTCGAGTCCAAGGCCGCTTCTGAAACGGGGTCGTAGATGAGCCAGAAGAAGTAGTTGGACCAATTCGAGCCCAAGGCGGCCTCCCAAGTATTCGAGGAAACGATGCGCCAGAGGCCGAGCTCGATTTCGTCACCGAGGTGCACCGCTTCAAGCCCGACTACTTCCGCGTGACCTCGGCGAACTGCTCCCGGCTGGTTGAGGTCAATCCTGAGATCTTCCTCGTGTCGGTACAAGTCCACACGCCACCGCACCGTCAACTCGCCCGGCTCATCCCGATAGCGACGGTAAAGCCGCGCAGGGCCACCAAATACGTTAGCTTGGGCAATCCGTCCGAAGTGTTCACTAACGAACGTTGGATCCTCGGCAATACCTTTGCCGAACAACTCAATCAGCTGCGCCTTCGTCGGGTGGGGCGGCGGCGGCACCCTGAGTTTTTGCTGGATGAAGTTGTAAAAATACGGTGGCGGGTCCATCGCGTAGGTTTCGCCATCCGGCGCCGTCCACGTTGAAGCGAGCACCTTTGCGCTGAAAGCGACCTCCGGCGCCAGCCCTTGAACCTGAAGTTTACCGCCGAAGAACCACCAATGGTCGGGGTCGCCTTCGAGCGGAGGCATTTGTCGCACCCCACTACTCCGGCCATGCTTCCGATTCCATTGTGTGGCGTATCCTGTCGAGCGATCCCGCTCCATCGTGAAGCGGGCGGGATCCACCACCGCGTCGGCAACAGGATACCCGTAACCGGTCGGCGACTGGCGGAAGTAGACATCAGTCGAGAGGTGGCTGCACAGCAGCGTCACGACCAGGGCCAGAGCAGCGGGAAGGATTCGCCGCCGCGAGCAGAACGACCACAGGAAACATCCGGCAAGCACGAGACCGGCGAAAAGGCCGAGACCCCAGCCCCAAAGAAGTTCAGCCTGGCGGGGATTGTCGACGATCCACCACGAGTCCATCCCATAATCGCGGTCGTATTTTTTATACCGGCTCACGAACGCAAGGGCGACGACAATCACGACGGTGATGATCAGGTAAAGCGGCAGTCCCCGCGGAAGAAGTGAGGCAACCAGCGCCAGCAGGGCAGCCACGGTTCCATAGATGCAAATGCTGTAGGCAACGAACGGCAAGAGGGTGCTTGCGGCGGGATCGACCACCAGCACAGGAACCGAAAGCGCCAAAACGAATGGCAGCCACAGCGCTACTACCATCAGCGCGGCCCGGTGGCAACAAAGCGTCAACCCGCTGACCGGTCGCCCCTGAAAGAAGCCCTCACGACGGGCAGGATGGCTCGGTTGCACGAGGGCTCCGATCAAGACCGCTCCAGCGACGGGCAGGAGACGATAAAACCAGTTGAGCGTGTCGACCAGTTCGACCTGGCCCCAATAGGTCACGCCCCCCATAACAGCCGCGAGGGCGCAAAGTGCCCACCAGGCCACGAGAAACCAGCGGCAGCGATGCCAGTCGAACCAGAGCAAGTGCGGCTGTAGCTTCATACGGCGGCTCTGGCCAGGGTTCGTTCGTGGCGGCTTGTGCTGACGAAGATCTCCCGCAGGCTCAGAGAACGGTGGTCGAAGTGCGCCAGCGGCCCGGATTTGGCCAAAGTCGCCTGGGTGGCCTCGGCATCGAAGTCAGCGTCGATGAACGTAACCGACGGCCCGAGCGGGTGCCACTCCCGCCACCCTGCCTGCGGTGGCTCGGCGGGGAACGCCGCGCGGTCGTCCTGCAGGCGGGCCTCCACGCGGTGGGTGCGGGCCTGCAGGGCTTCCATTTCGCCGCTGAAACGCAGTTTGCCGCCGCTGATGAAGCCCGCATGGTCGGCGAGGCGCTCCAGCTCGTCCACGTCGTGCGAAGCGAGCACAACCGTCCAGTCACTCTCACCGACTAGTTCGAGCAGCCCCTGCGCAAGTTCTTCGCGCACGAGGGGATCGAGCCCCGAGAAAGGTTCATCGAGGATGAGCAACTGCGGGCGGTAGGCCATCGCTGCCAGCAGCCGCACTTTCATCTGCTGCCCGCGGCTGAGGTTCGCGAGCTTGCGGTCCAGCGGTGTCTCGAGGGTGACGCGCAGGCGGTCGACAAAAGCGTCGTCCCAGCCCGGATACAGCGGCTTCAGGAAGCGCAGCAGCTCCTGACCCCTCATCCACGTTGGCAGCTCCTGCGATTCGGCGACGTAGCCAATCTGCGCCAGCGTTTTCGAGCCGAGTCGCGTGGAAGGCACCCCCAACACTTCCGCCGAGCCGCTTGTGGGCGGCAACGCGTTGATGAGGATCGAGAGCAGCGTGGATTTCCCGGCGCATTGGGCCCGAGCAGCGCGTAAATGGAACGCCGGGGTACCGCCAGATCGAGTGCGTCCAGTGCCAGGACGGACCCGAATTGGCGGGTGAGGTTTTCGGTGCGGATAGCGGGAGTCTCCATCGCGAGGGGTGGGTTGAGGTTTCGGAAAAACGTTTTCGAGGGAGTTCAGGTTTCCAGGGACTGCCAGGTCCGGCGCAGGCGCGCTTCGAGTTCATCACGGCTCAGACCGATGCGTTTGGCCTCGACGCAAAGGCCCTCCAGCGGCTCGTCCAGCAGCGCGCCCTGCTCCTTCGTCGAAAGCGCCTGCGGCTCCGCAACCCGAGCGCCAATGCCGGGCTCGATTTCCAGAATACCGGCGTTGGTCAGCGTCGAGAGCACTTTCTGCGCGGTGTTGGGGTTGATGCGCAGCTCCCGGCTGAGCACCCGGACCGAAGGAAAGGCATCCCCCGGGCGCAGCGCACCCCGAGCCAGGGCCCGCTTCACCGCAAACACGACCTGCTCCGATACCGGTCGGCCAGGGCGTGCGATGAAGTCGAACGGGAGCATTAGGTGTATTATGATTGCTAGTATACCTAGGCGCAAGCGGAATCGTCAACGGATCACAGATTTCTGCAGCCGCAGCCACCGCCGGGGCTTGCGCAAGCAACGACCCCTCAGAACAGGGGTCGCCTTCGAGCGGAGGCATTTGTCCCGAACCACTACTCCGGCCATAGCAGCCAGAGCAGCACGACGGCGCTCACGACAATTCCGCTGCTGACAATCGCAAAGGCGGCAGGCTCACCGACGCCGGGAAGGCCGCCGACGTTCATGCCGAGCAGGCCGGTGATCAGGTTGAGCGGCAGGAACACGGCCCCGTCGCAATTGAGCCAGACCAGCCCCGGCTGGGGCCACTGCTCCGTAAACTCAGCCCACGACAAATCCCGACCGCCGCCCCCGCCATCGAAGAACACCGAAAAGACCATCCCGCCGCTGAGGTCCCCTGTGAAAGTGCTGGCGGCCATCAGCCCTAATCGCGCAGCCACCAGCCGAGGTCTTGCAGGACGATGCCGGTGCCATTGGCGACGGCGCTGAGGGGGTCGTCGGCCACGATAACGGGCAGGCCGCTGGCCTCGCTAATGAGCTTGTCGAGGTTGCGGATCATCGCGCCGCCCCCGGCCAGAACGATCCCCCGATCGACGAGGTCGGCGGAAAGTTCCGGCGGGCAGCGCTCGAGGGCGCTGCGGATGACCTCGATGATGCTCCCAAAGGTGTCGCCGAGAGCCTCGCGAATTTCCTGGCTGGAAATATGAAGAGTCTTCGGCAGCCCGGCCACGGCATCGCGACCCTTAATTTCCATCGTCAGCTCTTCCTCGAGCGGGTAGGCGCTGCCGATCCGAATTTTGATTTCTTCCGCCGTGCGCTCGCCGATCATCAGGTTGTAGGCGCGTTTGATGTAGGCGATGATCGCATTGTCCATCTCGTCGCCGCCTACCCGCAGAGAGCGGGTGAAAACGACCCCGGCGAGGGAGATGATCGCGACTTCGGTAGTGCCGCCACCGATATCGACGATCATGTTCGCCGCCGGCTCTTCGATCGGTAAGCCCACTCCAATCGCGGCGGCCATCGGCTCCTCAAGCATCAGAACGTCGCGTGCACCGGCGTGCAGGGCGCTGTCCTTGACGGCGCGGCGCTCCACCTCGGTGATGCCGCTCGGGACAGCGACGACAACCCGCGGCGGCGGACGCAGGGGGTTCAGCTGCGGGGAGACTTTTTTGATGAAATACCGAAGCATCGCCTCGGTGATGTCGAAGTCGGCGATGACGCCGTCCTTCATCGGCCTCAACGCGGTGATGTTGCCGGGGGTGCGCCCGAGCATCCGTTTCGCCTCGATACCGACCGCGCGCACCTTCTTGGTGTTGTGGTAGACCGCGACCACACTCGGCTCCCGCAAGACAATCCCCCGATCCCGGACGAACACGAGCGAGTTGGCCGTGCCGAGGTCAATACCGATGTCGTTGGAGAGAAACCCGAACATTTAATCGGCCAAGTCAGAGCGAAGCTCATGCCGCTGTCAAAGCGATTTGCAGTGGCAGCTCCGGAGCTGCTGCCGGGATGGTCGGAGCTTGCGCCCTCCCTCTCGAATCAATTTGCCGCCCAACTCAACCGGCAACCCCGGCGCTCTCCAACTCGCGCCAGGCCGCAGCGATGGCGCGGTCGAGTTTGCTCAGGTTCAGTCGGCTGGCGATGTCGTCGCGGCTAAGTTCGACAAGGCTTCGCTCGCCGTATGCCCGGCGCCCGGTCCGAGTAATGAGGGCGGCCTGGTCGAGGTGGAAGTCGCGGGCGTCCCTGTCGGGCATCGGGTCGAGGATTTGGCTGCACAGGAAGGCGTAACACACCGGGGGACGTCCGGCAGTGAGCTTGCAGCCTGTGGGTGTGAGCCAGCCCTGCACGGCGTCGAACTCCGCTTCGGAGTGGCCCGCCTGCTCCCAGACCAGCCGCAGCCAGGGACTTTCGATGGCCTCTGTACAGAATTTGTGTGCACAACAGATCTTGACGCACTTTGCGCAGGTAGGGGCGCAGACGGGAATATGGGCCTGCTGGACAGCCCGCTCGAGCGCCACGTAGCGCGCAATCACCTCCCGCAGCGCAACTTTGCGTTCGGCGGAGCAAGGCAGGGCGTCGAGTTCGCCAGACATATTCAAACCATGCCACCCGCAGCAGCAGCCGCCAATCCCAAAGCGCAAGGGTGAGGCCATTCCTGGCCGAGGCGAGCCCGGCTACCGCGGCCACTTCCTGACAGTGACGGTGGGGCCGAACGCCTTGCCGGTCGTTCCCCAGCCGGGTATGCCCCCCGCCCTCGTTGGTCTGCTGGGCTTGCTAATGGTCTTGCGGACGCGCTGCCGCCCGGGAGCCTGAGCTCCGCTCTACTCTTCGGCGGTTGCTCCCGCGCGGATACCCGCGAGGTAGCCATGCAGCCAGGCGAGCGCAGGCCGAGGAGTGCCGTCGGCATTGAGCAGGTAGGCCTTTTTCTGCCAGAGCTCTCCCTCGCGGTAGCCCCAGAAGGTGATGCCGTGGACGGCCGGGTGTTCGAACAGAATCGGGAAGCCGCGGCTCATCGTCGCAAGTTGTTCCCCATCCGTGTCTGCATTGAAGTCGAGCTCCGAAATGTAGATCGGCAGGCCGAATTTCGCGTAATCGTCGAGGCCGGCCACAATCCGCCTGGAGGGAAGCCCTTCGATCCAGTGCGCCTGCAGGCCGATAGCGTCGACCAGACCACGCTCCTGCAGCAGCGCGATGATCTCCTGAAAGCGTTGCCGCTTGTCGAGGCGACGCAGGGTGCTGTGCTCGTTGAGGATCAGGGTAGCATCGGGGTAGAGCTCCCGGGCGAGCTCGTAAGCCCAGATAACCCAGTCCCAGCCTGTTTCGCCGTCGCCGCCGATGGCGTCCTTGTGGTACTTGGGCGGAATGGTAATTGGTTCATTGACCACATCGACCATCTCGATGTCCGGGTAGCGTTGGGCGAAGGCGCGCATCCACTCCTCAACCTCGGCGCGCTGCTCTTCGTAGGGCAGGCCTTCGAGCCAGCGGGGCTCGCTCATGCCCCAGATGAAGGCGTGCTGCTTAATCGGCAGGCCGGCTTCCTGAGCAGCGGCAACCTGGGCGTCGAGCGTTTCCCAAGTCATCACGTCGCGCTCCTTCTCCACGAAGACCCATTTGCCGTTGTTCTCGAGGGTGACCTGATCCCAGTATGACGTAAATTTTTTGGGAAGCCCGTGATCCTCTAATCCAACAATGTTGCCGACAAACTTCTCGGAAAGCGCCGGTGCCATGTCAGCGTCAGACGCCAAGGCCGGAACCGATGCCAGACCGACCGTGAGGAAAAGCCAAAAACTGCGCATGATGACCCTTGGTATCACCTGAACCGCCCGCGCGGGAATCGACGCGGCAGTCGGGAATCAAACAGGAGCGAAACGACCGTACGTCGCGGCCGCGCAGGCAATGCTCGGAAGCGCACCGCGGATGCTTACGCGACCTTCTGCCAGAGGCCGCCCTTCCGTCGCGACCCCGTTCGCTCGCCGAAAGGCGCAAAAAAAGCACCCGCAACAGGGGTGCCTTTTCTGAAACGAGCTTCGCGCTAGCGCCTGCGCTCGCCTCGTTTGGAGCGGGGGTAGCGGCGCAACGCGACCAAACCGATACCGAGGAGGCTGCTCGCGGTTATGTAGACGCCGGGTTCGGGTACCGGCGACACGACCAGCGATTGGGCGGCCGGACCAGAACCAAAGGTAATGGCGCTATCCAGCACCTGGTACCAGTCATTCACACGGGACGGCGCGCCTCCATAAAAGTCGAAGCCAATGTGGAAGATATCGCCGGCGCCAAGCGTTCCGCCGAAGACGATCGGCTTGCCCGGAGCAAGCTCGTAGAAGACCTCAGCCCCAGGCGGCGGGTTTGCCACAATGGGGTGCGACGAACTGACCGCATGAAGCTGCGCAGGGTCATCCGCAAAGGTGGTTCCCGCAGCATTCGACGTCTGAGCGTAGGTCTGACCGTAAAAGACGCCCGAGTAGACGGAATCCACGCCGAAGAGGGCATCGAGCAATTGCTGCCCGGAGTTGTGGTTGAAGCCGCCCAGTACGATAAGCCGGCCGCCGTTGCTGACGAAATTCGTCACGGCTGCCACATCGGCCCGGTCGGCGCCTCGTTGCTCGACGATGATCGGTCCGCCGCCCGCCAGCGCAGCCGACCAACCGGCGTTCGAATCAGGGCGAAGCGTCGCGTGGTGCCCCAGACCCGTCAGCCCCATGTGCCACGGCCGATTGCCATTGATGACGTCGTGGCTCCCATTCATCACGGTGACAAACGCGGCCTGAGCGAGAGACGACACGATCAGGAATGCGGTGCAGAGCACAAGTTTGTGAGGCTTCATTTCGGATTGGGGTAAATGTTAAAGTGATGGGTTTAAATCGACCATTTTCGTGGTCTTTCTTTCCTGTTTCCTAAAGACAAAACACCCTATTCGTAGCTTTTCAAGAAAAAATACGGAAATTACACTAATTTTTCTACGGGTTTAATGGGAGCCCTGAATTTTCGGCGGGAGAAAGCATAGTCGGCGCCTGCCACGAGTGCTATCGCCGCGCCTGAGGCGCGCAAACGGCTGAGGGGACCCGCACGCCGCCATTCCCCCATTCCTGGCTTCGACTTTCCTGGTTAGCCTTCGCGCTCAGAGGCGCAGGCATCCCTCTTTTGGGCTAATGCGAATGTCCTCTTTGCGCTTTTGCGCAGCTTGTTTCGCTGTGCTGCGAAAAGAAAATTTTATCGCTTTACCTCTGATGATAAGTTTTGCTTGCGTACGATCGCGCCTTTTGGTTAAGACTAGCTTATCAGCCCTGTCGAAAAAATGCATAAAAGTTCTTCTATCGCCGACGGAAACGAAGCCGTAGCTTCGGTCGCCTATCGCCTCAGCGAGACGATCGCGATTTATCCGATCACGCCGTCGACCTCGATGGGCGAGCTTTGCGATGAATGGGCCGCTGGTGGGCGTGCCAATCTGTGGGGTACCGCACCTGAAGTCACCGAGATGCAGAGCGAGGCCGGGGCAGCCGGTGCCGTTCACGGAATGCTTTCCGCTGGCAGCCTGACGACGACCTTCACCGCGTCACAGGGGCTGTTGCTGATGATCCCCAACCTCTACAAGATCGCCGGGGAGCTGACGCCCTTTGCGATGCACGTTTCCGCGCGGGCTATTGCCACGCACGCGCTTTCCATTTTTGGCGACCACTCCGACGTGATGGCCTGCCGGCAGACCGGGATGGCACTGCTGGCCAGCAGCAGTGTGCAGGAGGCGCATGACATGGCAGCCGTGGCCCACGCCGCCACCCTCCGATCACGCATTCCTTTTCTTCACTTTTTCGATGGCTTTCGCACCAGCCACGAGATCAACACCTTTGAAAAGCTCGACGACGCCACGCTGCAGGCCCTGCTCGACCCCAAGGCGCTCGAGGCCTTCCGCGACCGAGCCCTGACGCCCGACGCCCCGATGGTCCGGGGAACGGCGCAAAACCCCGACGTGTTCTTTCAGGCTCGCGAGGCCGGAAACGCCTTTTACGAGGCTTGCCCCGGGATCGTCGAGGAGACGCTCGAGCGCTTCGCGGAGCTGACCGGACGCCGGTACCGGCTCTTTGAATACACCGGTGCGCCGGACGCTGACCGCGTCATCATCGCAATGGGCAGTGGTGCGGAAACCTGCGCGGCCACCGCCGAGGCGCTCAACGCCCAAGGGGCCAAGGTCGGGGTGCTCAAGGTGCGGCTGTTCCGGCCCTTTTCCGTCGAGCGGCTGCTCGCCGCCTTGCCGGCAACCGTCAAGAGCATTGCCGTGCTCGACCGGTGTAAAGAGCCCGGAGCAATCGGCGAACCCTTGTATCTCGACATCCGCACCGCTCTGGCCGAAGCCCGCCAGCTCGGGATGGCCGGACCGGAAAGCGAACCGCGCGTCATCGGCGGCATCTACGGGCTCGGCTCCAAGGAATTTGATCCCGCGATGGCCAAGGCGGTTTTCGACGAGCTCGAAAAAACGGCGCCGAAAACGCATTTCACCGTCGGGATCGCCGACGACGTTTCCAAGCGTTCCCTGGAGGTCGACGAAGACTTCAACCTCGCCGCCGAGGACGTTTTCCGCGCGGTCTTCCTCGGTCTGGGTTCCGACGGAACTGTCGGCGCGAACAAGAACTCGATCAAGATCATTGGCGAGAGCACCGAGAATTACGCCCAGGCCTACTTTGTTTACGACTCGAAGAAGTCGGGCGGCATGACGATCAGCCACCTGCGTTTCGGGCCGCGCCCGATCAATGCCCCGTACCTGATTCGCGACGCCCAGTTCGTCGGCTGCCACCAATGGCAATACTTGAGCGCCTACGATGTGCTGAAATACGCCGCGGATGGTGCCACTCTGCTGCTCAACAGCCCATTCGGCCCCGAAGATGTCTGGGAACACCTGCCGGCCGAGGTTCAGGAAGGCATTCTGCGAAAGGACCTGCGGCTGTTCGTTGTCGACGCCTACAAGGTCGCGCGGGAAACCGGCATGCGCAACCGCATCAACACCATCATGCAAACGGCGTACTTTGCCATTTCCGGTGTGTTGCCCCGCGAACAGGCCGTTGCCGAGATCAAAAAATACATCGAAAAGACCTACGCGAAAAAAGGCCCGCAGATCGTCGAGATGAATTTTGCCGCGGTCGACGCGGCTCTGGATAACCTCCATGAGGTTAGGGTTAAGGGGTGCTCCGTCGGGTCGGTCGGCATGAGGTCGGCCGTCCCGGCGGCTGCTCCGGACTTCGTGCAGCGCGTCACCGCCGCGATGCTCAAGCAGGAGGGCGACCGCCTGCCCGTTAGCGCCTTCCCGTGTGACGGCGCCTGGCCGACGGGCACCGCCCGGTGGGAGAAACGCAACATCGCTCAAGAAATCCCCATCTGGGACCCCGACGTATGCATCCAGTGCGGAAAGTGTGCGTTTGTCTGCCCGCACGCGGCGATTCGCGCGAAGGCGTACCCCGAAGCAAGCATGAACGGCCACGCACCCGAGTCCTTCCAGAGCAAGCCGTTTCGCAGCAAGGAATTTCCGGAG
>JBHJGW010000273.1:0-11036 GCA_050331415.1 Opitutales bacterium | reverse complement strand
CTGCTCGAAGCCGTCCGACAGAAGCAGACTGAAATCCGCCCGACGTTCATCGAGGACTACCTCGATCGCTTCGGCCACGGCGGCCCGTGCCGGGTGCATCGCGGGGCGTGGAATACCGAAGACCACCAGGGCTGGGATTTCCACCAGTGGACGGGCTCGCAAGAGCAAAAGGGCGGTTGGGAGCGCCTCAAGTCGGTCAGCGATACTTGCGACCATATGCGCTCCAGCCTCGCCAACCGCCATGGCGGAGAATTGCCGGGAGACGTTTCCGCGAAACTCGAGCAGGCCCGCTGGCGCCTGCTGCGCGCGGAAACCTCCTGCAATTTTTACTGGGGGCCGGCATGGGTCCCGCGCGCCCATCACGACCTCGACATCGTCGAAAACCACCTCATTGATCTCGGCTTCTCACCCGGGAAACGGTAAGCAGAAAAGGGCTGGTCAGCCCGCAAGGGCAAGAGCGCCCACCGGCTGGCCAGGACCAAAACGCGGAGGTAAGGCCTTCCCTTTGAGCACACCGCAACCGCTTTTTTTCGCTCGTCGGCGGGGTTTGGTCTGCCCACACTTCACGGTTTTTGGACGGATATTCTATGAAAGGTAAAGATGTCGTTTTTGCGCTGCTATTCGTGCTCCTGCTCGGCTTCAGCGGCTTCGTGTACACGCAGAACCTGGCGCTCTCCACGCGTGTCTCGCAGCTTGAAGTCGAAGTCCTGAGCGAGACTTCGGATACGCCCGAAGCTCTGGCCGAAGACGGTGAACTCCCCGATGGCGTTTCACCAGAGGTCGCCGCCTACATCCAGGAGGCTCTCGACGGTTTTTCGGACCGGCTTGGAGAAGGGCTCGCAACGCGGCGGCTCGTTCTGGTCAATCGAGAGGGCCAACCCCAAATCCTGCTCCTGACCAACGACGAGGGTACCGCTGTGTTGACCATCAACCGGCCCAACGGCCAGCCTTCCGTGGTTCTTGGCGCCTCGCAGGATCGGCCCGCCATTTATGTGTACAACAGCGAAGGCGAGATCAGCCTGAGCTTTGGTGAGGACGATGCCCGTAATGGTGAGATCACACTGTACAACAACTTCGAGCGCCCTGTGGTATCCTTGCGGTCCGGAGAGTACAACGACGGCGAAATTCTGCTCGGCAACAGCAATGGGCGCAACATTGCCCGCATGACGACCTCCGAACCGGGTGGCCCTGGCTCACTGCGCCTGAACCGTCAGGACGGCTCCGCTTTCGCGCACCTCGGCCCGACCGTCAACGGCCACGGCATGCTGCGACTGGTCAATGCCGACAACCGGCTGCACTCCATCTTCAGCGCCGATGGCAACGGCAACGGCCTGTGGCTGCTGAATAACGACGCGGGCGAAACCCGCTTGCGCCTCAACGTCGACGCCGAAGACGCCGGGCGCGTGGAAGTCGAAGATGCCGAGAGCATTACCGGTTCCCTGCCCCGCTAAAGCTCACCACTTCTCGCTTCTGCTTCATGACCGCCACCCACGCTTCCGGAGAGCCGCGCTACGCCGCGGCCGTTGACCTGATCCTCGCCACCCTGCGCGACCTGAACGACGAGTGGCAGCTGGAAAGCCTGGAAGAGCCCACGGAAGAAACGCGGCTTTTCGGCGCCAAGTCCGGTCTCGACAGCCTGATGCTGGTCACCCTCATCGCCGAGCTGGAAGAACGAGCGCGCGAGCAGTTTGGCGCAGATGTCATCCTCGCGGACGAGAGCGCCATGAGCGCCACGCGCTCGCCCTTCCGCCGTGTCGGCACCCTCGCCGAGCACCTTTGCACGCAACTGCCCGACGATGGAGCCTGAACCGGAGCGCAGCGTCTTCATCACCGGTGCGCGCAAGGGCCTCGGTCGTGCTGCCGCCGAGCACTACCTCGCCCGGGGCTGTCGCGTCGCTGGCTGCAGCCGACGCGCGAGCGACCTTACGCACGAGCGCTACACGCATTTCATCGCCGATGTGGTCGACGAAAAGACCCTCACCGCGGCATTGCGCGACTTCGCCAAAGCAGCAGGCAGGCTCGATGTGCTGGTCAACAATGCAGGCATCGCAGCGATGAACGCCCTCGTGCTGACACCCGGGAGCAGCGCCCGCAAGGTCCTCGAAACCAACACGCTCGGCGCATTTCACGCGCTGCGCGAAGCGGGCAAAATCATGATGCGCCAAAGGCGAGGGCGCATCGTCAACTTTTCCACCGTCGCCGCCGGGCTCGACCTCGAGGGCGAGGCGATTTACGCCGCGTCGAAGGCCGCCGTCGAGAGCCTGACCCGCATTGCCGCCCGCGAGTTTGGCGCTTACGGCATAACCGTCAACGCAGTCGCCCCCACACCCGTCGCCACCGACCTGATCAAACTCGTTCCAAGCGATAAGATTGACGCTCTGGTGCAACGCCAGGCCATCCCGCGGCTCGGAACATTCGTTGACGTGCTCAATGTCATCGACTTTTTCGCCGCCGAGGCCAGCGACTTCATCACCGGTCAGGTGATCTACCTCGGCGGCGTGCGCGGGTGACACGCCCCTTGGCAATCTGCCCGAGCGAGTTGTTGAGCAGAGGGCAAACCGCATGACGTTGCATGGGCCTGGGACATGGCCGCATTTGCCGGTTCCAAGCCCTGTCCCACGTCGGATCTCTGCGAAGGATTCGTGTCCGGCGATGGGAACTTCGCAAGATGCGGGCCCCCTCTCGCTGCCGGAATGAATGCTGACGGCAGCAGATTGTCCGGGTGGCACGCGCGTTGCGCCCAAGCATGCATGAACCAGCACCTCGCGCGCTTTCTCGAGTCCGACAGCGAAAACCTCCTCGGGCATACCTGCACCGCTATCCCCAAAACGCGCCTGACGTTGCCGGAGCCGCAGTTTGTCGACCGTGTCTTTCAGGTGAGCGACCGCAGTAACCGCGTGCTGGCCAACCTGCAGCGTTTGTACACAAACGGACGCCTCGGCGGCACCGGTTACCTTTCGCTGTTTCCAGTCGACCAGGGCGTTGAGCATTCGGCCGGGGCCAGCTTCGCGCCGAACCCGGACTATTTCGACCCGCGCAACATCGTTTCGCTTGCGCTGGAAAGCGGTTGTAATGGCGTCGCCAGTACGGCCGGCGTCTTGGGCATGGTCGCGCGGGGGTTTGCGCATCACTTGCCGATCATCGTGAAGCTCAACCACAATGAACTGCTGAGCTACCCCAACACCCACGACCAGATTTTCTTCACCGATGTGGAACGCGCCGCCGACATGGGTGCGGCGGGCGTGGGCGCAACGATCTACTTTGGCTCACCCGAGAGCACGCGGCAAATCGAGGAAGTTGGCCAGGCCTTCGCCCGTGCGCATGAGATCGGGCTGTTCACCGTGCTGTGGTGTTACCTGCGCAACGACGCCTTCAAACATGACGACCACAACGACATGACCGCGACCGATCTGACCGCGCAGGGCAACCACCTCGGCGTCACACTGCAGGCCGACCTGATCAAGCAGAAGCTGCCGACGCACAACGGAGGGTACCAGCGGCTCAAAGGCTTCGGCAAAACGCACGAAAAGATGTACACGGACCTCACGACGGAGCACCCCATCGACCTCTGTCGCTACCAGGTCGCCAACTGCTACAGTGGGCGCATCGGACTGATCAACTCGGGCGGCGCCTCCGGTCAGGATGACTTTTCGCAGGCCATCCGCACCGCCATCATCAACAAGCGAGCCGGCGGCACCGGCCTCATCTCGGGCCGAAAAGTCTTCCAACGGTCCCGCGCTGAAGGCATCGAAATGCTTCACGCGATCCAGGATGTCTACCTCAGCGACGAGATCGGGGTCGCCTAGCACGGCAGCATTTCACACGGGCGCCGACCGTTTTTCCCGGGTCAGTTTGCCAGTCCGCGCCTCACATCGAACTGACCCGCCGGGAGTTCCAATTGGCTTGCGGGCCAAAATCACATTCCGGCGTAGGCGCCGACTTCGAAGATGGCCTGCTGAATCTCCCGGATAGCTTGCGCGACCTGCCGGCCAACCCGGCTGCGTTCCACCAGACGGTTGATTACCTCGCGCTTCGCTTCCTGTTCCTCGCTGCTGAAAACGACGGGCAGCAGGCCACAAGCTTCGACGAGCGCGAGCAACCGCACATCTTTCATCGGCGGTTCTGCCGGCTCGTGCTCGACGAGTTCGCGTAGGCGGGCTTTGGCCTCGCGCTCCTCCACATCGTCGATCACTGGGTACCGCCGTTCATGCAACACGAAGAAAACCCGGTGTTCCTCCTGTCGCACCACGCCCCCTTCGGCCAGCATGGCAAACAGCCGCAGCCGGTCCGCCCGGGAGGCGCTGCCAACACGTGCGAGCGCCTGCTGCAGGTGGACGGTGGCAGGCTCCTCCTTCAGGCGGGCGTGCACGTCACAAAGCAACAAGTCGCTCGTGCCCGGGTCCTCGAAACGCTTTAGCGATGTTTCGCTGATTTCCACGCCCCCGGCCTCGGCGAGTTCGAGGACCAGCGCACCAGAAAGCGCCAACTCCAGTGCCCGCGGGGGCATATCGTGCAACTTTCCGCTGCGGTCATCCAGTGCGATCAGCAAAAGTTCTTCGCTTAAACGAAGAGGCATGGTGGAAAGGTAAACCGGCCCCGCCGATGTGGCGAGAAGTTTTTCCCCAAAGGCTGCACCACGGTTACATCGTTAGTGCAAGTTGAGCGGGGTCACCGTCACGAGCCTTTCGACACCATTTGACCCACCAACGACAATTTTTGACCGAACGGCTCTTAATTAGCGTTTCGTTGGCAAGCTGCGTTTCGCTGCCTGAGCTGCTTCAGCTCGCGTGGGCACAAGTTCTGTTTCACGTCTCTCCATGACCCTGCCGAAGCTCGTCCCTTTCATCTCGACAGCCTCCCTCATCATGTGCGGTTGCCAGACGACCGTTGGCGACGCTATCCCCATGACCGCGCCGCCCCCCAACCCGCCTGGCGGCAATCCCGATACCTTGGTTATGAACAGCAATCGTTCGGATGAAGGGACTGACTCCCGCGTGGTCGTTCTGGTCCATGGCATCTTCAACACTGCGGACCGTTTCCGCAAGATGCGCGCCGACCTCGAAGCCAATGGCTTCACCGTGTTCGCGCCGTCACTCGCCCCAAACAATGCCTGGCACGGGCTTCCCGACCTGGCGGAAAAACTTAAGGCGGAGATCGACGCCAACCTTGGGCCGGAGGCGCCCTTCGCGCTGGTCGGCTTCAGTATGGGCGGACTCGTCTCGCGCTACTATCTGCAGGAGCTCGGGGGGCACGCGCGCTGCCAGTCCTTCGTGGTCATCTCCAGCCCTTTGCGAGGCACCTTGACCGGCTACGCGTACGTCGGCGATGGAGCGAAACAAATGCGCTTCAACAGCGAATTCCTTACGGCGCTCGACGCGCCCGACAGCCTCGCCCGGCTCGACCGCATCCCGCTGTACGCCTACCACACGCCGCTGGACCTGATGATTATTCCGGCGGAGAGTTCTGCCTGGCACCTCGCAACCAACCGCACCTTCTGGGTGGCTGCACATCCGTTGATGCTCTGGGACGACGCGGTCATCGCAGCGCTCGTCGAGGACCTGGAAACTTCCCTGCCCACCAGCTCCGCGGGTTCTCCACAAGTCGTTGCCAACGAGCCGCCCGGCGCTCCGGATTCCTGAGGACGTTTAGTTGTTTTTCAGGGCTGCCGTCTTCAAAAGGCGTTCGGTTACGACTTTGCAACAGCGAATGAATGCCATTGACCTAAGCTCCCTGTTGGCATGATCACAATAACCAGTCGTCTTCTGGGCGATGAACCCCAAATCGGCTCTCCTGTAATGAACTCGTCCTCTCTGTCCAATTTCCTCTTTATCGGTGCCGGGCTCTTCGGCGCCTTTGCTACCGCTTCCGCGGAAAAGTTCACCATCGCAGTGCTGCCCGACACGCAGCACTATTCCGAAAACTTCGATAATTCCGTCGGGCAGATTTTTGGCGCCCAGACCCAGTGGATTGTTGATAATGCTGTCGCCGAAAATATTAAGATGGTTGTGCACCTCGGAGACGTCGTCGAGCACGGCCCGAATCAGGACGAGTGGATACTCGCGGATATGGCCATGGACAAGCTCGACGCGGCTGGCATCCCCTACGGCGTCTGCCTCGGCAACCACGACAATCACTACGATCAGAACGGTGAGTACAGCGACCCGGTTCAGTACCCGGACGGTTTCGACAACGACGCCGAGGATTTTGTGCAGTTCTTCGGCATGGAAGACCGCATCCCCAACCCCAAGCCGGCGTGGTACGGCGGCAGCTCGCCAACGCAGCGCAGCAACTACCAGACGATCACCGTCGACGGGCGCCATTTCCTCTTTCTCAACATGATGATCGACGTGCCGGACGAGGAGCTCGCCTGGGCCGACCAGGTGATCGCCAGCCACCCCGACCATCTCGTCATTTTTTCGACGCACCGGTACATCTACGACTTCCGCATCACCCAGGGCCGCTACGGTGACGGAACTTTTGGACGCCCGGGCGATTTCACGGAGAACGGCCTGGCCGATGAGCAATACGCTTACAACGCCAACTTCCCTGAGCCGCTTTTCCAGGACTTCATCCGCAGCCACCCACAGATCATCATGGTGATGTGCGGCCACAGCCACGGCCAGTACAACCAAGTTTCCACCAACGACGCGGGCCTGCCGGTGATCGAGATGCTGGCGGATTACCAGGAGAGCCCGAATGGCGGCAACGGCTTCCTGCGCCTCGTCGAGATCGACACCGACACGGGCGAAATCTCCTTCCGGACCTACTCTCCGACCCTCGACCGCGGACGCACTCTCGCCGACGAGATGCTCGAAGCCATGTCGCTAGCCGCCAGCCCGGCCAACCAGCAGGCCCTGGGCGCAGCATTGGGCCTCACTCAGCCGGAAATCGATGGGTTGGTTGCTCAGGTTCAGGGTGACATTCCCAATATCGATCTCGCAGCAATTCTGCCGCAGGTGCCGGAAGACGTCTTCATCAACTACTTTGGGGTACCGGCTGCCAACCTGGTCGGCGCCGGGCAGCTCTCGTCAACGACGCCCTCCCTTGCGGAATTGGTGGCCTTCTTCAATGTCGCTGAGAACGCAGACGGCGATGATATCCCCGACACCGCCTCTTGGGAAGGCCTTTACGCCCAAGCCTTTGCGGCGGGCAACCGCGACAGCGAGTTCGAAGAAACACTCGACCTCGACGCCCCATTGGTTGCCGCAGCCGCCATTCCGGAACCCGCCTTCGCTGGCCTTCTTGCTGGCCTGGCTGCGTTCCTCTACCTGCGTCGGCACCGCCGCTAGGCGACCGCACCAACCTTATTCGCAAGGCTGCCCGGATAGCATCCGGGCGGTTTTTTTGTCGCCAGAATTAAGCCCGACCAGCCTTTGCCCTGCAAGGCGCACGTCGACGAAGCGGCGCCAAATCAGCTTTGGCGAAAGGGGGAGGTCGCTACCAGCCCGCTTCGACGTACCTGGGTGGAAGCTGGGCCAAAGTGGGAACGCCTGTAGCGAGGATCGACCGTGCAGGGATTTCCCGCGATCAGCTAGGCGGAAAAGGCAGCGGTGCATCGCGTGAGGAACCACCCGGCGGCAGCGATGCCAATAGCGTGGGATTCGGCCCAGTTTTCGGACAAGCTCAGGCATCGCCGCCCGAAAATGCGCTCCACCTTGCAACAGGCAAGCCGGAAACCCTACCGGTCCTGCGGCGGTTGAAGGACCGTCTACCGGCGGCTCCCGGCTCTCGGACGGTTTTCACTTGCCTGGGCTACCAGCTGGCGACGAAATCCCGGCGATGCCAAAGGGCACGGCACCGACGTTCTGGCAGTCGCTTTTGAAACGCGTCCGCCGCCTCCTGGCGTGGCCGCGCGACAAGGCGCGTCGCCAACGCGCTACGGCCGCGAAGGCAAGGTTTTACACCGAAGACAAGCCCGCCTGGTGGACCCAAGTCCGCCGGGCGCTTAGCCGGCAGATGGACGCCGCGATGCCGGAACGGGCACGACGCGGGCGCGACGCAGAAGCCTTTGCCGCCCAGGAGCTGACGCGAAAAGGCCTGCGCATCGTCGAGCGGAACTGGCGGGCTGGTCGTGACGAAATTGATCTTATCGCCTGGGATGGCGGTACGCTGGCATTCATTGAAGTGCGGGCGCGCCAGCAAACCGCCCGCGCGCAAGGCGTGGCAACATTAACGAAGCGCAAGCGTACCGCTCTCCAGCGGGCCATTACCCGCTATTGTTCCCAAAAAGGATACCGCAACTGGCGTTTCGACATCTACACAGTCGTCCTCGACGGCGACACGATCCGCTCCGGCCTCCATGGCCCCGGAATCAAGCTGCTGCAGGGAACGGTCGAACGCCAAAAAGGCGAAAAGTACCCGGACTCACACGCCTTCTAGCACTCAAACCGCAGCTCGACGGAGTCGGAAGCCTGAAGTCCCGGGCCGTCGCCGAAACCAAGCGACACCAACGGCAGCACCCAGCACAAGGGGCAACTGGCTGGGCTCGGGCACTACGGCACCCTCTGGTTCGGTGAGCGTGAACTCAACGAAACTGTCTTCTTTTACTTCCTGAGAAATCGCGTAGCTTGCACAAAAAACGCGGTAGGTTTCTCCTGCCAAGAGGTTCACCTCAGCCATCACGGAATCACCACCGTCTTGAGCGTCGGCGAACGCCGAAAAAAGGGTTTCAAGGACCGAGCCCGAACCGTCGATGCGTTGCAACCGAAAAACTACGGTGTCGTCCTGATTGAGGTTGGTGTCGCCATCAAACTCCAACACCAGCGAAGCGAGGACATCAGCCTCTACCGAAAAGATAAGCGTAACCTCGTTTTCCACTATCACGAGAGGGTTGTTCCCGCCTTGAAGCAGCGGCACGGCTTGAGCTGACTGCATCCAATCTAACCCCCGAGGGAGTTCGCTGAAACCGTGAGGTCCTGCAAGGCCTCGTAGCTGCCCTCATTGGTGCGGTCGGAGGAATCCGGCCCAAGGTAGAGATCCCCGCTCTCGTAGAGATCGTCCGCCGACGTCAATTCGGTGGACGAATCGCTTATTTCAGGCGGAGTCGGTCGAACTCCAACAAAACCCCTGCCTTCAGTAGGGCCTCGCGAAAAACCAAAACGTCCTTACCCGAAGCTGCCATTCCGCTAGACCCGCCAAATTCTAGCTCCATGTCAAGCCTTGTTCTTTTATTCCTAAAGCTTTTACCTTGTGTTCTAATTTTCGAAACCCAGCCCTCAATACCTAATTCCTAACTGAGCGATCACATTACTTATCGTTTTCCCTTTTTTCCTATTTTTTCTTTCCCCTTAATAGGAAAATGGAATCGCAGCCAAATCGGTCGTCGACCTTTATCCCAAATACCCAAAACCTCGGTTAGCATACCGCGCATCCAGTCTCGCCAAAGCCGCTCGGGCCCGCCAACCTGCTTCCCTTAGCTGCTCCGAGGGATGTATTTGCGGGAATTGCGGATTAATGGGTTCAAGTCGTTTGCGGATCGGACGCCGGTGCGGCTGGCGCGAGGCGTGACGTGCATCGTCGGGCCCAACGGCTGCGGCAAGTCCAACATCGTTGACGCGATCCGCTGGGTGCTCGGGGAGCAGTCGGCGAAGGCCTTGCGAGGCGGAAAGATGCAGGACGTGATCTTCCAGGGCACCGACCGGCGCCAGCCGCTGCCCGCCTGCGAGGTGGCGCTGACGTTTGCCGACTGTGAGGCCGAGCTGGGTACCGCGTTCAACGAAGTGGAGGTCTCACGGCGGGTCGACCGCGAAGGCCCGGGCGACTATTTTCTCAACGGCAAGCGCTGTCGCCTAAAGGATATCCAGCAATTGTTTATGGATACCGGCATCGGGCGCAGCGGCTACTCGTTCATGATGCAAGGCCAGATCGACCAGATTCTGTCGAGCAACCCGCAGGAGCGCCGCACCATTTTCGAGGAAGCCGCGGGCATCACCAAGTACAAGGCGCAGCGCAAGGAGGCGCTCAACAAACTCGCTTTGACCGAGCAAAACCTTGCCCGCGTCACCGACGTAATCGAGCAGATGACGCGGCAGCTCGGCAGCCTCAAACGCCAGGCCAGCAAGGCCTTGCGCTACCAGCGTCTGAAGCACCGGCTGACCCACCTCGACCTTGCGTCCTTAGCAAATCAATACGAACGTCGCCAAAAAACCCTTACTGAGTTCGAAGAAAAGGCGGCCGGGCTGCGCAGCGCGGTAGCCGCCGACCAGCAGGCGCAAGCGGAGGCCGAAGAGCGCCTCACGGTGCTCAAGGGCGACCGCGCCAAGGGCCTGGAAACGGTGCAGGGCGCGCAGCAGGCGGTGTTCGACCTGCGCAGTGAAAAGGAGTCGGCAGAGAACCGAATCCAGTTCGCCGGGGTGCGCCAGCAGGACCTCGCCGAGCGAATCGCTGCTGCGGAGCGCGAGGTGGCCGGGATGCGCGAGCAGCTGACGGCCCTCGCCGAGAAGCGCCAGAGCGCCGCCGAGGCCAAAGCCGCCATCGAGACGCAGGTGTCGGGCGCGGACCAGTTTTTCGCGGAGCGCCAAACCGCCTTCGACGCACTGAGCAAGCGCCTCGCCGAGGCCGATCGCGAACGTAACCAAATTCGGGCACAATTGTCTCAAAAGGAGGGCACGCTCTCGCGGCTGCGCACGCAGGTGACCAATGCCGAGGTGGCGCTGCGTACCTACGAGGTCAAGCACGCCGCGCTGGCCGACGCCGTTCACGAGGGCGGCGAGAACCTGGCCTCAGCCGAGGCGCGCGTCGAGGAGCTCAGCGGTGCGCTCGGGCAAAAAGAGGCGGCGGTCGCGGAGGCGAAAAGCGGCGTCGAGCAGGCGCGTGAGGGGGTCACGGCCCGGCGCGCGAGCTTTCGCGAATTGCAGTCGGAGATCGCCGACACCGACCGGGAACTGGCCAAGGCGGCCGCGCGGCTGTCGACACTCGAAGACATGCAGGCGCGCTTCGAGGGCTTTTCCGCCGGGGCGAAGGCCATCTTGCAGGGCAAGCTCGGGGGCGTTTTGCCGCCCGGGCAGTACCAGCCGCTTTCGGCGGTGATCGAGGCG
>JBHJGW010000272.1:0-8184 GCA_050331415.1 Opitutales bacterium | reverse complement strand
GGATTCGGGTGGTGGTTTGGTTTTGCATGATGTTGTTTTGGTAGTTGGATGTAAGGAAATCGTGGCGACGGCGGGAGCGTCAGTCTTCCCCGGTGACATCGGCAACGCGGTAGAACTCGACTCCGGGCGGTGGCACGTCGTTAGAAATTGAATACGCCTTGCGAGAGCCGTCCCCGTCTCTCCGAGAGCCAACCGGATCCCAGTCTTCGAGGTCATTGGAAACCTGAAGCTGGTACTCGTGGCCCGCCCAGGTGTTGTAGCTCAGCGAGCCGGATTCCCAGGCGAGTGCGACCGGGATGCTGCCAGCATCCGCCGGGTTGGACCCCCAGGCGGCTTCGTCGGCGTCGGCATAGCCATCCCCATCCGTGTCCGGGGCAGCCTGTTCGATAATCAGCTGCGGCGGCACGGCGGAAGCATCGAGTGGGTTGAAGTTGCGAGCGCCGAAGGCCGTTGCCGCGCCAGAGCCGTCCGTGGGGCTCTGCAGGATCAGACCGTGGTTGGCCACGCTGCCGCTCAACCAGGCGCGCACGGCGTCTGTAACATCCAGTTCGACAAATGCTGCTTTGCTTTCCGTGGAATGGCCCGTGACTTCGATCGTTCCAACCTTTGCCCCGGGCATGAAATCCGGCCAGCGGATATCCGGCTCTGTCCACGCGGCGGTTTGAAAATAAGCTTCGATGCTTCCCGCTCCGAAAGATTCCAGGTCGCCCAAAGGTGCGAGGACGTAGAGGCGCAACGTTGCCTCAGCGACTTCGTCCGCGCCAAAGCCGACGTTGGCCTGCGTCACCGCAAACTGGACAATCGATTTGAGGCCATGCCCGGTCGGCGGCGTGATGTTAAGCGAGAACTGCGTCGAAGTCGGCCGCCCGGTAAATTGGTAAACGTCAGTATCCTGGCTTGGCTCGAGCGTGACCGCGCCCGGCAACTTGGCAGAAAACATCGCGACAATGAGAAAAAGAAGGAGGAAAACGTAGGATTTCATGGTCAGAACGTGAGGGAAGCGCTGATGAAGAAGTTGCGGCCGGGTTCGGTCAGGCGGTCCGTTACTCGGGTACTGTGGCCCACCGCGCGACGCAGCGTGGACCACTCGAAATACTGCTCGTCGAAGAGGTTGTTGATGCCAGCGGCGAAGGAGAGGTGCTCGGTCGGCTGCCAATATGCGCTGAAGTCGAAAACGAGGTGCGCGTCCGAGGGAATGAAGGGGCCGCCAGGCCGTGTCTGGTCGATGCGGTCAGCGTCTTTCCCCTCCACGTAAGTCGCCGTCAGGCGGGCCCCATAGCGGCCATCAGCGGGCTCGTCATAGCTCAGCCATGAAACGGTCTTCCAAGGGTCGATGGAGTTCAGCGGCTGGTCGGTGGTGACATTTTGCCCGTAGCTCCCACCTGTGGCCGCGCCGAGGTGAAACCCGTCGAGTGCCGACATAAAATGCCCGAGCGGGACCTCGACGTCAGACTCGAAGCCGTAGATGATAACATCACCTACGTTCTGGCTCTGTTGCAGACCCACAATATCGTCACTCGGGTCGACGGTCCCGCGGTCATCGGGTTCCCGGATCGGAAAGTTCGCTTCGATGAAGTCGAAGTACAGGGAATAAAAGCCATTCACCGAAAAGCGCGCCCAGGGATACTCGCCGCCGACTCCCGCCTCGAAGGAATGGCTCCGCTCGGGCCGGAGGTCCGGGTTGGGAATGACCGCGAAGGTCGCATTTCCGCCCCCCGCCGAAGGATGCAGGAAGAGCAGGCTGAGCTCCTCCTGCGTCGGATTGCGGATTGTGCTGGCATAGCTGCTCCACAGCAGGAGCTGGTCGGTTACCGCGTAGGAAAGGATCACCGAGGGGCTCGCGGTGATGTTCTGGTACGAAACCGCTGGCTCGACCTGAAAATTTAGCTCGTCGTTGACCTGAGCGAGGCGGTCTTCGTAGCTGGCGGTACGGTCGGGCTCGACCGCGTAGTAGTCCACCCGAACCGCCGGCGCGACGGTCCAGCGGCGCGCTTCGCCAAACCTAAGCGCGTCCTCGACGAAGCCGCCGAAACGAAATGTATCGGAGGGCGCGAAGCCCATTTGGTTGGACTCGTCGGGGAACGGAAGCTGATCAATTCGCTCGAAGGTGTTTTCCGCCCGGCTCCACGAGGTGTTGAGGCCTGCGGTCAAGGCGTGATCTACGGCCTCCCCGAGAATAAGCCGGTCAGCGAAGAGGTTCGCACCCAAAAGCGAAACGTCGTGGACGTTCTTCTGTTCACGGTCGCGAATCCGAACCGCTGTCTCGCCCGAGCCAAGGCTCCCCTGCTGCAGGTTCAGCAGGCTCGATTCCGTGGTTTGGTAAAAAACCTGCGTATCGAGCCCATCCACAAACGCCGCGGTTGGCATCCATTCGTACTCGAGGGACCAGCGGTAGCGCTCGCGGGTTTCGTCGTTGAGGGCGAGTTCGTTGGACAGGTTCGGGACGACCGGGTCGCGCTCGGCGCTGTCGACATCCGTTTCGACGTCACGGAAGAAATACTCGAAGCCCGCCAGGAACTGATGCTCGGGCACCGGCAGGTAACTGACCTTGGCAAGCAGCGCGTGGGACGTGAAAGCAACCGGGTTTGCCGGAGTCGTGCCATTGTTCTCGGTTTCGCTGCCGACGCGGTAAGAGTAGCTGGCCAGCGCATCGAAATCCCCCGCGCGCGCGGCCCCTGTGCTGACGGTGTTGATGCTCTCGTTGCGGCTGAAATACCTCAGCCGCTGCTGGATCCGGTAGCGAGCTGCTCCGAGAATATCGGAGGGGTCCGGGCTTTCCAGGTTGACCGCTCCGCCGAGGGCCCCGCTGCCGAAGCGGTTCAAAGCCGCGCCTTTGACTAGGGTTACGCCCTCAAACAAGGCGGGGTCGAAGAAGTCGCGGCCGGTTCCGCCCGGGCTGTCCGCTGCCTGATTGAAGGAACCGGCGATGAAGGTCTGCGGCTGGCGAATCCCATCCAGCGTCAGCAGGATCCGGTTGCCCTCGAGCCCGCGGATATTGATCGAGCTGTTACCGGAGGAAAGTTGCGGCACGAGACCGTCTCCCGAACCGGCGTCGAAGGGTACGTCCGCATTGATCGAGTAACGCGTCAGATCGCCGAGGTCTTGGATGCCCTGAATGACGATGTCTCGAGCCGTGAAGGTATCGACACGCCCCTCCAGCTCCAATGTTTCGAGCTCGGAGGCGGACGCAGCGGCTCCCGTCAGGGTCGTTTCCGACATCTGCAGGGTCCGTGCCCCCTCGCCGCTACCCAGGACGGTAGAAGCAGCGGCTAAGCAGAGGATAAGCTGGAGAAGGTCTCGCAACACGAGCGCCGACCCTAGCGACTCTTGCCCGTGCCAACTACCCCGAGCCGGAGCAGAAGTAACCCGCGGCGGAGTTTTTGCACATTGGTCGCAATCTCAGCGATCCTCGGACGCAATCTCAGCGCCTCTGAAAAAGACACTGGTAGGCCTTGGGCAACAGCCCATGGGCTTCCTTGAAGTTGCGGGCAAAATGACTCGCGTTGGTGTAGCCCACGCGGTTGGCGACTTCGAGCACGGTCAAATCCTGCGTGCGCAGCAGCTTTTCGGCTTCGACCATGCGCGCTCGGCGGAGAAAATCGAATACCGTTGTGCCATGTACCTGCTTAAAACCCCGCTTGAGCGCGAATTCATTGACATGAAAGCGTCGGGCGATGTCCGCCAGAGAGTGTTCGGCGTCGAGGTTGCCGAGCAAGTACGCCGCGATTTGCTCGAAGCGATCGTCCTCGCCCGCGCTTCGGGGCCCGCCACGCTCGGGGTCCTCCTGCCAGGCGGTCTTGAGTGTCAGGTCGATCAGGCGCAGGCACTGTGATTCAAGCTCAAGGCGCTTGCGGAGGTCGAACCAGTCAGCCTCGATCAAATGGACCGCGAAGTCGTTCAGGGCCCCGCCCAGCGGCTGTGCCGTCGCCTCCGGGAGCGGATGCCTGCCGGAGATGGCCTCGTTGAGCAGCGTCCAGGCCGATTCGGGAAGCGCTAGCAGGAACCCAAAAGCCTCTGCTTCGAGTACCAGCGACTGCTCCGCCGGAGCAACCCAGCACCATGAGGGCGCGTCCAGCTCGAAGAAACCCGCGCCTTCCATCCGCGCCCGCCCGCGCGGCAGCCAGAGCACGCCGACAGCATCTGCGGGGAGATCGCACGTGAGCGGCGCGGCGTCCTCCTCGAGCCGGAAGTAGCTCAGGCCAAAGCCGTTATGCAGCGTCACACGCCAGCCACCGGACTGGGGACACCGACCGACACCCCCGCTCAGCGTGACGGGTGCCCGGAAGGGGCAGGCGAATTCATCTTGGGCCGTCAGCATGAGGGTCGGAGGGCCGCAAGCTCCCGGTCGGTTGAGAACGAAGCCACGACAGCAGTTCTGATTTTCTTGCGACTGCGACCGGGTTTCAAGCCAGAACCGAAAGAATCTTGCCCCAAACACCCAATTTCCGGGCGCGGTTTTGGATTTTGCCCAATCCGAGCCCGGAGGCGGCCTCAGTAGCCAATTTCGCCGATGCTGACGCGCTTGCGCTGCAGGCGGTAGTCTTCGGGCTTGAGCGGCAACGGCTCGTCGCTCGCTCGTGCCGACATGTAATCGGCAAGGGAAGTTACGGCGAGTTCACGGCCGAGGCCCTCGGCGTCGAGCCGGGGTTCGGCGCGGCACAGGCGCACAGTCCGCTTCTCACCCGGGTGAAGGGCAAAAAAGTTGTCCTCGAACCAGGCATCAGCATGCGGGGTGTCCAAATTCACGTACATCGCCGGCCGCGCAGTCGAAAGGTGGATGGTCGGTCCGTCAGCGTCGTCCGTCACCTCGACCATCAAGCCCGGATCGGCGAGGCTCAGGTGTTTGGGTTTGGCGATGCCGGTTGCGTTCCGGCTGATAACGTCCTCGCCTTCGCGCACCCAGGCCCACACGATCAAGTCGCGCTCGTAGCGGTTATCAAGCAGCGGCGCACAGTCGAGGGTGACAACATCGGTACCCGCCTGCGGACCGAGCTCGATACGCTGTTCGCCCTCCAGCAGAGCCTTGCCGTCCGTATCCGAAATTTCCCATGCCACGGTGAAGTCACCGCCGGTGCGCCGCTGATTGGACAGGTGGATACGGGCGGTGCGCTCGATCAGCTTCTCCTCAATGCTGACGTGCACTGGGGCGAAAAAGCGCGCAGCCTCGTAATGCAACGCCTTCCAGCGACCGTAGCAATCGATGCTGCTCCAGCTGGAGGCCGGCCAGATATCGTTGATTTGCCAGTACAAGACGCCCATGCAGTGCGGTTGCAGGCGGCGGAGGTGCTCGGCGGCGTAGCGCACACAAAACGCCTGGCTGAGCTGGCTGAGGGTAGCGAAATCGCCCAGGCTTTCCGGCGCGGGAAACCAGTCTAGCAGGTACGAGCCCATCGTGCGATTGCCAGCCTGGCTGCGCTGGTGATAATCGACGATGTAGCTGCTGAGGTTGCGGTCTTCCGGCGCAGTGAAGCTGTGCAAGGTCTTCAGGGGCGGCAGGCTTTGGAAGCCGTATTCGCTCATGAAGCGGCAGGTCCATTCGCGCTGTTTTTCGAAGGGCTGATGGCCGAAAAAGACCGTCCACAAGTGCGCATCACCGCTGCCCATGTCATTCGCGTTGTTGCGGTCGCCAACGGGCGTGTGCGGGCTCCCGGGCCAGTAGGGCGTCTGCGGGTCGTGCTCCGCGCAGACTTTTGGCAAGACCTCATCGAAGAGCGGCTTGTATTCCTCCCACGTGTAAGGGCCGTGATTGACCTGCATCATCTCCAGCTCGTTGTTGCCGCACCACAGCGCGAGGCTCGGGTGGTGGCGGAGGCGCCGGATGTTGTCGGCTGCCTCGGCGGCAATCTCCGCATTGAAAGCCGAGTCCCAGGTCGGGTAGTCGCCGCAGGCAAACAGGAAATCCTGCCAGACGAGGATACCGAGTTCATCGCAGGCCTCGTAAAAAGCGTTACTCTCGTAAATGCCGCCGCCCCAGACGCGCAGCATGTTCATGTTGGCCAGAGCGGCGTCATCGAGCAGGCGGCGCGTGTGCGCCGGTTTGATGTCGGTGAGGTAGACACGCTCCGGCACCCAATTCGCGCCTTTGCAGAAAACCGGCTCACCGTTTACGTGGAATTGGAAGGATTCACCGGCCTCGTCCCGCTCGCGGACCAGCTCCAGCGAACGCAGCCCAATAAAGCGCTGCCAGGCGTCGAGATGCCCATCGTCAGAAAGCGATTCCACCGCGAGGTGGTACAGCGGCTGTTCACCCAGCCCATTGGGCCACCAGAGGTTGGGCTCCTCGATGCGCAGACGCAGGGGCTCCTGCCCTGCGGCCGTCGCGGTGGCTACAATATCGCCATTGAAGCTCAACTGCGCGGCGAGCTTGCCCACCGGCGCCGACGTCGTGCAGCGGATTTCCAGCTCGCAGACCCCCGTTTCATGGTGCTGCAGGACGTGGACATCCTCGAGCACCGGAGCCTTGTGAAACTCCAAGCGGATGGGCTTCCAGATGCCGGCTGTCGGCGCAACGGGGCCCCAGTCCCAGCCGAAAGCGCAAGCCATTTTTCTAAGGTAGCCGCGACCGCCCTCGTGCTTGTCAAAATAGACATTGGACTCCTTGAGCCAGCGGCGCTCCCGCCCCTCCTGAATGATCGAAAGGGGCGAGGCGAAGTGCACTCGGATGGTGTTTTCGCCCGCCCGGAGCAGGCCTTTCACCGAGACCGACCAACTCCGGAACATATTCGCCGTTTCGAGCACGCGCTGCTCGTTGACAAAGATCTGTGCTACGGTGTCGAGGCCATCACAAACCAACTGGATATCAGCGGCCTCTAACTGGCGCGCATCGACTTCGAAGGAACGCTGGTAGTCCCAGGCCTCGTCGTCGATCCACTGCATCCGAGCCTCGTTATCCCGGTAGAACAGATCGGGCAGCTCACCCGCGGCGGTCAGGTCCGTATGGACACACCCGGGAACAACCGCCGGCCAGGTTTGGCCAGTCGCCGGGCGCAGAAGGGTCCAGTCGCCGCCGTCGAGGCTTTGGATGAGGCGGGCGGGATTCTCGGCAGTAGAGTCGTTCACGGGGCGCAGAAGGGGGGACAGGGTTTCGGGTACGAAAAAAAAACCCCTCGAGCTTGAAAGCTTTTCAAGCTCCGGCGCAACCGTAGAAACTGAGGGCGCTGAAAAACTACGCTGGTAGCGAGGGAAAACGTGACACCTACCCAAAAGCGCTCAGAATTTATTCGCCCTGCCCCAGCGAATAGCCGCGCTCCCCGTCGAACTGGTAGAGATTCTCGGTTTTGATGACATCGATCCCCGCCTCATTGAGGGCTCCGAGGAGCTGCAAGACCTCCTGGTAGGCAACGCCCCCAACCCCTTCAGCCGCGACGAACCGGCAACGCCAGTGATCCGTGCAAAAGGTTTCGGGAAAGCCGTCGGGGTAGACCTTTACGCCGCGATTGGTAATCATCTTCAGCTTGAAACCCGGCGGGCAAGCCGCTTCGAGCTTCTGGCCGAGTTCTGCCGGGCTGCGCTGCGGCGAATCCCAGTCGACAAAGGCGTCGACCCCCAAAAGCTCCTTTTTCGCTCGGGGGCGGCGCAGGTTGGGCATTTGGAACTTCGCGCCCTCGCTCTTTGGGTAGTGGACACTGGGCAGGGAGGAGGGCTCCTCGCCGAGCCGCTCGATCACCGCTTCGGCGAACTCCTTCGTCGAAGCTTGCTTGACACTCTCGTTGGCGCGGAAGATGTCGCCGGTGTGAATGCCATCCTCGATCGTCTTGCGCCAGGCGTTGCCAATCTTTTCCGCCACCTCGGCCTGACCGAGGTGGTTGAGCATCATGATGGCCGCATTGAGCAGAGCCGAGGGGTTGGCGACGCCCTTGCCGGCGATGTCCGGTGCGGAGCCGTGGATCGCCTCGAACATCGCAAAGTTTTCACCGATGTTCGCCGATCCCGCGATGCCCACAGATCCACAGATCTGCGCGGCGACGTCGGAAATGATGTCACCGTAAAGGTTGAGCGTCACAATGACGTCGAAGCGGTTGGGATCGTCCGCAATTAGCGCCGTGCCGATGTCGATGATACGGTGGTCGGTGCCGATGTCCGGATAGGCCTGCGCGACTTCATCGAAGACTTTGTGAAAGAGCCCGTCCGTCATCTTCATGATGTTGTCCTTCGAAAGGCACGTGACATGCCGGCGGCCCGCTC
>JBHJGW010000271.1:0-5045 GCA_050331415.1 Opitutales bacterium | reverse complement strand
TCCGATTCGACTTCGCCGTCGGCGTTGCGCCAGCGGTAGTGCACGTGTGGCTTGCCCGAGCTCCAACTCTCGTCGGCGTCAACGGCGATGCCGGTCTTGACGCCCTCGGCATCGTCAAAAAAGAAGATCAACAGGCTCGGGCCAGACGCCCAGTTGTCACCCATGAATATCGCCAGCTGGCCGTCGTACTCGGCTTTCGCGAGGCGAACCTCCGTGCCTTTGATCGTGCCAGAGACGTTGGCCTCGCCGGGACCAAGCTCGTCGGGGGAGTCATTCGCAAGGGCACTGCCGCAGGCCAGCAGCAGGCCGAGAAAGAGGAATAGGGGGTTCCGAAGCATAGGCTAACGCTGCCGGCAACGGGTGCCGCCCACAAGGGTAAACCCGGCCGGCAAGCTTACCCGCATTCAGACCATGCCTCGCCTTTGGCGCGGACCTGGAGATCACCACCGAAACTGTCTCGCCAATAAAGCCCTTAGGTCGGCTATTTCAAGAGAGCCCACTTCAAAGCCTAACCCCGATCCACTTGGAGAAATCCGGGATAAACGCCTCCGTAGGGGCGGCCGTTCCGGCAGACGAAGCTAAGCGGTGGCCAGGTTGGCCTTGATGTAGTCGAAGCTCATTTTGACCGACTCGAAGGGGTCGCCCGGGCAGACGTCCTGCTCGACGGCGAACCACTCGCAGCCGGCTTCCTCGGCGGCGCGGCAGATCGCGGGCATGTCCATGTTGCCGTGGCCGATTTCGGCGAACTCCGGCTCGTTTTTGGGCGTCATCCGGAAGTCCTTGAGGTGGATGATAGGCAAACGGCCCTTGAGCTTATGGCACCAGGCTACACTGTCCCCACCGCCGCGCTGGATCCAGTGCACGTCGGGCTCACCCTGAATGCGGGAGCGCGCGTAGATGCGCTCGAGGATCGTCTGCCCTTCGGCGCGGCAAAACTCGATAGCGTGGTTGTGGTAGGTCAGGCGCATGCCGGCCTGCTCGAAGACGGCCGCGGCGCGGTCGAGGTCGGCAATCATGGCGTCGACACTGGCCAGGTCACCCATGTCGACCTCCGCGGGAAAAGGATACGCGCTAAGCGCACAGCCGAGCTTTTGCAGGCGCTCGACCGCCGCTTCGGGTGTCTCACGGATAAACTGCGACGGCTCATGGGTAGCGCAGATGGTCAGGCCAAGGTCATGGCAAATCGCAACAAGGTCCTCTTCAGGAATCGGCCCGGTGCCGCTGACCTGCACAGCGGGGTAGCCGATTTCGACAACGCGCTGAAGCGTGGAACGGATGTCTTCGGGCGTCTTGAGAAACTCGCGGAGGGTGTAGAGCTGAAGTGCAACCTGGCTGAGTTTCATAAACCCTCACCCTGGCCGGGAGCCAAGACGCCGAGCAATGGCCAAGCCGGTGAAACCGTTAACCGCCCCCTGCGATGCTTTTGCAGAACGGCCCTATTTCGCTTTTGCCTTGGCGTCCTCGTGCATCAGGTCTTCGAGGCCGAGCCCGGTAATCCGTTTGATGCCCTTGAAGAGCCGGTAAAGCGCGTAAATTGTAATCGGCAGGGTTGCTGCGGTGATGACCACCCAGGACAGGCCGGTCATCTTGCCGATCTCCGAATTGAAAGCTTCCTGCGCGGCGAGGCCGCCGCGCGGATCGGTCGTGACGATCGAGGTCGCCAGTACGAAATTCAGCACCGCACTGACCAAAAAGGATGCCGCCAGGATAAACGTCGCTTCAACCTGCAGCCGGTCAAAGGCGGAGCGTTTTTCCTCGCTGTCGAGTGAGGCTTCTAATTTGGGCACATTGACGACCTCGGGGTTGAACAGGAACAACCCGACCAAAGGCCGCTTGGTCTTCAAGGAACCCACAATGAAAAGCCCGAACAGCAGAGGAATCGCCGTTTCCTTGAGCGCGAAAACAAAGGGGCTCAACTTGAGCAGGCCGATACCACCCGTCAGGACCACGCTGATCATGCCAAGGATGCTGATGACGTTCTTTTTGCCCCGGCGCTTCAAGTCGTAGAAGAAGTAACCGACCGGAAAGGCCAGCGCGACCACCAGCACCGCCCAGGGAGCGAGCCCGGAAAACCAGTCCGGAGCCTTGGTCAACAGGAGGATGGGAACGATCAAGTTGCAGCCGAAATTCAGCAGCAAGTTCTCGCGCACGGGCGCGTGGGAGACGTCGGGCATGCCGCTTAGACAGGGTAAACCCGCTTCCGGCGCAAGTCTGAATCCGTCTTTTCCCCGCGCTCCTATGCCCTTGGCATGGCCTCGGTGCGAAGGGCGCTATCCACTGAGGCACCCCCCGGCCGTCGGCGCTATCGACACACTTTCGACGCGTGGGACCAAAAATGCGAAAATTTTGCTTGCGTCGCAGGTGGGCATTCGATTGTTTCCTCGCTTTCCCATGAGCGAGCAGACCGAACGCAAAAGCAAGACCCCCCTCGACTTTACCTACCTCGATGTCGACTACCTGTCCCGTTTTGTAACGGATACGGGCAAGATCCTGCCGCGCAAGATGACCGGCCTGACGGCCCATCACCAGCGCCATATCGTCCGCCAGATCAAGCGCGCACGCAATCTCGTGCTGATGCCGTAACTGCGGTTGCAGTCGGCCGTTGAAATGAAGGCGCCAGCGGCGTCTTTTTTTGTGCCATGACGACGACCCTCACCGCAGGTCCCGCAGGAGCGACCCGCGCTGCCACCCTGCTGCGCAGCGGTGAGTTGGTCGCGCTGCCCACAGAGACGGTTTACGGGCTCGCCGCCGATGCGCTCAGCGTTGAGGCCTGCGAGAAAATATTCGCCGTAAAGGCGCGCCCGCTGATCGACCCCTTGATCGTGCATGTGCTCGGTCTTCCCGATATCGAGAAGCTGTGTTCGGACATTCCTACCGAGGCCGCTGCACTCGCCAAAGCCTTCTGGCCGGGGCCGCTGACGCTAGTCTTGCCGAAACGCTCGAATGTGCCCGACCTGGTAACGGCTGGTAAGCCCTCGGTGGCCGTCCGTTGCCCGGCGCATCCGGTTTTTCGAGAGGTTCTCGCCGCCTTCGGCGGCCCCCTGGCCGCTCCCAGCGCAAACCCGTTTGGCTACATCAGCCCAACGAACGCCGAGCACGTCCTCGATTCGCTCGGAGGTCGCCTTCCCGCGGTGCTCGACGGTGGCCCATGCACCCACGGCCTGGAATCAACGATTCTCAGCCTGCTTGAGCGAGGGCGGCCGGTGATGCTACGTCCAGGACCAATCGGCCAAGCCGAACTGTCGTCCGTCCTCGGCATTCCTGTATCTGCACCAAAGCCTCACTCCGAAAACCCGATCTCCGACTCTCAAGACGAGAGCACGGGTGAACTGGCTCCGGGGATGCTGGCCCGGCACTACAGCCCGCGAACGCCTGTCGTGCTTTTCGGAGGTCAGAACGAGCCACGTCCCATGCTCTACCCATCGCCGGCAGACGCCTGGCTCTGGCAAGCACGACCGACCGAGGCGGCGCTCGCGGAACTGGTCGGCGACCACTTCTGGCTGAGTGAGGATGGTGATGCCGCCTCTTGCGCCCGGAACCTTTTTGCCCTCCTGCGCAAACTCGACGCGCGTCAACCCTCCCGCATCCTGGCACAGGTGCGCCCGCAGGGCACGGGCGGGCTCGACGCGGCCATCAATGACCGGCTACGCCGCGCCGCCGCCCGCTGAGGCTTTTTCTCGGAAGCGGGCTGAGCTGTTAGGAAGCCACAGCGACCGGGCCTTTTTCCAGGTCAGCCTTCGCCTCCGTTTTGACGAGTTCGGCAAACGCGTCCAAAGTTCGCCAGTATTCTTCGCCTGCCTTGTCCATCAAGTCGTTGTGTCCGGCGGTGAGGCACCATAGCCGCATCCGCTTGCCGGGCGCCGCTCCGTAGAGCTGATGGGCGTGTTTCCAGGAAATGATCCGGTCGACGGCGCCATGCAGCGAGAGCAACGGGCAGCGAGTTTCCGGGATCTTGCCCAGGCTGTCGAACACATCCCACGGCAGCACCTTTACCCTTGTTTGCACGCGGAAGCAGCTGGTGAAGGTGCCGTCGAGCACGAGGCCCCCGACGGGTTGGCGGCTGGCGAGGTCCGTGGCGGGACCGCCACCCAGGGACCGACCGTAAACGATGATCTCCGAGGCGGGGATGCCCAGAGACTCGCGGAGATAGTCCCAACCCGCATCGGCGGCTAGGCAGCAACCCTCTTCACTGGGTGAGCCTTCCGTTTGGCCGTATCCCGGATACTCGACCGCCAGCACGGCATAGCCCCGCGCGACGTAGCGCTCGATCACTGGCCGAATGTCGCCGAGGTCCTCCGCGTTGCCGTGGCAGTAGAGCAGCGTCGCCTTGGGCTCCTCACAGGGCAGCCACAGCGCGGCGATCTCCGAACCATCATCGGCGGGTACGCGCAGCCGTACAGCATCCTCGCTGTAGCTCGAGGGAGGGGCGGGGAAAATCAGGCGCTCGGCCATGATCACCGCGTAAAGGCACATCGTGCCATAGCCTACCAGCACGATGGCCAGCGCTTGAAGAAGTTCCGTCATGGCATCAGGCTGGCAAGCGCAAAGCCGGGGGTCAAACCTCCTGAGACGGAAGGCGGTGCGGCGAAACCTCTAAACTGTTCGCGGGATCTCGAACGCGTCCCCTCGAGGCTCATGGAGGTTTCGGGCAGTATCTCTCCCGTGTCATGCCCTGCCAACCGGGACCGCCCACGGCAGCTGCGGGCCTTTTCGCTTGATTTGTTCGGGTGGTGGGGTCACCCCTCCCGGATGACCCTTTTCGGCGCAACCCTGCTCCTGTGCCTTTTCCTCGGCGCGATTGGCGCTGCCCTCGTCTGGAATGGCCCGCCGGTGCAGGCCAACAAGATCGCGTGGATGCGCTCGCGTCTGGCGGCGGTGGTCCTCTTCGGCGGAGCTTCGCTGTGGTTCCTCTACGAAATCTGGACGCTGGGTGAGGCCGATTTCCGCTCCCTGCGCCCAATCCTTCTGCTCGTGTTCGGCGTCTCATGTGCCGGGGCGTTTTACTATGTTCGCGACCTGCTTGCCGCGCGGGGGCTGGCTGCGCT
>JBHJGW010000270.1:0-18423 GCA_050331415.1 Opitutales bacterium | reverse complement strand
ACTGCCGGATTGCGTCGGCCATCGGAATCTCGATGAGTTCCGGAGAATAACTGCGTTGAAACTGCGCGATCAGCCAGTCGGCATCTTTGCCGGGGTGTTCGCGCTCCAGGAAAGCGAATAGCCGTTCGGCCTGTTGTACTTGCTCGACATCAAGATGGGTCATCACCGGGCGTTCGATCCCGGCGGCGTTCGTTTCGGCCCCTACCAGAAGGTTGTAGACCTGCTCGGCTTGCTCGCGGGTCTTGAAGCTTCGGCGGATGCGCCCCTCGTCCAGGGTTCCGGAGACCCGCCATCGGGTTTCGCCGCTGCCCGTTTGGTAGGGCTCCATCTGGAACTTTTTCGGCCGACCCACGATACCTTTTTTGCCAAAAGTTTTGGCAAAATTCAAGAAAATCGGCTCAATCCCGCTCTGGGACTGGTGCTCAGGGCGGGACTCGAACCCGCACACCCGTAGGGCACTACCCCCTCAAGATAGCGTGTCTACCAATTCCACCACCTGAGCGTTTGAGGGAAACCGGAAGTAAGGCGCAGGTTCAGAGCGCTGGCAAGGAAAATTTTTCGGGTGTTGTTTCGCACGAGTTGACTCACAAATTTTTACATCTTGGAGGCCGCGAGGAACGTTTTATACCCTCTTGCCGGAGAGGTCGGTAAATTGATCGAGATGATTTTGGATGCAGAGCAAGGCAGCGAGGGCGACGGCTAGGCCTGTAGACCCCGCTTCGTCGCGAGGGCCGCTCTGGACAAAAAGCATCCGAAGCCGCCAGGCGGCGTTCAATCTACCAATCTTTTTGGTAAGGTGGTATGAGGCGCCCGCTCGTCGGAAAACGCCCTTCTGGAAGCGGTGGATTGGTCGCTCCTCTGGCTGGGGTATTGTGACATTGGGGTAACAGGTGGCTTGCATCAGGCGACGCTTGGGGCTTGCTTGGCCCTTTCGTTGATGGACCGCATTCTTTTGCAAAATCTGGTATTTCGGGGCAACCATGGGGTATTGCCTGAGGAGACTTCGCTCGGGCAGCGCTTTGAGGTCGATGTGTGCCTGCATGCGGACTTACGATCCGCAGGGGTGAGCGACGACGTGTCGCAAACGGTCAACTATGCCGAGGTTTACGAGCGCGTGCGGCGGGTAGTTACCGAGCAGCCGCGGCAGTTGATCGAGGCGGTGGCGGAGGCCATTGCAGCAGCGGTGTTGGCGGATTTCGCGCGGGTGGCGCGGGTCGATGTCACCGTGCGCAAGCCCGCAGCACCAATCCCCGGGGTATTCGACAGTGTTGCGGTTACCCTGAACCGGGAGCGCGCATGAGCGACGAGAGGACAGGTGGAGCCGAGGGGCACCTCATCTACATCGGTGCGGGCAGTAACCTTGGCAATCGCTGGATGAACCTCCGCCGGGGCCTCCAGCGACTCGAGGAAATGGGTACTCTGCAGCGAACGGCCGTATCGCCGGTCTATGAGACCGAACCTTTCGGCCCAGTTGCACAAGGGCCTTTTCTCAACCTGGCCGCCAGGTTCAAGGCCCTCAAACTCGACCCCGAGGCTCTTCTAGACGCATGCCTGATGGTCGAACACGAACTTGGGCGGGTCCGCACCGAGCGTTGGGGTCCACGGACGCTCGACCTCGACATCCTTGCCATCAAGGGCGCGACCCATGAGAGCGAACGGCTGCGTGTTCCGCATCCGGAGCTTCTCAAGCGGCCATTCGTTTTGGTACCGTTGGCGGATATTGCGCCCGAACTGGTCGTCGAGGGTAAGACGGTTGCCGCCTGGCTAACAGACTGCGGGCGAGCCGGTGTTAAGGAGGCGGGCGCCTTGTGAAGCCACCGCTCCACATAGAGCCCTGGCTGGACGCCCGATCTCCGGCCGAATATTTCGCCGCGCTGGCCTTGCTTCCGGGAGCGCTTTGGCTCGATAGCGCCGCCCGGGGCGGCGCGTCGCGTTGGTCGATTATGACGGCTTGTCCGCGGCGGACCTTCCGCTGTCGAGGCGATTCCTGGGAGATCTCCGGCACAAGGGCTTCGGGCGGCGAGGCTGGCGCATGGGGGGCACTCTGCCAGTTTGTCCGCGACGAGATGGCAGTGGCAGGTGCGCCCGAGGATTGCACTTTGCCCTTTGCCGGCGGCGTGGCGGGCTACCTCGGGTATGATCTGGGTCGTCTGCTCGAGAGATTTCGTGGACGGCACTGCCCGGCTGCCGGAGAGCCGCCTGATGCGACTCTCGCAGCGTATGACCGCGCGCTACTCTGGGACCATCGCGAAGGGCGCGCCTGGCGTGTCAACGGCGGGCTCGATTTGAAACCGTTGTCGGCAGCAGTGGCGGAGCCGGAACTCCGAGCTCCGCCAGTAACAGCGGAACTACTGGCCGAGGCCGGTCTCGAGGCGCTAAGTTCGAAGCAGGGCTACCTTGAGGCCGTGGAGCGGACCCGGGCGTGGATCGAAAGCGGCGATGTCTACCAGATCAACCTTGCGCAACGCTTTCGGCAGCGGCAGCCCGAGCCCGCAGCGGCTCTCTACCCTCGCCTGCGCCACACAAATCCGGGGCCCTTCAGCGCGTTTTTCGATTTTGGAGGCGGCCACCTCCTGAGCACCTCACCGGAGCGTTTCTGGGAGTTCGAGGGCGGGCGGGTGCACGCCTCGCCCATTAAGGGCACACGGCCGCGCGGGACGACACCCGCCGAAGACACCGCCCGCCGCGCCGAGCTTGCGGCCAGCGACAAGGAGCAGGCAGAACTGCGGATGATTGTGGACCTGCTGCGCAACGACCTCGGGCGCGTCTGCCGACCAGGGAGCATCCGTGTGGCCGAGGAGGGCCGGCTGGAAACCTTTGCGAGCGTACACCACCGAGTCGCCGATATCGTCGGCGAGCTGGCGCCGGGGCACGATGTACTTGATCTGCTTGCGGCGAGCCTTCCGGGGGGGTCGATCACGGGAGCGCCCAAAATTCGCGCCATGGAGATCATCGACGCCCTCGAACCCTTCCGACGCGGCCCGTTTTGCGGCAGCATTGGGTACTTCAGCCGTTCGGGACGCGCGGATTTCAATATCGCGATCCGCACAGTTGTCCACCGCGGGACTGAGTTGACCTTCGACGTCGGCAGCGGGATTGTTTGGGACTCGGAACCGGAAGCGGAGTATGCGGAAACGCTGGCTAAAGCCGGCGGGATTGTCGCTGCGCTGCAGCGTAGAGGAGTGCCGGCATGAGCGAGACCCTCACCTATTTTCGCGGGAAAGGCGGATCTGAAGGCCCTTCGGTGGCGGCGACCGCGCCCGCTGTCCGCCATGGCATAGGTTGTTTCACCACCGCGCGCTGGCGGCGGAGCCAACTTGTCTGGCGCGACGACCACCTGGCGCGCCTGCGGGCCACACTGGCATACTTTGGCTGGGAGGGACCGACCGACCTCGAGAAAGAAACGGCGGAAGCGGAAGCGTTTTTTCGCGAAGCAGTTCCGGAACAGGCGGGCACCCTGCGGCTCGCGCTGCTCGACCTCGGTCTGCGTCTCGAGCTCTGCGCGACCTTTCACCCGGAAACGTTGCCGCCGGCATTGGGGGCAGCGGGTTTGCGCGTCGCGCTGACCGATCCGACGGATTCGTTTTTCCAGATCGCATCACATGGCGCGTGGAAAGTCGCGAGCTACCTCAGCTATCGCGAGGCGCGGCGGCGGGTGGAGGCAGCGGGTTTCGATGAAGGTCTATTGTGGCACCCCGACGGCGGCCTCGCCGAAGCCTGCTACGCCAACGTCTTCCTCCGCTCGAACGGATGCTGGTTGACCCCTGCCCTTCGCCCGAGAGGCCCCCTCCCCGGCCTCGCACGGGCACGTGCATTGGCGCTTTTGGAGAGCCTCCGTCACCGCGCGGTGGAGGTAGCAAGCCTCGATTCGACGACAATTCAAACGGCCGACGCGGCTTTCCTGACGAATGCACGGATAGGCCTCGCCCCCGTCCGCAGCCTCGGCGGACGACAACTTCCGAAGCGCGAATTCGAGGAGGTGCAGGCTCTCCGCCGGGCCTTTGAGGCTGCTTTTGCTTAAAAGTTCGACGTCCGATATTTTCAGTCTTGCCGAAGGCGGCAGAATCGCGTTTGAATCTCCAGATGGGTCAACAACGAAACAAAGTCGAGAAACGTCGTCGTCGCAAAGCTTACATGGAACGTCGGAAAGCGCGTGTTAAGACGACTGCCAGCCAGAAGTAGCCTGGTTCTCGCCGCCGCTGTTCTGGTTGCTTTGGGTTTCCGTCCCTTATCGGCGGACGACAGCACAAATGACGAGCCGCTCCGCGAGACCACAGCCTCTGCGGAGGGATTTCCTCTCCAGCTTGAGTTTGTCAGCTGGTACCACAAGCCCCGCGACGCGTTTGTCCGCATCGCCGAGTACCTAGACCCCGAGGGCGGCGAGTTCAGCCCGGGCCGGACGATCGTCCGTACCGATCCCGAAACCCGTGAGGGTTACTACCAGGTTTTCTCCTTTTCCGAGAAACTGGAAGTAGCTCCGCTGGCCGTGCGCGTCGAGTTCAGCTATCTGCTGCCGGATGGCGGCGGCGAGCCCGTCACGAAAGCTTTTCCGCTGCCGGAAAATCGCGAAGGACGGGAACTTTGGATCGGTTTGACCGGTCGGCAAAAGCCTCCACCCGGTCTTCCGGTTCTCGCCTGGCGCCTGCGCCTGCTGGACGACGAAGCCCAGCTCCTGCTCGAAGCTGACAGCTATCTTTGGGACGCCCATTGACGCCCAGGCTGTTGGTGACGGCGGGAGAATCGCGCCAATCACTCTCTTTGTCTGAAGGACGCTATACCGAAATGTGTGCCGCTCACCAGGCGGATTTCGGCACACGGTTGCGACGAATTTCCCGGTGCGGGGCTTTGCGCATTGCACTGGCCCCGAATCTGCAATAATCTGACATCATGGGTAAGCCTAAAGAATGCGGTAACTGCAACAAACCGGCGACGGTCCACCTCACCCAGATCGTCAACAACCAGATCAAGAAGCTCGATTTTTGCGAGACCTGCCCCTACCAGAAAGGGATTACAGACCCGCAAGGCATCTCTCTGGCAGAATTGCTGGCTCAAGGCCCTTCCCCTTTCGTCGAGGCCAGCAGCGGCGGAGGAGTAGCAACCGCGATGGCCACGCTGCAGTGTGGTACCTGCGGACTGACGCCGCAAGACTTCAAGAAACATCATCGTCTGGGCTGTCCAGACTGCTACAGCGAGCTCTCTGCCTTTGTCATGCCGATGCTGGCCAACATGCAGAAAGACCAGATTCACCACGGCAAGGCGCCCCGTCGGATGCTCGCCCGCATCGAGAAGCAGCGGGAGCGTTCGCAGCTGGAAACAGATCTCGCCAACGCCGTTGCCGAGGAACGCTACGAGGAGGCGGCCAAATTGCGCGACGCGCTAAAGGCGCTTCGCGAACGTGCTGAACCCTCCGACTCCGATAGCGGTTCCGACTTATAAATCGCGGCCACGGGCCGATGTTAACCGACGACCCTGCGCATGACGCTGAAGATACAACCCATTTTCGAGCTCCGTAACGAGATTACGGACACCGCTGCGGATACCGAGGCCATTGTACTCAGTTCGCGTATCCGCCTTGCGCGGAATTTGCGCGGCTACCGGTTTCCGCAATGGGCCGAAATGGCGCAACGGCGCGACATCCTGCAAAAAGTTGAAGCCGCCTTGTCGCACGAGCCCAAATTTGCGCAAGGACTCTTCCTGCCGGTCGATCAGCTCGAAGAAATCGAGCGTCAAGTGCTCGTTGAGCGCCATCTCATCAGCCGGGAGCTGACCGAGCAGAAACCCGGTTCCGCCGTGGTGATCACCGTGGATCAGTCAAGCGCTGTGATGATCAACGAGGAGGACCACCTGCGCATCCAGATGCTCGAGCGCGGCTTCGATTTCGACAAGCTCTGGAGCAAGATCGATGCGCTCGACACCGGTCTGGAGGAGCGCCTCGACTTCGCCTTCGACCCCGAACTCGGCTACCTGACCGCCTGCCCGACCAACACCGGCACAGGCCTGCGTGCGTCCGTCATGATGCACCTGCCGGGCCTCGTTATTTCTGGGGAGATGGAAAAGGTCATCCGGGCCGTCGGGCAACTCGGTCTCGCCGTGCGCGGTTGGCTCGGCGAGGGCTCGGACGCCTCCGGGAGCGTCTTCCAGATTTCCAATCAGCAGACCCTGGGCGAGTCTGAAGGCAAAATTATGCACAAGCTGACCGGCGTGCTCAAAACCATTGTGGAGCAGGAAGAGAACGCTCGGCTGCGCTTGCTCGAAAAAGATGCCGCGGTGCTTCACGACCGAATTGGCCGCGCTTTTGGGACTTTGCGTCATGCCCGGGTCCTTTCATCGTCAGAGGCGATGAACCACCTCTCCCTGCTTCGGCTGGCCTGTGACCTTGGGTTCCTGCCGGTGGGGGAGCGCGCCCGGCTCGATCGCCTCTTTATCGAAACCCAACCGGCCCACGTGCAGGTTCTGGCACATGAGGCGCTCACCAGCCGCCGCCGGGACCTCCAGCGCGCCGACCTTATCCGAGAAGAAATCGTCCGCCTTCCTGAGCCCAATTTTGACAATGCGTCGGATCGGGACTAGGAATTGCTCAAGCCTATAATCAACTATGCCTGAACCGATGAACAACTTTACCCCGCGTGCCCAGCAAGTGCTTGCACTGGCTCGCAAGGAAGCCGATCGTTTTCATCACAATTACGTCGGCACCGAGCACTTGCTGCTCGGCCTGATCAACCTCGGCCAGGGTGTCGCGGTCAACGTGCTCCAGAAGATGGGCCTCGACCTCGACACGGTACGCTCGGCGGTGGAAAAACAGGTCGGGACCGGCCCTGAGACGAAGCCGACCGGCAACATACCCTACACCCCGCGCGTTAAAAAAGTACTGGCGCTGGCGGGCAAGGAAGCGAAGGCGCTGAATCACTCTTACATCGGGACCGAGCACATCCTCTTGGGCCTGCTTCGCGAAGGTGAGGGCGTAGCTGCGCGCGTCCTCAAGAGTCTCGATGTCGATATCGACAATTGCCGTAACCAAATTCTCGCAGAGCTCGACCCCAATTTCGCGGGTGAAGGCGACGAGGCTGGCGCCCAACCCTCGGGCGTCGGCGGCGGCGAGGAATCCCGCAAGGACGTGAAAACACCTGCACTGAAGGCTTTCGGCCGTGATCTGACCGAACTCGCTCGCAACAGCGAGCTCGACCCCGTGGTGGGCCGCGTGAAGGAAATTCGCCGGGTTATTCAGATCCTCTGCCGCCGTTCCAAGAACAACCCTGTGTTGATCGGGGAAGCGGGCGTGGGCAAGACGGCGATCGTGGAAGGCCTCGCGCAAGAAATCGCTCAGGGCAATGTCCCGGAAATTCTTGCGGACAAGCGGGTCATCACGCTCGACCTCGCGCTTATGGTTGCCGGCACTAAGTACCGCGGCCAGTTCGAGGAGCGGATCAAAGCTGTGATGGACGAAATTCGCCGCGCGAAAAACGTCATCATTTTTATCGACGAGCTCCATACCATCGTCGGCGCCGGGGCTGCGGAGGGCGCGATGGACGCGTCGAACATATTCAAGCCCGCCCTCTCCCGCGGAGAGCTTCAGTGCATCGGCGCGACAACTCTCGGCGAATACCGCAAGTACATCGAGAAGGACAGCGCGCTCGACCGCCGCTTCCAGTCGGTGAAGGTCGAAGCACCGAACATCCCGGACACGATCCAGATCCTCAAGGGCATCCGCGGAAAGTACGAGGACCACCACAAGTGCGAATTTACCGACAGTGCGCTCGATTCTGCCGCGAAACTTTCGGACCGCTATATCACGGCGCGGTTTCTGCCGGATAAGGCAATTGACGTTCTCGATGAGGCTGGCTCCCGTGCACGCATCGAAAGCCTCAACCGCCCGCCGGAAATAGAGGAGCTCGGCTCGCGTATCGAATCCGTATGCGAGCAGAAGGAAGATGCCATCGCACACCAGAAGTTCGAGGAGGCGGCCAAATACCGCGACCAGGAGAAAAACCTTCGTCAGCAGCGTGACGAGATGATCGACGCGTGGAAGAAGAACCGCGAGGAACACCGCATCACCGTGGACGTCGATGAAGTTACCCAAGTCGTAGCTGACTGGACGGGAATCCCGCTTTCACGGATGGAGGAAACCGAGTCGCAGAAGCTCCTCAAGCTCGAAGAGGAACTGCAGGAAGAGCTCGTCGGCCAGAACAGCGCCACCGAGGTTGTGGCCCGTGCTCTGCGTCGCTCCCGCGCCGACCTCAAGGATCCGAAGCGGCCGATCGGTTCGTTCATGTTCCTCGGACCCACAGGCGTTGGCAAAACGTACCTGGCGAAGCTGCTGGCCGAGAAGATGTTTGGCGATCGCGATGCGCTGATGCAGATCGACATGTCCGAATACATGGAGAAATTTGCCGTCAGCCGCCTGATCGGCTCACCTCCGGGATACGTCGGCTACGAGGAAGGTGGTCAGCTCACCGAGCAGGTGCGGCGCAAACCGTACTGCGTGATCCTTTTTGACGAGATTGAAAAGGCCCACCCGGATGTCGCGCAAATCCTGCTGCAGGTCCTCGAGGAAGGCCGTTTGACAGACTCTCTCGGACGCACCGTCGACTTCCGCAATACGATTCTCATCATGACGTCCAACGTCGGTGCCGAGTATCTCCAGCGGAACACGTCGATGGGCTTCGACGTGGGCATGGACGACGCCAAGGACTTCGACCGGATCAAGGAGCGAATCCTCGATGAGACGAAAAAGGTCTTCAAGCCGGAGTTCCTCAACCGCCTCTCCGAGATTGTCATCTTTCAGCGCCTTGAGCGCGAACATCTCATCCGGATCGTCAACTTGGAGCTCAGCGAAGTCATCAAGCGCCTTGCCGGTCAGAGCATTGAGCTCACCGTGCAGCCCGACGCTCAGCAATTCCTGGTTGACCACGGCTACGATGAGAAATTCGGCGCACGCCCGCTACGCCGGGCAGTCGAGCGCTATGTCGAAGACCCCCTGGCGGAAGGTATCCTCCGCGGGGACCTCAGGCGCGGCGAGCCCATCACCGCCGAAGTTGCTGAAGATGGCAAGAAGCTCGAGTTCCATCAGGAAGCTGCTGTCAGCTGATCAACCTTCCCTTGCGAAACCCCTTTTGCAAAGCCCGCCGTTCGGCGGGCTTTTTCGTCACCGACAACGCTAGTCTGAACGCCATGAGGGTCCAAAGCACATTCCCCTAGGGAGGCGGTTGGCGTCAGCCGGTTTAACGGAATTATCCGCAAACCGAAACCGAGATAAGCGCGGCTCGAGCTTGCCATAAGCTAGGCTCAGCCGTTTATTCTTCTCTGTTTGTTACCCGGGATCATGAATTCGGTCCGCCCATTCATTGCCTTCGCGCTCGTGTACAGCGTGGCCTTGCCAGCAATTCAAGGGGCTGAGCCGACGGAAACAGTAGCTTGCTGGGCGGACGCTCGCAAAGTCATGGACCGGTATTGCTTTGACTGTCATGGACTCGTAGGCCTCGACGCGGACTTGGATCTGATGGAGATCGCAAATGCGAAGGCCTTCGCGAAGGAAACAGCACGGTGGCCCAGCATACTCCACGCCCTGCGGACGCACTACATGCCGCACCGCCGCGGAGACCCCATGCCTCCGGACGCCCGCTCGGCTCTCGCCGAATTTATTCATACCGAAATCGTCCAGGCAGCCGCCGATCACTTGCGCGGCTCGGCAACCCTTCGTCGTCTCAACCGCAGCCAATTGCGCAACACCCTCGAAGACCTCCTATACATCGACGCGGACTTCGCCGACCGCTTGCCCGCCGATGACGCAGGGTACGGCTTCGACACAACCGCGGCGACGTTACGGGTCACGCCCATGCTCCTGGAAAAATATTTTGGGGCAGCGGCCGAGGCCTCGCTTCGCGCGGTGCCGGTCAAAATGTCCCCGGGAACCTGGTCGCTCAGCGGGGGCGAGTTCGAAGGCCAAGGCCTGCGCTCAGGCGCGCAAACCCTGACTAGCGCGGGAAGGCGCTCGGCAGCGTACCAGGACCTAACCTTCCCGGCAGCTGGGACCTACCGGCTGACGGCCCAGTTGTCCGCCCAGCAGGCCGGAGACGAACTCGCGCGCGCACAGCTCTCCTTTGCGGGGCAAGTGCTGACCGAGGCCGAAGTCCCGGCGCACTTCGGCGAGGGACTTACCGAGATCACCGCAGAGGTGACGATTAACCGGCCCGGCAGGTACGAATTTGTCGCCGAGTTTCTTAACGATTATTACCAGCCAGAGCTGCCGTCCGGCCAGAATGATCGCAACCTCTTCTTCCACGGACTTGCTCTCGATGGGCCCTACCAAACCGAAAGCGAGCTTTGGACACCGTTTCTGCAACGCTACTTCGGCGAGCGCCCGAGCGAGTTAAGCCTCGCGGTGCTGCGGCCTGGCATCGAGCTACTGGCAAGCCGCGCCTACCGGCGGCCTGCAACACCCGAAGAACTTCACGCCTTGGGCGAGACCTTCGATCTGGGCGTGAAGGCGGCTGACGACAACCCGCGGGAAGGCCTTCGAGCACTGCTGGAACACCTGCTCACAAGCCCGTCGTTCCTCTTCCGTGATGAACGGGGCACCGAGCCGTTTCATCTTGCCAGCTGGCTTTCGTTCACGCTGTGGAGCTCGATGCCCGATGATCGGCTCTTCGCCCTGGCAGCGGAAGGCCAACTTGCAGCCAACCTCGAGCCTGAGATTCGGCGCATGCTGGCAGACCACAGGGCGCACCGCCTGGCCACGCACTTTGCAGCTCAGTGGTGGCGTTATCAAGACCTCTCCATTCATCGCCCGGACGACAAGACTTACCCGGATTTCGACAAGGAGCTGGGCGCCGCCATGCAAGAGGAAACACGGCGCTTCTTCGAGCACTTGATCGCCGTCGATGGCTCCCTTCTGGACATCCTCGACGCCGACTACACTTTCGTGAATCAACGCCTTGCACGCCACTACGGACTCGAGGGCGTTGAGGGGCCGAGGTTTCGCCAAGTGTCCCTGAAGGGCCTTCCGCGGCGAGGCGTCTGGAGTCACGCCAGCGTCCTCACCGTGACGTCGCACCCGACGACCACCAGCCCCGTCCTGCGGGGGCAATGGGTTTTGGAAAACCTGGTGGGGCTGGCACCGCCACCCCCGCCGGACAACGTGCCGTCATTGCCCGAAAAAGCTGCTGAAAGCCCGGAGAATCTTCGGGCAAGCCTTACCGCTCACCGCCGCGACCCCGCCTGCGCCTCGTGCCACGACATCATGGATCCCATCGGTCTGTCCCTAGAGCATTTCGACGGCATTGGCCGCTGGCGCCCCGATGAGGAACGCGCCACCGTCGGCACCGAAACGTTTTTCGACGGCGCCGAGATCAGCGATCCCCTCGACCTGGCAAGATACCTCCGCGAGGAACGCACCGAAAATTTCCTCCGCAACCTCGCACACAAATTCGCGATTTATGCCAGCGGGCGCGGCCTCGACTGGCGCGATGAAGCGGCTTTGGAGCGCATTACCGCTTATGTCAAAGCCCATGATCATCGGCTCTCTGCATTGATTACCGCCGTTTCGTTGGAATTTGCCCCAACGGGCTCGCCTCTTGCATCCGCATCGCCTGCCCCCTCCGCCCCATGAACCTTCCCCGTCGCACCTTTCTCCGGCAGGTCGGTACCGTCCTGGCCCTGCCTCTGATCAATTCCCTGGCGCCGGCGCGGCTTGGAGCCTCGCCGAACCCGAGCCCCGGTGCTGTGCCACCCTTGCGCACAGCCTTCGTCTATCATCCGAACGGCGTGGTTCTCGAAAACTGGCGTCTCGGCCGAGGGTCGGGACTCCCCGCGGCGCTACCGCCAACTCTGCAGCCTCTCGAGTCCCTCCGCTCTTTCGTAAATGTCGTGAGTGGCCTTTCCCATAAGAACGCTTACGGCAATGGAGACGGTGCCGGTGACCATGCTCGCGCCACGGCTACCTTTCTCACCGGCTTGCAGGCCAAGAAGACCGGAGGGACGGATGTCCGTCTCGGCCGCTCGATCGACCAGATAATGGCTGACCACCTTTCCGGGAACACCCGCTTCCGTTCGCTGGAGCTTTCGGCAAGCGATCGTCGCACCAGCGGAACGTGTGACAGCGGGTACAGTTGTGCCTACCAGTACAACCTTGCCTGGAAGGACGAAACCACGCCACTCCAGCCAGAGATCAACCCGCGCGAGGTGTTCAAGAAGCTCTTCGGAACCGGTGACCCGCACGAAACCGCTTTGATGGAGCGCCGTTTGCAGCGCCGGCAGAGCATCCTCGATGCCCTGCGCGAAGACACGGCGCGTCTGTCCCGCCGCGTGTCCGCGGAAGACCGTGATCACCTGGAGGCCTACTACGAATCGATCCGGTCGGTCGAGCGGCGGTTGGACAGTCGCGAAGCCCAACCGAGCCCGCCGGAAGGCGCCGAAGTACCCCCAGGAATCCCGGCCAGCTACGGTGCCTATCTGGACCTGATGTTTGACATGATGATCCTCGCGTTCCAGTCCGACAATACGCGCGTGGCTACCTTTTTGCAGGCACACGACGGCAGCAACCGCACATTTCCCGAAATCGACGTCCGGGGCGGCCACCACCACCTCTCGCATCACAAGGGCGAACAAGCGAAGATCGAACACCTCAAAAAGATCGACGCTTTCTACTTGCGCCACTTCGCTCGCTTCGTCCAACGCCTGGCGGAAACGCACGACGGCGAGGGCCGTCGCCTGATCGACTCTACGATGGTCGTCTACGGAGGCGGCATCGCCGACGGCAATCGCCACGACCACAGCGACTTGCCGGTGCTGCTCGCGGGCGGGCCAGTCGAAGGGGGGCGGCACCTGCGTTTTGATGATGTTCCAATGTGCAACCTCTATTTGGGCATGCTGGCCACCGCTGGCCACGAAGTTCCGCGTTTCGGGGACAGCACCGGAGCCCTCAATTTGTAAGGCCCGGCTGGCATTTTGCCCTCGTCAAGCGGGCCTCGGATGCTAGCCTCAAGGGCATGGCCTTCTGGGATAAGCTGCGCGGTGAGATCGTCGACGTCATCGAGTGGACGGACGACTCGCGGGATACGATCGTTTACCGCTTCGAACGGTACGGTAACGAAATCAAGAACGGCGCGAAGCTGACCGTGCGCGAAGGGCAGATGGCGGTGTTTGTCAACGAGGGCAAACTCGCCGACGTGTTCGCGCCCGGAATGTACGAGCTGACCACTGCCAACCTGCCCGTCCTTTCGACGCTCAAGGGCTGGAGGCATGGCTTCGAAAGCCCGTTCAAGGCCGAGGTTTACTTTGTCAAGACGACTCGATTTCTCGACCAGAAATGGGGCACGAAAAACCCGATCATCCTGAGGGATGCCGACTTCGGCGCAGTACGCGTGCGCGCCTTCGGCACCTACTCGATGCGCGTGGCTGACGCGCCGACCTTTCTTCGCGAAATCGTCGGCACCGACGGTCATTTCACCACCGAAGAAATCGTCGACCAGCTGCGCAACATCATCGTGAGCCGCTTCAGCGACAAGCTGGCCGAGGCCCGAGTGCCCGTGCTCGATGTCGCCGCGCGCTACGACGAACTTGGAGACCTCCTCGCCGAACGGATCGCCCCGGAAATGGCGGAATACGGCATCGAGCTCTCCAAGCTGCTCGTCGAAAACATCTCCGTACCGCCCGCCGTCGAGGAGGCACTGGACAAGCGCGCGAGCATGGGGGCCATCGGAAACCTGGATGCGTATATGAAGTTCCAGAGCGCCAACGCGGTGGAAGCCGCTGCGAACAACCCGGCAGGCGGTGGCGCATCCGAAGGGATGGGCCTCGGCGCAGGGTTTGCCATGGCAGGGCAAATGGTAAATGCGTTCGGCCAGTCGCAAGCTCCCCAAGGTCCAGCGGCCTTCCCGGGGCAAAATGCTCCCCCGCCTCCCCCGCCTCCCGCAGCCTTCCACGTGGCGGTCAACGGCCAGACGATGGGCCCGTACGACTTCAACTCCCTGCAGCAGCAAGCCGCCCAGGGCCACCTGACGCCGCAGACGCACGTCTGGCGGGCCGGCATGAACGGCTGGAGCACGGCCGGGCAAGTACCCGAGCTGAGCAGTCTTTTTGCGCCGGCTCCACCGCCACCGCCGCCTGCAAGCTAGCCAGCTTTCCGTGGTGATTTGGAGTTCGGCCCGGCTGCCCGCCAGTTGCCACCTCCTTGCTTCTTCCCTGCTCCCTTATCCATGGCTCTGTGTTCGACTTGTGGTGCTCCCCTTTCGGTTGGTTCCGTCAATTGCGGTTACTGCGGTCACCGCAACGAGGTAGACTTCGTCAACCTCCGCAATGTGAATTCCGCCGGCGATTCCCGCCGCCCGTCCCCCATCACGGGAAAGCCCATGCGGCTGGTAAGTATCCAGACCGACGGTGAAACCATCGAAGTAGACCAGTGCCCGCAATCCGGTGGCCTCTGGTTCGACCAAGGTGAGCTGGAGTACCTGCTGACGCATCAGATCAAAACGGTCTTCCGCGTCGACGACGAACTTCTCGCCGAAATTCGGCGCGACCGCGTGCAACTCCAGGACCGCGGCTACTTAAAATGCCCGGTTTGCAGCGAATTCATGCCCTTCAAGCAGTACCAGCAAGGCTCCGGCGTGATCGTCGACTGGTGTCGCCTGCACGGCATCTGGCTCGATGGCGGGGAGCTGGCGCACCTGATCGAGTGGGCGCGTGCGGGCGGTCTCGTCAAGGAGCGCAACGCCATCCTGCGCCACCAAGTCGAGCCCGACTTTCGCATGCCCGAGCGACCCGCTGGCGGAACGGTCGAATCCTCCGACGATCACGGGCACCTGCACTCCTTTGGCGGTGAGCGCCGCCGCGAGCCAGGGGTTTCGCTCATCGACGCCGTTTTGAAGTTGTTCGATCCTTACCGTTGAGTTTTCGGCGCTCCCAAAGACGCCCGGTTTGCGGCTTGCCCGGAACCTGCACCTGCCATCTGCTGATTGGCCAGAGGGCTTGACTCGCGCTCAGATCTCGACGGCTTCGACTCTTGGCTGGGTGCGGTTGTCGCTCAGCTCGGGCCGGCCTCCGTGACCGAGGAACCAGTTCCAGCCGGACCCAATGAGCACTTTGATATCTTCAAGGATCATGTAACTTGCCGGGACCAACAGCAGCGTGATACCGGTAGCGAACAGGATGCCGAACGACAGGCTGATGGCCATGGGAATAAGAAACTGCGCTTGCAGGGAGCGTTCCAGCAGAATGGGAATCAATCCGCAAAAGGTCGTCAGCGAGGTCAATAGAATCGGCCGAAAACGGGCCGCGCCTGCCGTGCGAACCGCCTCGAGGAGCGGATGTCCTCCGCGAAACTGCCGGTTGATAAAGTCCACGAGGACCAGTGAGTCGTTCACCACCACGCCAGTCAGCGCCATAATCCCGTATACGGAGAGCGTGCTGATCGGCTTGTCCATGATCCAATGGCCGAGGATAGCGCCGACGAGCCCGAAAGGAATCGCCGTAATGACAATCACCGGCTGGGTGTAGCTCTTGAAGGGGATCGCCAGCATAGCGTAGATCGCCACAAGCACGAGAAAACCACTCGCGAGGAGCGCCGCGTTACTCTCCTCGGTCTCACGGCTCTCCCCCTCCAACGTGTAATTGGCACCTGGATACTTTGCGAAAATTTCCGGCAGGACATTCTCCACTAGGTCGTCCTTGATCACTTCGAGGTCGAAACCCGGGGAGGTCTTGTCGGCGCTGGCAAAAATGTTGACCACGCGTTGCCGGTCGACGCGCCGGATCGAGGCAAAGCCGGTGCCGATCTCGAACTCGGCGACCTCCTGAATCGGCACTTCCCGCCCATCCGGCGTGCGAATGCGCAAATTCTCCAGATCGCCAACGCTTACGCGCTCTTCTTCCGGGTAGCGCACCATCACGCGTACATCCTCACGCCCCCGTTGAACCCGCTGCGCCTCGATGCCGAAAAACGCGGCGCGCACCTGCTGCCCAAGGTCGGCCTGAGACAGACCGAGCAACTCCGCCTCGGGTTTGATGCCGAGTTGAATTTCCGGTTGGCCGTCGGCCAGATTGTCGGTGATATCGTAGAGGCCACTGTAAGTACCGAGTGCAGCGCGAATCTCATCGGCGATGGGTCGCAAGTCACCGCGGTTGCGGCTGTTTACCTGAATGTTCACTGGCGAACCCTGCCCGCCCGCGGCCTCCGCCTCGAAAGAAAGCTCTTTGATGCCCGGCAACTGGCCGATGGCCTCGCGCCAGCGGTTGGAAAGCGCCACCGCATTGTCTTGGCGGGAGCGGTTTTCCCCGGGCTGCAGCTCGACGATGTACGTCGCCAAATGGCTCTGGGCGCCGCTCTGCACCGAGCCGCCCGGCCCCCCGCCAGCGATCGCCGCGCCGAGGATGCTCGAACGCACTTTGATGGGATTTTCGCGGCCCGCGGAGGTCACGTCGTTGACAACGTCATTGAGCGCGCGGTCGACGCGGTCGAGCCCGCGCTGTGTGATCTCGATCGGGGTGCCGTCCGGATAGGCCAGGTTGACAAAAATGTAGTCTGACGGCACCGGCGGAAAAGGCATGAAGCGGATCACCTTTGCCGCCACCAGCGACATGGTAAGGATGAAGATGCCGACAAAAGCCGCTACCGAAGCGTAACGGAATTTCAGAGCAAGCCGTAACAAGGGGTTATACACCTTGTCGATGAACCGCTCCAGGCCGTTTGCAACAGAACGCTGGACCCGGCTAAGCCAGCCCAGCTCGGAAGTCTGGCGGTTTTTGCCGACCTTGCACAGCGACAGGTGGTACGGCAGCACGAGCTTTGACTCGACCAGCGACCACAGAAGCGTCGGGATAACCACCAGCGGTATCGCCTTCAAAAATTTGCCCTGGAAACCCGGCAAATTCAGCAGTGGCGTAAAGGCCACCGCCGTGGTCAGCACGGCAAACGTAACCGGCGTACTGACAGCCCGGGTACCGGCGATACTGGCGTTGACGCGCCCGGTTTTGGTCGCGTCCAGCCGGTGACCGCCTTTCTGGAATTCCGTGAAAACGCTCTCCCCGACGACAATGGCGTCATCGACGACAATTCCAAGTACCAGGATGAACCCGAACAGTGAGATGAGGTTGATCGACACGTCGAACCACGGCATCAGCGCAAAGGTACCGAGGAACGAAATGGGAATGCCCAGGGTAACCCAGAACGCCAACGACGGGCGTAAGAACAATCCCAATACCAAAAGGACGAGGCCAAAGCCAATGGCGCCGTTGCTGATGAGCATGTTCAGTCGCCCGGTCAGGTACACCGTAATGTCGCGCCAGCCGGTGAGCTTGATCCCCGGCGGCATTTCCGCCTGCTTCTCTGCCAGGAAAGCCTTCACCTTGCTGGCAATATCGAGGGGGTTCTGGTCACCCACCTCATAGACTGTCATCCCGATGGAGGGAAGACCGTCGAGCATCCCGATGACCGGGTTTTCGACAAAGCCGTCTTCGACGGTGGCAAGGTCACCCACGGTCAGGCGGGAACCATCGTCGCGCACCACCACAGGGATGTCGAGGAAGTCCTCCCGCACATAGGCCTGCCCCTGCGTTCGCAGCAGGATTTCGCCGCCCCGCGTGCGCAGGTTGCCGCCCGGTACGTCGATGGAAAAGTTACGCACCGCGCTGGCGATATCCGTAAAGCGCAGATTGTAGCGGCGCAGCGTCTCTTCCGACACTTCGATCGAAATTTCATAATCGCGGGCGGTATCGATTTCTACCTGAGTGACGCCCGGCAGTTCGAGAATGTCACTACGAACCCGTTCCGCGAGCTCCTTCAGCGTCCGCTCGTCGGTGTTTCCGGAAACGTTGACGCCCATTACCTCACGGCGGATCAAGAGCTCTTGGACTACCGGTCGCTCGGTTTCCACCGGAAAGGTGCTAATCGCGTCGACCCTGGTCTTGATGTCATCGAGGACCTCGCGGGCATCGTAGCCGGTATCGATCTCCGCCACCACTGTGCCCACGCCTTCGTTGGCCGTTGAAACGACCTCTTTGATCCCTTCGACGTCCTGGATAGCCTCTTCGACACGCTCGATCACCTGCGTCTCGACTTCGGCCGGACTCGCTCCGCGATACGGCACCGTCACGCTGATGCGGTCCAGCGAGAATTGCGGAAACAACTCGATCTTGACGTTGAGCAGGCCGGCAATGCCCGCCGTCACAATGGCAGCAGCCAGCAGATTGGCGGCGACGCCGTTTCGAGCAAACCAGGCGATCATGGACGGTTGGGTTGGGAGATTTGGGGTTCGGCGTTGAGGGTGACGATCTTGAGCGATCGAAGTTGCAGCCTCTTGCGGTTAGCGGGAACCAGCGGACACATTGCCGACGGCGGCGGATTGGGCTTCGGCCACGATAGGCTCCGGCTCTACTGGCATGCCGTCGGTAATGAAATCCAGTGGCGTAACGATGACACGATCACCGTCGTCA
>JBHJGW010000269.1:0-2285 GCA_050331415.1 Opitutales bacterium | reverse complement strand
TGAGCAAAGTCGTCTTGCCGCTGCCCGCTCTGCCGACCAGCCCAACGACCCAGTCCTGGGACTTGAGCACGTGCAGTACGCCCGCCTTCTGTTCCGCAGTGTCTTTGTCAGGATCGCGAAACAGCGCCTCCTGGAAATGGTAGTCTTCTGGAACCAGGGGACGGCATCGCCCGCGTCCGCTGCGGGCCAGCCGCAGCAGTTCCTTTTCCTCGCGAAGCACCGCCTGGGTGGACAGCCGCGCCTCTCCACCAATGTTGGCGCGCAAGAGCCCCGGTTTCGCGGTAAGTTCCGCCTCCATGCGCTCGACCGAGGTCTTTCCCACGGCATGTTTAAGCGCGCTGCCCAGCAGCCGCTTTTCCGAGGTTTCCGACACCCGCGCAAGCTCATGCTCCAACGCGAAATCAAGACCGTGCCGGGTGGCTCTGGCGTCGATCATCGCCGCCTGACCGTCGCGACGCTCGGCCTCCGCGCTGACCTTATGCAACAGCCCGCACTCGCCGCCGGTCAGCGCCTTCGTCCAGGCTTCCCGTAACTCCGGCAAGGAAAAGTCATGGCGCTTGTTCCGCCGGGACTTGGCCCCCAGTTCCGCCTTCTGCTTTGCGTCGATAATACCCTTTTCCACCGCCAGCGCGTTGATGTGGTCTGTCCGGCGGGAGAACCGCTCCGTCAGGCTTTTGGGGATACCCGCGATTTCAAAGGCGTCCTTGGTCGCTGCAACTTCGTAGCCGAGGCGTTGGAAGTGACCGGCCAGGCGCACGTGGTAGGCGGCCTGATAGTAGCTTGCGTCCCGCTTGATCCGGCTGAATTCGCCCGCTTTCCACTGCTTTTCCTTCGGATCAAAGGTCGCGTTCAGCGCATACACGTGCATGTGCAGATGCGGGTCCGGGACGCCCTCGGCCAATGCAGACGAGGCATCGGCTGGCCGGGTGGTGAAATGGGTAAAGGGTGCCCACACCATATTGCCGGTCAGGCGGTCCTCAAAGGCTCCATGCTTGCGCACCCGGCAGTGCATCGCCTTTTCGATCTCCGCCATGGTTTCCTGAACCGCCCTTTGCATGGCTTCCACCAGGCGCGCGTCGCCGGTAATGGCGTGCAGCACGCTCACCGATTTGGGCACGTCGAAGGTAAAATCGTAGCCGGGGCGGCGGTTCGGATTGTCGCGCGCGGTCAGCCGGGAACCATCCGGGCGGCGATTGTTCAGGAGCGCATCAAAGGTCTGCTTATCGACCGCTCCGTCGAGCTTCAGCCACTGGGCGGCAATCCCGCCAAAGTCACCGCTGATTTCCTGACCCTCCAGATAGTAGTCCCCTTTGGTCAGTGCATGGTCAAAGTAGTGCTGAGCTGCCTGAACCGATTTGCTGGTTGTGATCCGGAGCATCCTGAAAACCCTCTGCATAGCCCAACGATTCTCGATGGGTGGATTTTCAGTCTGCCGGGAATTTTCTTGCTTCGGTAGGTATTTTCCCAAGGAGGGTAAGAAAGAAGGTTCCAAAGAGGGAAAGTTGATACCAAGGAGGGGAAGAAAGAAGGTTCCAAAGAGGGAAAGTTGATACAGACATCTCTCCTTTGGGGCAAAGGCAGTTTGTGAGGGCCTGCCCGAGGCATTCTTGGCTCGCGTTTTCCGGGCTGCTTCGCTTCTACCTAAGGCATGGCCACGCCGTGGGGAAAGGGAAGCGGTGCGGGGGGCTCAACGCCTTCCTGGTCGTCCTTTGCCCAGCGGCTCAAGCGGCCCCTCGGCGCGGTCTTGTCCCCGACGCCTTCGGTCACTCCGGACTACCTCGACACGACGCTGGTGTCGCTTTCGGACCGCGACCCCTGGACGATCCGCGACGCCTGTGAAGGCGTGAAGATTTTCGGCGGCATCGGCTCGGGCAAGACCAGCGGCAGCGGAGCCACCCTTGCCCGCAGTTTTCTCGAAGCGGGCTTCGGCGGGCTGGTCCTGACCTACAAGAGTGACGAATGTGCGCTTTGGCAGCGGTACGCCGCCGCCTGTGGGCGGCAACAGGACCTCGTCGTTTTTGCGCCGGGCGGCCCTTGGCAGCTCAATTTTCTCGATTACGAAGGCCGTCATCCCATGCCGGGGGTCAGCCTGACCTTGAACCTTGTCCAGCTTTTTGAGGATGTCTGCCGGGCCGGTTCGCAGTCAAACTTCGGGAGTAAAAACGAGGAGTACTGGAAGAATTCGTTCCGCCAATTGCTCAGCCGCGCCATCGATCTCATCCGCCTCGTCCAGCACCCGATTACCCTGCCGCTCATCAAGGAGGTGATCGACTCCGCCCCGACCT
>JBHJGW010000268.1:0-26042 GCA_050331415.1 Opitutales bacterium | reverse complement strand
GAAGGCGACCTGCGGGTGCGCGGTAAAAAAAGCGCCCAGGCGCTCCCGCATGGAGTCGCCGAGGCCAGCAGGCGCGTGAATTAAGTCGCCAAGGATCACGCACTGGCGCGCCCCAAGGGAACAAAGCAGCTCGCCGAGCCGGGCGAGGTCGGCGGCATCGGTGCCTTCCGGCAAGACCATCCCCGCCGCCCGGCGCGCGGCGGCTCGCCCGAGGTGGACATCCGCAACGAGCAGGGCATCCTCAATCGGCCACCAAAGGGCGCCCCCTGGCATAGCTTGGAGCGTTTCGCCCGCAAGCGTTACGTCCAGGCCGTCGAACGTCTTCACCTTCGCCATCGATAGAAGCCCGCAAGTCTACCGCGAAACGTCCGAAATGCAAGGTAGGCCCGCACAACGGCCCGCCGCGAACCCTTTTCCGTATGGGCAAATGAGGACCCGCTTGGGCCGTATCCGCACAACGCACATAAATCTCGGTAACGATTTAAGGATTTGCGCAAAATTTGGCTCTCGACTGGACCTTCCGGGTTGAGGGATTGTCCACAGACGATAAGCGAAAGCTTAGCTTATTGAACGTCCAATCAACCATGGCCTTTTCTTCTCGATCTAATCTCGTTCATGCCGCAATTTCTGCCCTTGCGGCGGGTGCTGCCGTTTCTGCCGCCTTCGGTGCGGCTGAGCTGACTACCGTTACCCTGACTGACCAAGTGCTTGTGCCGGATGTCGAGCGTCTCGGCATTCATTTCGGCAGTGATGACTTTTACAGCGCGATCACGCTGAAAAACCGCGTTCAGGAAAACTTTGAAGGTGGCATCAACCGGCTCCACCTGATTGGCCCCGCCGACCAACCGGACCCGATGGGCTTCTACACCCAGCGATACAATGCGAACGAAACTCTGCCCGAGGAACACATCGGCGCAACCGGCACCATTGTTTGCGGACCAGACATCTGGAAAGAAGTCGAAATCACGGGAGTCGAAGTCCGATCACATCCGTTACACAACCGCGACACGCTTTTTTACCAATTTGACCAGCCCGTGACCTGGGAAGTCGATGGATGGGTAGCGGGCGTGCTGCTCGACTGGTCCGATTTGACCCAGGGCCAGCACCCTTGGCGTGAGCTACGCCGACGCAACGTCGACGGCAAGCGCAAGCGTGTCTACGAGATCAACAACAACTTCATCACAAACGGAAAGACGGAAATCGTTACCGGCGATGTGCCGCCCGGAGGCCAGTACGCCGCGATGAAGATTGATGGGCGGAACGGTCCCGCCCATTTCGCGCAGCGGGTGCAGTTTCACGAGGCGGCGCCCGTTGACGGTGAGTGGACGGCTACGCTGTGGGCCAAGGCCGCCAGCGGTACGCCCACGCTTTACGTTGGACCCAATATTTCCGGAAGCGGGGAAACCCTGCAGCCAACCGACGAATGGCAGGAATTCACGGTGTCGATTACGGTTGACGCGATCCCTCAGGGACAGAACCCGATTTTCAACCTGCAAGCACGCGCCGACGGCGGCGAAGTCCTGATCGACAATCTCATCCTTTGGAAAAACGAGTACGTCGCCAATCCCGACAATCCTACAGCCTTCCGCGACGAGATCATCGAGACCTTCCGGTTCCTGAATCCGGGGTCGGTGCGCTACCTGCGCAATAACCGCGACGCCCTTTACAATTGGCTTTTGCCGCAACGGGAGAATTTCGCGCAGGATGGCGTCGGCCATCGAGGCACGGACCCCTTTGGCACGCACGAATTCTACGAGTTCTGCGCGCACATCGGCGCGGACCCCTGGGCCAACCTTCCGGGCACGATGAAGCTCGAGGAAATGGACCTGCTGATGGAGTACCATGCGGGCCCGCCGAGCACCCGCGGAGGCGCCCTGCGTGCCCGCCTCGGCCAGGAGCGCCCGTGGTCGGAGGTCTTCGACAAGATCCACATCCAGTTCGGTAACGAAGCCATCACCTTTTTCGGCACCGGCTTTTACGGATCCGACTATTGGACCGCGCTGATCGACCGCATCAAGCAGTCCCCCCACTACGAGGAAGGCAAATACATTTTCCACATCAACGAGCAGGGCTGCGGCGCGAACGGTCTGCGCGAGCATCCGCAGTTTGACCGTATGACCATCAGCGGTTACCACATCTTCGGGCTTTACGACGACCAGTTGGAAGCCGCGGGAGACCTGCACGGCTTCTACGACTTTGTCTTCGCCAGCGCCTGGCATATCTGGAACGACTCGCGCCACAACAAGTGGTCTGATGCGCTTCGCGTAACAGCCGAGCTGGGCAAAGAGATCTCCATTTATGAGGGCCTGAACTACCACACGACCTTCAGCGACGATAACCCGCCGCTCGAGCGCATTAATAAAATGCTCGCGGGCCGAACGGGCGGCATGTCGGCCTTTCATACCGGGCTGATTCTGCTAAAAACGCACGGCGCACGGACAGTGCAGAACTTCAATCTGTCGCAATTCAGCTTCAACCCCGGAGGCGCCTTCGGAAACCTGCCTGACGCGATCCGCGGCTGGGGCGGCGTGCTGCGCATCGGTAACTCGGAGCAGCGCCGGTATCGACCGCGCTTTCTTGCCCACCATATCGCCAACCAGGTCGTCGGCGGAAATCTGATCGAAACCGTGCACGGCGGTGCGGACCCGAAGTTCAGCGTTACCAACCGCTTTGGCGCTGGCTACGGTCCCTCCCGCGATCCTAAAGAGATGACCATCAGCGACATTCCCCGCGTGCACAGCTACGCGTTCGCGGAGGGTAACCGCCGCGGGCTTATCCTGGTGAGCAACGATACCCGAGAGACCCACCCCGTGCAGGTCAACTTCCCTGGCAACGTTGCGGGCGGAAAGGCCAAAGCCTGGTGGATGCAGTCCGACGGTCTCGAAGATACCAACGAACACGATTGGGCACCCGAAGCGCCACAGGTGACGGTCGAAGAGGTCGAAGTTCCATTCGCCCCGGGCCAAGTCGTCCAGCTCCTGCCCGGTACCATCATGGCTATGGAGTGGACCGTCCAGTAGCCGCAAGCGGACGGCGATGACGCCGCCTCGGTCCGGCGGCACCACTCCACGACGTCCGAGGTTACGGAGGTATTCCCGATTCGTCCGGTAAAATGTCAGTTGCGCTCGGCCCTGCCTTGGGCCTTGCGCCCTTGCCTGGTTGGGCGCAGGGTCGGCGTACCTCAAACTTATGAATTACCGAAAGCTTGGAACCTCCAATATTGAAGTTAGCGAAGTCAGCCTGGGTTGCTGGACCATGGGTGGACTCAATTGGGTCAACGGCAACCCCAACGGCTGGGCGAATGTCGACGAAGACGAAATCAGCGCGGCGGTGAAAAAAGCCGTCGATGCCGGCGTCAACCACTTCGACAATGCCGACGTCTACGGCAACGGCAAAGCCGAACGGATGCTCGCACGGGTCTTCGAGCGGCTTGGGCTGAAGAGCACCGATTTCGTTGTCGCAACCAAGGTCGGGCACTTCCCCGGCACCGCAGGCCATGCCTATGAGCCGGCGCACATTCGCCACCAGTGCGAGCAAAGCCTCATTAACCTGAAGCGCGATTACCTCGACATTTATTACTTTCACCACGGCGACTTCGGGCCGAACGGCGAATACCTCGATGACGCGGTCGAAACGATGAACGCGCTCGTGGCAGAGGGCAAAGTGCGCGCCAAAGGCCAAAGCGCCTACAGTGACGACACCTTCGCGCGGGCCATCCCCAAGGTGAAACCCGCCGCGGTGCAAAGCTGGGGCCACTTGGAGAGCCACCCGTTCATCGCTGAAGGCAGCGTGGTCGCTGGGCTGCTGGAAGAGCACGGCGCCTCCTTCGTCGCCTTCGGCCCCCTCGGCCAAGGTCGCCTGCTGGGCAAGTTCGACCCGAAAAACCCACCTCAGTTCGACGAGGGCGACCACCGCAAGCGAAACAAGAGCTTCACGGCTGAGGCACTGGAAGGCCTCCAGCCGAAGATTGAAGCCCTAAAGGAACGCTTCGGAAGCGAGACCGAAACCCTCGCCTCTGTCTGCCAGCGGTTCATCCTCAATCACCGGAACGTTGCCTGCGTCATCCCGGGCTTCCGCAATGAGCGCCAAGTCGGCTGCAACCTCGCCGCTGACCGCTTCACGCTCAACAACGATGACATGGCCTTCATCCGCGGGCTGTTCCAGTGATCCCTGCCCGAGGGGTTACGGCGGATCGCCTAGCGGCGGCGCCCTACCGTTCGCGCTTACGCCTTTCGGGGTATTTTTTGGCTTCGGTGCGCTGGTCAGGCGCCGGAGCTTTTCCCGGAAATCTGCTCGAGCGCCAGCATCAGCCCGTGGGTACCAAGCTTGCCGTGCCCCTGGGCCTGGGCCGCGAGGTAGATCTGGTGGACCAAGGCCAGCCCGGGCATCGAGAGTCCCATGCGGCGGGCTTCTTCGAGGGCGACACCCATGTCCTTGATGAAGTGCTCGATGTAGAAGCCGGGGTCGAAATTGCGCTGCAGAACGCGAGGTGCGAGGTTATCGAGCGTCCAGCAGCCCGCGGCGCCTTTGGTGATCGACTGCAACATGCTCTCCAAATCAAGGCCAGCCTGCTTGCCGTAGAGCAAGCTCTCGCAAACACCGATCATCGTGCCCGCAATCACGATCTGATTGCACATTTTCGCATGCTGACCACGGCCTGGCCCGCCCTGACGCACGATGTTTTTGCCCATCGCCTCGAACAGCGGCATCACCTTTTGCACGGAAGCATCGTCGCCTCCGACCATGATCGAAAGCGCGGCATTGCGCGCGCCGACATCGCCGCCCGAAACGGGAGCATCAACAGCGCCGACCCCTTTGGCCGCGGCAGCATTGGCAATCTCTTCGGCGAGCGAAGGCTGGGAGGTGGTCATGTCGACAATGACCGCTCCCTCCTGGACCCCGGCCAGCACCCCGCGGTCTCCGAAGTAAGTCGCGCGAACATCCTCCGGAAACCCGACGATGGTAAAAACAACGTCACTGGCTGCGGCGACTTCACGCGGCGTGCCCGCCCAAGTGGCGCCGCGTGCGATCAGGTCCTCAGCCTTTTCACGGGTGCGGTTGAAGACGGTGAGGGGGTGGCCGCGTTCGAGCAAATGACCGCACATCGAGCGGCCCATGACACCGGTGCCGATCCAGCCGATCCGGAGCGATTCAGGAGTGCTTTCCATAGCGAGAGATAATTTGGGGGGAGAAAGCGCACACGGATTCCCGCGAACGCCCAAGGGTGCGATTCAGCACACGAAACCGATATTCAACAGGTCAACCGAAAACCCCCGAGGGCGAGCCAAGCCGCATCTGGATCCGCGACCTCCAAGCTGAACCCATCCCCCCTGAGCCCATGAGTACCCAATCCGAAACCTACCGCATCGCGCCCCCGGGCTTTACCCGCGAACAATGGGACACGTTCGAACGCGACGGCTTTCTAATTTTCGAAAACGCGATTTCCGACGAGGAGGTCGATCGCTATATTGAAGCCATACACCGTAAACGCGCGGAGGACTCCCGAGCGTCCGACGACGGCCATTGGGCTCCCCAAAATTTCGTGGAGCTCGACCCGGTTTTCAGCGAGCTGATCGACCACCCCCGTCACATAGGCTACGCCTACGACATTTTCGGCGAGCTGACGAAGCTGCACGAGTCACAGATTTTCTGCCGCCCCGGCGGCCAGCGCGAGTACAACAAGTGGCACCCCGATGGCGGTCGCGCCCTGCCCTACGGCGTCTTCTCGCCACGCCTGCCACTGTGCATCAAGATTGGCTACTGGTTGACCGACCTGCCGCACGAAATGATGGGCAACTTTGTGGGCATTCCCGGCAGCCACCGCACGCAGTACTGCGACGGCTACGATACCCACGAAACCATGCCGGGACAGATGGTCCTGCAGGTACCCCGCGGCACCATGACGATCATGAACAGCAACCTCTGGCACATGGTGCAGCCCAACCAAAGTGACGTGACGCGCCTGAACTTTTTCCTGGCCTACTGCCCGTCGTGGATCACGCCGTCGGACCGCTTCCACTCCGACCCGGAATGGCTGCAGACGCTCAACCGCGAGCAGCGTATCCTGATGCGCAGCTACCACCACGCCTACGACAACGCAAAGCCCAAGCCCTCGGAATTCCCGCTGTTCCTCGACCGGGAAACCGGCGCCGATCGGGACCCCGGAAAGTACCGCGAGCACGTCGGGCTCAGCCGCCGCAAGCGCATCACCCAAGCGGAAAAATTCCTCGCCGAATCGATGCAACCGGCCTAGGGCCGCCGTCGGCGGGAGCAAGTGCTCGCCTGCTCGTCGTCAGACGACAACGTAAAGGCACCGGGAAATCCCGGTGCCTTTGGAAAAGGGGCAGTTGCCCGGCTCAGATGGTCACGGCGTTGGCTTCGCGCATGGCTTGGGCCATGCGGGTAAGCTGGCCCCAGTCCACGTTGCGCATGTCGCCGGTTTCCATGAACTGCTGGTGCATGGCGAAGGCGAGGCCGAGGGTCTGCGGAGTGTGGCCCTCCATCGCGCTCTGGTAGTAGGCCATGAGTTCGTCACGGTATTCCGGGTGCGCACAGGTGGTGATGATCTTCAGCGCGCGGTGCATGGGGTCGAGCAGGCGCAGGCTGGCGTAGCCTTGCTCGGTGATGATCGCCTGCACGGAGTGCTCGGAGTGGTCCATATGTGCAACAAGGGGCACAATCGTCGAAATCTTGCCGCCCTTGGCCGCCGAGGGACAGGTAAAGATTGAAATATAGGCACTGCGGGTGAAGTCACCTGAACCGCCGATGCCATTCATCAGGTTTTTGCCGAGAACGTGGGTGCTGTTGACGTTGCCGAAGATGTCGACCTCGATGGCGGTGTTGATCGACACAACCCCAAGACGACGGGCAATTTCCGGGCTGTTGGAAATCTCCTGCGGGCGCAGGACCATCTTCGCTTTAAACTCTTCGAGGTTGTCGTAGACGAGCTTCAGTTTATCGCTGGAAACCGTCAACGATGTGCCGCTAGCAAACGTGATGCGGCCCTGCTGCATCAGGTCGATCACGCTGTCCTGGATGACCTCGCTGTAGAGCATGAAGGGCGGGATATCCGGGTGTTCGCCCATGGCGCCGAGAACAGCGTTGGCGATATTGCCCACCCCGCTCTGAATCGGTAAAAAGTCCTTGGGAATACGGCCCTCGCGCATCTCCTTCGCGAGGAAGTCGGCTACGTTTTCGCCGATCTTTTTCGTCACGGAGTCGGGCTCTTTGAAAGGCTTGGCCTCGTCGGGGATGTTCGTCTTGATGACGGCGACGATTTTCTTCGGGTCGATCTTGCAGACGGGACTGCCGATCCGATCGTCGGCGGCATAGATCGGGATTTCCTTGCGGTGCGGTGGATCGAGCGGCTCGTGGATGTCATGAAGACCGCGCAGGCCCTTGGGGTGGGCTTCGTTTAGCTCGATGATGATTTTCTCCGCGCAGTTAAGGAAGGTCGGGCTGGCACCCACCGAGGTCGTCAGCACCACCTCGCCGTCGGCAGTCAAGTCACAAGCTTCGACAACCGCCCAATCGAGCTTGCCGAGGAAGCCGTAGCGTACATTTTGCGCGACCAGTGAAAGGTGCATGTCGAAAAACTGCGCCTTTCCCTCATTGATGAGCTTTCGGAGGTCAGCATCGCTCTGGTAGGGCGTGCGCCAGCCGACCGCGTTCGCACGGGCCAGCTCTCCGTCAAGGCTTTCGCCTGTCGATGCCCCAGTGACGACGTTGACCTTGAAGGGGCGCCCTTTGGCGTGTTCCTCGTTGGCGTATGCCGCGAGCGCCTTCGGCAGCGCCTTGGCCGCGCCCGCCGGGGTAAAACCCGAAAACCCGATCGTCTGCCCATGAACAAACTTGCGGGCAGCCTCGTCGGCAGTTAACACAGGAAAGGGAAGCGCGTCTGCGGTGCTCATCTTGGCTAATGCAGCGACGGTTGTTGTATTAGTCAACGTAATTTTCCGGAACGGCTTCAGCTACGCCTGAACCCCACATCGCTGGCACACACTCGACAGCGCGTTCCGCTACCGCTCCTCGAACTCCATCAGGACACCGCCCACCATTTTTGCGACAAGATTAAAAAGAAGCGCAAAAATCATTCCAAAAACAAATCCTGCAATCGGGTAAAATAGCAAAACCCCCACGATCATCCCGATGCCGTAAGCGGCCGATTCCGGCCCGGCGAAGACCGAGACAAGAAGAAAGGGTGCCGCGATGAGGGCGAGGAAAAGATAGAGGACTGCGAGGAATTTCCCAAGTTGGATGACTCCGATACGCTTTAAAGAATAGGTCATGGCAACAAATCGCTGGAATTAAGAAGACGCCCTACGCCAAGAGCTTTTCCTCCTGACGTCAAGCCATTCGCGGACGCCCGCCACACAAATTTGGGAGCAAAAAAATGATCCCACCACGCCGCAGACGGAAACCCGCTCGGGGATCATGGAAGCAGCGAACGCTTGATCAACCGCTCACCCTGCATACCCGAGCCGGCCCAGCCAGGCCCAGCCGCGAATCGAATCGAGGGCGAGCAACTGATAGATACCCACGATGGCCCAAAATACCGTGCGGTAAGCGGCTTTGGCGGTCTTGTGCCGGTACCGCCATCGGGCGAGGAGCGAACCGGGCCAGCCACCGAACATCTCAATGAGGTGCAGTGTCATCTCCGGGGTTCTCCACGAGCCTCGTTGCGCTTGTCGTTTATCCCACCGGACAAGCCCGAAGCCGAGCAAGGAAAGCCCCAGCGAAACCGACGCGGCAACACTGGCGAGAACCGTCAGCCCGAGCTGATTAATTACCGCCACCGCCGAGAACGCGATCAGGGCTAGCCACATCAACCACAGCTTAGTCGTTAGCGGCCGAGCTGCTGGCTGACCTGTTGGTGACGGCTTTGCATTGCCCCGCCCGCCCTTGACCGTTTTCATCGGGTAACAGTCAGCTCCGCGGCGGTGCGGACAGCAATGCTCGAAAGATGGAAGCGCTGAAGAAAAAGTTTCTTTATCCGGTAGGTCGGGAACTGCGGGCTTATTTGCGCCAGTACGGGCGCGAACGCCCCCTGCCCATCCATTACGCCCGGCTGCGTGAGGCTTTCGAGTCCATGCCGCTGTACGACCACCACGGCAACGACACACTGTGGCATACGTTTATCTACGACCGCGATGCGTGGCCGGAGATCGATGCCGCGCTGACGCAAACCTATGCCCTGCTGAAAGCGCCCGCGAATCTCTCCATCGCCGAGCACCTGCGCTGTGACCGGGTCGATTTCTGTTCATTCGGCAACTCCCAGCCCTTCCGCATCCGCATCCGCAACAAATATAACGACAACCACGACTACTTTTACGTCAAGCGAGCCGACAGCTCCCGCATTTACGGGCTTGAACTCGAGGAGGTGCTTTCGCCGAACAGCATCAACTTTCTCGTCGACCACGAGACCATCGTCGAGCAGCACATCATCGGCGTTCCGGGCGATGCCTTTATCGAAAACTACTTTCACCGCGAAGACCTCAACAAAGTCCGCATTGCCAAGGAGTTCATCAAATTTAGCGAGCGCTGTTTCGTGCGCCTCCTCGGTGATATGCGCAGCTACAACTACGTCATGCGAATGACGCCCGACTTTGACGACCGGCAATATCGCGTGCGCACAATCGATTTCGACCAGCAGAGCTACGAGGGCCGCCACCGGCACTACCTGCCGCAGTTCTTCAAGGAAAACAAGCCGGTGGTCGAACTTTGCCTCGAAGTGCTCGACCCCCGCTCTATCGAGCAGTACCGCGACGAAGAACGCAGCCTGATCGGACGGCGCGCAGCCACCTCACCCCACCGCCTCAGCCAGCTCCGGGCCATCATGTGCGGCGACCGCATCAGCGAACCGGAGAAAGTCCACCAACTGGCGCAGGAGCTGGCTGCCTACCACGATCACGAGGATCTGCTGCGCTGCGAGTCGATGGGCGCCCTCACCTTCGCCCACCTCGACCTCATGCTGGCCAAAGCGGGCAGTTTCCCCTTGGCGCGCTGAGGCAGAACCGCGTTGGCGGTCAGTGCAGGTAGGCCTGAAGAATGGTCATCGAGGCGATCCCGAGGGTCACGATGAGCCCCACGTTGCCGGAAGTTTCCTCCTCGAGCGCCTCGGGGATAATCTCGGCGAAAACCATCCACAGCATCGCCCCCGCGGCGAAACCGAGCCCGACCGGCAGCAGTGGCGCGAAGACTTCGACAAACCAGAATGCCGGCAGCGCCATCAGTGGTTGAGGCAGGCTCGAGGCGATGGCGTACAAACCCGCCTTCCACACTGGCGTCCCCTTCGGCACCATCGTCAGGCTGATGGCAAGACCTTCGGGAATATTGTGCAACGCAATGGCCGTAGCGATGTAGACCCCGAGCTTTTCGCCACCGCCGAACGAAACTCCAACGCCGACTCCCTCGGTGAAACTGTGCAGGGTCATCACACCGAAAATCAGCAGTGCGTCCCGGGCATCGGCGCCTTTCAGATTGGCCACCGAAATGCCGGGGTGGTGGTCCAGCCAGCGCTTGCTCAGGAGGATAAACGCCATGCCGGCGATCAGCCCGGCGAGTACCCGCCATTCGCCACTCGGCTGATCCAGACCTTCATAGATCAGGCCGAAGCTGGCCGCGAGCATTAGGCCCGCTGCCAGAGCATTGGCCCGGCCCAGCCAGTGGCGCTTCGGATGCCGCCGGATCAGGAAAGGCAAGGCGCCAAGACCAGTCGCCAGGGCCGTAATCAGCGCAAACCAGCCGACCCGCCAGGATGAGATTCCCATTCTTCAATGACGATCCAAGGACCCGGGGTCTTGGCAAGGAAAGCCCAGCACGACGGGCAACTATTAGAAGCACCCTTCCCCCAATAAATCAGGGATTGTCGTCTCGCAAATGGTTCCAGAAAGAACCCTCTTGACAGCAATGATTCGGTCCCGAACTATTTACTCTCTGATGTTTTCCTCAGAGAACAGTGACGTTGCGCTACCGGTTTCTTCCGCGGAACCGGCTACTGCGTACGCAACAGCGCCCGAACGCCGCGCCGACCTGCGCGTGCTCGGGGCCGTGCGCCGGATCGTGCGCAGCGTCCAGGCTTATTCGCGCCAGCTCGAACGCGAACACGGCCTGAGCGTCACCCAATTGATGTGCCTGACGGCGCTCAACGAAAACGGCATCCTGCCCCTCAAGGGACTCGCCGACCAGGTGCGGATGGCCCCCAGCTCGCTGGTGGGCGTCGTCGACCGTCTCGTTGAAATGGCGCTCGTTACGCGTGATCGCGACACGCAGGACCGCCGCAAACTGACCCTCGCTATTACCGACAAGGGACGGGTGGTCGTCGATGAATCCCCCGCCCTTTTGGATGAATTATTGGCTCTCCGGCTCAACCAACTGCCGGAGGACCGCCGCCAAAACATGGCCAACGTGCTCGAAGAACTCGTGGGGCTGATGCCGTTTACCAGCGCCACGCCGACGGCGAAGAACCCGCTCGGCATTCCGTGAAAACACACTCTCACGAAAGGGCACGAAAAAAATGAACACCGTTAAAAAAGCTCCGGGGGCGAACCCCGAATTTTCACCTATGGATACAAGTCACATCCAACTTCAGGACTACGGCAGCGACCCACTCGCCGTCCGTGAGACCGATAAATACAAAGAGGAATACGTCGAAGGCTTTGTCGACAAATGGGATCAGCTTATCGATTGGAAATCCCGTGCCCAGGGCGAGGGACATTTCTTCATCGACCTGCTCAAAGAGCGCGGTGCCAGGCAGATCCTCGATGTCGCCACCGGTACTGGCTTCCACTCCGTGCGCCTGCTCAACGAGGGCTTCGAGGTCATCAGCGCAGACGGTTCGGCGGAAATGCTCGCCAAGGCCTTTGAAAACGGGCGCCGCCACGGACACATCCTGCGGACGGTCAACGCTGACTGGCGCTGGCTCAACCGCGATGTCCATGGCAAGTACGACGCCGTCATCTGCCTGGGCAATTCGTTCACGCACCTGCACAACGAGCGCGACCGCCGGAAGGCGCTCGCCGAGATGTACGCGGCACTGCGCCACGACGGCATCCTCATCCTGGACCAGCGCAACTACGACATGATCCTCGATGAAGGCTTTTCGTCGAAGCACACGTACTACTACTGCGGCGACAACGTGAAGGCCGAACCGGAGCACGTCGACGAAGGTCTCGCGCGCTTCCGCTACGAATTCCCCGGCGGTGCGGTGTTCCACCTCAACATGTTCCCGCTGCGCAAGGACTACACGCGCAAGCTCATGCAAGAGGTCGGCTTCCAGACGGTCACCACCTACGGTGACTTCCAGGAAACCTACCACCAGGAGCAACCGGACTTCTACGTCCACGTCGCTGAGAAGCGCTATCCGGACGAAGCCCTCTACAACGAGCCGCACTAGGCCGTTACCCGCTTCCCGAAATCCTGCGATCGACGCCCGGCCCAACCGCCGGGCGTTTGATCGTGAACCCTTCAACTTCTATTCACATGAGCGACGTAGTCGAACGTACGGAAAAATATTACGATAGCGCCGATGCGGACAATTTCTACTTCCGCATCTGGGGTGGCGAAGACCTGCATATCGGCATCTACGAAAGCCCGGAGGACACCATCCGTGACGCCTCGGTGCGCACCGTCGAGCGTATGGCCGCCAAGATCAAAGACCGGCCTGCAGGCTCGAAGCTTCTCGACCTTGGCGCCGGCTTTGGCGGCAGCTGCCGCTGGCTGGCCCGCAACCTGGGCTTGCAGTGTGTGGCTCTCAACCTCAGCAAGGTCCAGAACGACCGCGACCGCAAAATGAACGCCGACCAGGGCCTCGCCGACAAGGTCGACGTGGTCGACGGCAACTTCGAGCAACTGCCCTTTGGTGACGCCGAGTTCGACCTGGTCTGGTCGCAGGACTCCATTCTGCACAGCGGAGACCGGCGCAAGGTCTTTGAGGAAGCCAATCGCGTGCTCAAGCCAGGCGGCGAGATCGTCTTCACCGATCCGATGCAGAAGCCCGACGCCGATCAGGAAGCTCTGCAGCCGGTGCTCAATCGCATTCACCTCGAGACGATGGGCAGCTTCGAGAAATACGAAGCCTTCGCCCAGGACCTCGGCTGGGAGCTCATTGAGCGCGACGACCTTTCCCCGAACCTCCCGCGTCACTACGCAACTGTTCGGGCAGAACTCGATCGCCGCGCTGCGGAAATCGGCGACGACATCAGCCAGGAATACCTCGGCAACATGAAGCGCGGCCTCGACCACTGGGTTGCCGCCGGTGAAAAAGGCCTCCTTACCTGGGGCATCCTCCACTTCCGCAAGCCGAGCGCCTGATCCGCGCCGACCGAAGTTTTTTTGCCCTGCCCTGCCGGTTCCCTCCGGCGGGGCATTTTGTGTCAGAAGGGAAAGCCTGGCCCGCGCCAGCCCAAAAGGCGGCAGCCGCCAGCGCAAAAACGATTGACACGACTGCTGCCCTCACTCGCGATAGCCACGCACGCCGCTGACCGGCGATCTACCCGGCTATGAACATTCACGAATACCAGGCCAAGTCTCTCTTCGAGGCGTTCAACATCCCGGTGCCCAAGGGCGCGGAAGCAACTGACGAAGCGGCCTTTGCCAGCGCCCTCGACCGGCTCTCCTCGTCGACGGTAGTCGTCAAGGCACAGATTCACGCGGGCGGCCGGGGCAAAGGCACCTTCACCGACGGCTACAAGGGCGGCGTGAAAATTTGCGACAGCCGCGACGACGCCGTGGAGGCCGCCAAAGCGATGCTCGGCAACACCCTCGTGACCACGCAGACCGGCCCCGAGGGGCGCCTCGTGAAGACGGTCTACTTCGCCGAGCCGGTCGAGATTGCCCATGAGTATTACCTCGCCATTACGCTCGACCGCGCAGTGAGCAAGCCGCTCATCATCGCGAGCGTCGAAGGGGGTGTCGACATCGAGGAGGTCGCCGAGACCAATCCCAACGCCATTTTGCGGGTGCACGTCGACCCGGTACAGGGCTTGCGCGACTACCAGAAGCGCCGCCTTGCCTTCGGCCTCGGCTTCAGCGAAAAAGCCCAGCTCAAACAGTTCGATCAGCTGATCAGCGGCCTCTACCGCCTCTTCGAGCAGCGCGACTGTTCCATGGTGGAAGTCAACCCGATGGTCAAGACCACCGACGGGCAGATCCTCGCTCTCGACGCCAAGGTCAACTTCGACGAAAACGCGCTCTACCGCCAAAAGGAAATCGAGGCCCTGCGCGACCTCGACGAGGAAGATCCCCGCGAAGTTGAGGCCGGCAAGTGGAGCCTCAATTATATCGCGCTCGATGGCAACATCGCCTGCCTCGTCAACGGCGCAGGCCTCGCCATGGCGACGATGGACATCATCAAGCACTATGGCGGCAACCCCGCCAACTTCCTCGACGTAGGCGGCGGAGCCAACGCCGAGCAGGTGGAGAACGCTTTCCGCATCATTCTGAGCGACCCGGCGGTGAAAGGCATCCTCGTCAACATTTTCGGCGGGATCATGAGTTGCAAGACCATCGCCGAAGGTATCCTCGCCGCTGCCAGCAAGATCGACCTTCACGTGCCGCTTGTCGTGCGCCTCGAAGGCAGCGAGAGTGCCGAAGGCAAGGCCCTGCTCAACGAGTCCAGCCTGCCCCTGATCGCCGCCGACTCGCTTGCTGACGGCGCCCAAAAGATCGTCGAGAAGGTCGGCGCGGCGGCGTAGCGGGCGGGGCTTTGGTTCCAGCAAGCAGTTGGCCTTGCCTCCGGAAAGCTGCCTTGATTCTCCAACTCCACCCCCCGCTCCCTCCTTGTTATGAGCTTTTCCTGCCTCCACCTCATTCGCTTCAGCTTTTTGCTGATTGTCTCGGGTATCTTGGTCGGAGCACACGGGCAGACCAAGGAGGAAGCGCTTCCGCAGCCTGAGCCCGGCTTGTACCTTTTCAACTTCGCCTTTATGCGAGTCCCGGTGAACGACCACCCGCTCCTTCCGGTGGGTATTTATCAACCTTTTCTGGTAGAGCTCTCACACGTCGATGGTGAGTACCTGCTGGAAATGCGGAATACGACTCACCCGCAGGCGGAATACGGCTCTTTTGACGGGGTCAGCCTGAACGAGGACGGGGCTTTATTGATCGCGTTTTCCGCGCAAGCTGGTCTTCGTTTTTTCACCTTCCATGCCGGTCGAGAGCCGCTTGGTTTCTCCGGGCATCTCACGGAGGCAAGTGAGCGCGCGGGATGGCATGTCCAGGGTTCCTTGACGCTGCGCCCCGTTGCACGCTCCACCTTTGCCGAAGAAAACTGATGTTACCGTTGTACCCCTAGAAAATGAGCTGCATCGAAAAGGCATACGAGCATCCTCGCGGAGCTCAACCCCTCGTCGCCCCCAAGATCAGGCCGTTCAGGCTGGCGGTCGTTTTGCTTGTCACTCTAGTCCTGGCTGGGCAGTTCCCAACGATGGCTTTCGCCGACATCGTTGAGGGTGCTGGGGATGCGCCAGCCGAACAGGGAAGCGATGTTGCGGTCGCCAAGGTCGACTATCGCGAGATCGAATTCTTGCTCACTTCGGTAGTCTTGAGCAAAAGCGAAAATCGAGCGTTGCGAGAGCGGTACGAAGCGAAAAAGCAGGCAGCGGCTGAGGCTCAAGAGAGGATGCAGGAAGCGCTTGCGTCCGGTAAATTCAATCCATCTGAGCACTCCGGCGGGTTTTCGTTTCTTCTTCGAGATGAGGACGTCAAGAGGGTAAAACAGCTTTCGGAAAAACAGTTACTGTTGGTCGTTGAACGAATCTTTGACGATAATTATGATCTTATCCTGAAGGAAGAGCATAGTTCATCTGTGATCTACTCCAGAATACCTGTCGACGATGTCACGAACCTGCTTAAACAGGAACTCTTAAGGCTACTTCCCGTCGATACATCCGAGTAAGGTTAATTGACACCCTACACGTACCCTCAGGGCGATTTTTCTCCTCCACCACTTCTTATGAGCATCCTCGTCAACCGTGAGACCCGCGTCGTCGGGCAAGGCATTACTGGCAACTACGGCAACCTGCACGCCACCAAGAACGTGGAGTACGGCACCAAGTACGTCGCCGCAGTGACGCCGGGCAAAGGGGGCGGCAAGTGGAACGAACGCCTGCCGATCTTCAATACGGTGCACGATGCCGTGGAAAAGGAGGGCGCCAACACCTCGGTGATTTTCGTCCCGCCGCCGTTCGCAGCCGACGCCATTTTGGAAGCCATCGACGCCGGGATTGAGCTGGTGATCTGCATCACCGAGGGCATCCCCGTGCGCGACATGGCGGTGGTCAAGGACGCACTCGTCAAGACCGACGGCAAAACCCGGCTGATCGGCCCGAACTGCCCCGGCATCATTACCCCGGGTCAGTGCAACATCGGCATCATGCCCGGTTACATCGCGCAGCCCGGCAAGGTAGGCGTCGTCAGCCGCAGCGGCACGCTGACCTATGAGGCGGTTTTCCAGCTGACCCAGCTCGGACACGGGCAGAGCACATGCATTGGTATCGGTGGTGACCCCATTAATGGCACCAGCCACACTGACGCTGTCCGCCTCTTCAATGAAGACCCGGAAACGGAAGCGATTATCATGATCGGTGAAATTGGTGGCGACGCCGAAGAAAAGGCGGCGGCGTACATCAAAGAATATGTCCGCAAACCGGTTGCAGCTTTCATTGCCGGCCGGACCGCCCCGCCGGGTCGCCGAATGGGCCACGCGGGTGCGATTGTGTCGGGCTCCAGCGGCGGTGCCGATGCCAAAATAGCGGCCTTAGAGGCTGCCGGCATCAAGGTTGCCCCCACTCCAGCTGAAATTGCCGCAACACTTTTGCAAATTTACGGTTGAAATTGCAGAAATATCAGGTTTGGACTTTAGGCGCATGGTGTTTCAACAACATGTGACCTAGGTTGCTCGTTGGCTCCACCAGACGGGATGGCAGCCCTGCGACGATTCTGCTTATCGTCGTTTGAATGCTTGCGATTCCTTCGGGTACCGCTTGCCGGGTGCCGGTCTTCATCCGTGCACACAAGCGCCAAGAACGCTCCAGCAGCTTGGCCCGTACACGGGGAGTGCTAGCGCTCCCTTGTGGCAGCTTGGTGACACTAACTCGTGGCACTTTTTCTGAAAATACTGCTCGAAACAGTCACATTTTGTTTTGCGTTTCAGCGAAATGCCGTTTTTGATAAGGAATTCTTACCAACACATCATCAACATGCCCAAAAAACAGACTCACGGCCGTGCACCGGGGAAGACGCAAATCTCTATTAGCCTTCCCCAGCACCTTGTTGCTCAAATCGATACCCTTGCGGAGAAGGAGAACCGCAACCGCTCTAATTTTATTGCCACTCACCTCGAAGCTCTCGCCACACAGATCGAAGCGGCGGAGCCGTCCCCGAAATTTGGCAAGAAAAAGGCTGCGGCCAAGTAGTTTTTTCTGGCGTTCGCTGGAACTTCGAGGCAAGCTAGGGGTTTAAGCGGCTAGTTATGCCAAACCCTACCGACCAGCTACAAGACGCCGCGCTCATCGAGCGGGTTCGCAGCGGAGACTCCGATGCCTTTGGAATAATCGTGTCACGCCACTGGGACCGGATTTTTTCGCGCGCCCTTCACCTCCTGAAAAACCGTGAAGATGCGGAGGAGGTGGCGCAGGATACGTTTATCCGGGCGCAGCGCGGGCTGGACAACTTCCGCGGCGATGCGGCCCTCTCCACATGGCTTTATCAGATTGCGACCAATCTCAGCCACAACCGCTACTGGTACTGGTGGCGTCGGAAACGGGACGCTTCGCTTTCGCTCGAGCAGACATTTGGCCCTGACGGTGAGGTAACCCTCGAGAACCTCCTCCCTGCCGAGGGCCCAAGCCCAGGCGAGGAAGCCTTGACGACCGAGTTCATGGAGCAGGTCGGAAAGGGAATGGAGAAGCTTTCCAAAAAGCACCGCGAAGTTTTGACGCTGCGCAACATTCACAACCTCTCCTACGAAGAGATTGCTGAAGAGCTGAAGATCAGCGTCGGCACGGTCAAAAGCCGGATCGCCCGTGCCCGCGAGCGCCTCCGTGAACAGATGGGTAGCGATTTTCAATGAGGGACGAAAAGTTCAACGAACTCGTCAGCCAGTACCTCGATCACGAAATCAGCCCCGAAGACCTTGAGGCCCTTCAGCGCGAGCTCGCGGAAGACCGTTCGCGCCTAGATGCCTTCCAGGGCTTCGTTCGGTTGCGCGCTGCGGAGCAGGCACTCTTTGGTGACGAGGGGAACGAACGCCCATCTTTAAGCCGGGTCCGCCAGAACTGGGATCCGGTTGACCGGGAACTCTGCGCGAGCCGCCGGTTCGTTCGCAACCTTGGGCTGTTTTGCCTTTCCCTTGCGCTCATCATTGCCCTAGCGTGCCAGTGGATGCTGTTTTCGGACGACGATCTCGACGCCGAAGAGCTGGCGGCACTCTCAAGCCCGGTGCAGGAGCCGGCTAACCCTCCCGAGCAGTGGGTAGAGCTGCGGAACTTACAGCAGGAAGGCACCGAGACAATCGTGCTCAACCTGCGCTGGCCGCCAGAGTCCGAAGGTAGCGCACAGGCGTCGGTCAAGGCAGCCAATCTCGACGACGCAGCATTGTTGCGCGTGTTCACCTTTTCGGCCCAAAGCGGTCTTCAGGAGCTCGGAGTTTCCCAGCAAGCGGGACTTGCCGAGGGCTTGCCACCGATGACCCTGCGTCTGGGCTTCTCTGACAATGGGATGCCGTTGATTGAGTTTGAGGAGGAGTTGGTGGGGTCAACGTCGTTCAGCGAAGCGCTGCCCGGACAAGTGCCTCCGTTGTCGCCGTAGTTCCCTTGAGGGCTTCACTTGCCCGAGAAACCGCCTTCTCGGCTTCAGGGCCCTTATAACCAAGTGCCATCAGGGCGGCCACCGCATCGGCTTCTGGCGTTACCGGGCCAGCAGGCTGTCCGGTTGCCGTCCCTGACACGCTCACCGAGGAGAGGCTTTGCGAGGGCCCCATTTTGTCCCGCAATTCCACAATCAAGCGTTCCGCTGTCTTCTTGCCCACACCCGGACACGCAGAGAGCGCTTTGACGTCTCCACCAGAAATCGCATGGCGCAGCCCAGAGGCGTCGAGACGGCTCAAAATGCCAAGAGCGAGCCGGGGGCCCACGCCGTTGACTTTTTCCACCAGCAGGCGAAAAATTTCACGGTCGGCGGCCTCGGTAAACCCGTAAAGCGTCGCGCTGTCCTCGCGGTAGACAGGGTAAGCCAGTACGCGCACGCTGGCACCGATCGCGGGAAGGCGGGCGGCGCTGCTGACTGGCAGGTGGACTTCGTAACCGACGCCACCGACATTGAGCACGGCCCGCAACGGGCCGGCTTCTTCCAAGGTACCCTCGAGGAACGTAATCATGATGGGTCGCGGGAAACCAACCCAAGCACGTCTTCCATCCGATAAAGGCCGGGCCGCTTGCCCTGGCACCAGCGAGCGGCGCGCAAAGCGCCCAGCGCAAAAATTTTGCGGTCCTCGGCGCTGTGCCGTAATTCCAGCCGCTCGCCTGGGCCGGCGAAGAGCACCGAGTGCTCGCCAACCACGCTGCCCCCGCGAAGCGCGTGGACTCCAAGTTCGCGCTCGGGCCGTGCACCCGTGAGCCCCTCTCGACCGTGGCGCACCGCGTCGCGCTCCCAGCCGCGCCCCTCGAGGATCATCTCGATCAGGCGCTCCGCTGTGCCGCTGGGGGCGTCCTGTTTCGAATGGTGGTGCATCTCGACCAGCTCCGGCTCGAAAGTTTCATCCAGGCGTTCGGCGACCAGACGGGTCAGGAAAAAAAGCAAATTAACCCCCACGGAGTAGTTGCCTGCCCAAACGATCGGGATCTTCGAGGTATACCCGAGGATGTCCTCGCGTTCTTCCGCGGTGTGCCCCGTCGTGCCGATGACTACCGGTTTTCCTTTTGCAGCGGCGGATGCGACCAGCGGTGCCGTTGCGGCGTGCAGCGAAAAGTCAACGGCCACATCGAAGTCAGCGGCACCTGAGTCAGCGGAGTCACCCTGGTCGAGGGCGGCGGTGATTTCCACTTCGGCCTCCGGAGCCGCGGCGATGATTGCCTGGCCCATCCTTCCTTTGGCGCCGTTGAGCAAGATACGTAGTGACATAACAAAAAACCGCGCCAACGCAAAGCTGGCGCGGGGTGTGGAGCAAAACGAAAATTTCGCCTAGCGACGGCGGCTAGCCAGCAGGATGACACCCAATCCCATAAAGAGGCCGACAGCTGCCGGTTCCGGAATTGCTGGTGCCTGCACCTCGAAGGTGGCGGCGCCCCCGGTCGCGGTGAGGAACTCGTTGCTGTTGGCGGCGGCGTTCGGAACAAAGGAGAAGGCTGTCTCCGTGTTCGCTGCGAGCATCGGGAGCGACCACTCTACCCCAGCTTCAGCCTGAGTCGCAGCTTGGGATGCCGTCACCGAAGCAAAACCGAAATTCAAGCCGGCATCTGCCTCCGAGATCATCAACGGGCTGCCCTCGTTGTACATTTCGGTTGGGAACCAGATCACGCCAAGCATATCTCCGGCATCGATCGCCGTCGGAGAATCCGTGGTAGGCACATTCAGGCTGAAGCCAGAGCCGATTTCACCAGGGTCAACCGTGTCCGTACCGAGCGCACCCTGGGTTGAAACGATCTGATATCCGCCAAACATGTTACCGACCTCAAGCGTGATGGACGAATCGATCACGATGCCGCTGTTGGCGATCAGGTCTTCAAAGCCACCGCCGACCGAATCGGGGTCCGGGTCAACGAGCCAAAGGACGAGGGAATCGGCCGCAAGCGCGTTGCCGAACTCGTCTTGTGCATCCGTCACAGCGGTGGAATTGAGGGTCAGTGTGTTCGCACTCGCCAGCGAAGCGCCAGCCAGCACGAAGGGAAAAACGAGTCGTAGGTACATGATACGAGTGAGGGAAAGGATGACAACGGGTAGCTAAGAGGAAGTCGCTCCCCGATCGTTGATGAAATTACCGGGCCGAACTTGTCGATGAAAAGCAATTTAACACCGAGAAGCAGCACACGACCCGATAAAATCGCGGTTAAACGCCTCTAGTAGGGTTTATTGGACTGAACGACTCCGTCGCCCGGTACCGGAGTCGCACGCTTACGAACCCCGAGACCGCCGGAGGCGGGAATGACCTTTTGGTCGCCCACTTCGCCACTGTACTTTTCGTTGACGTTGTACCAACCCGGTCCGAACGGAATCGTGGCATCCGAGCCATCGTAGTAGAAAAAGATGTCATCCGCGGCACGATTGATCCGACCGCTGGCGTGATCCGTTATCCGATCGTAGATCAAAACGAAATCGCCTCCGGGGCTACGAAACGACGTGCTCGCGTTGAAGAAACTCCCCGGGCTGGAAAGACCGGTATCGTTAAGGCACAAGTCGACCGGGTATGGGTTGCTGAAGAAGATGTCTTCAGCGGTAGTTGTCGGCGCTTGAAGGGAAAATATGGTGGCGTAGTCCGAATCCGGAACGGTACCGGAGGTCGTGATCGAAAGGTTATTCGATTCGTCGCCCGGATCCGGCAGGTTGTTGCGCAAAAAGAAGATGGAATCCGGAGCGAAGGCCACATCTCCCTGAACCTTCGGGTTGCCCGCACCATCCGTCGGGTCGTTGGCGTCGATCCAGCCGGTGTCGGAACCGTTGTCGAGATAGACAAAGCGATTATTCGCGCGCAACTCGAGGCCGCCGTTCGGACTCGATGAGAACGTCTGCGGGCCTTCCGGGGTGAGGAAGAAAACCTCAGTCAACACCGCCCCCTGGGCGGGGTCGAGGTCGGTAGCGGTCGTGCCGGTGGCGGGTTCGAGGCTGGCGCCATTGGCTAGCAGGGTGTCCAAAGTCCAATACGGGACGACTTCCAGCGTCTGCGTGTCACTGGCTCCGTTGCTGTCGATAATCTCGAAATCAGAGTCGTTCGCCGAATCAACGGTGAACGTGTCGGCGGTGTGGTCGACGATGTGGTACCACATCCCTTCGCGAGGGCCGTCCTTGACCCGCAGGTAGAATTGGTCAGAACCCAAAAGCGCGCCGTTGAACGCGTCTGCGGGAATTGTGGCATTAACCTCGATGGTCTCGGCGGAGGCATCGACATCGACGATCGTGTAAATGTACGTCGGGTTTCGGTGGAAAGGCACGCCTATGATCGTGTCTGATTGGGGTACCAGAACGATATTATTGTAACCGACCGGAACGGTCGTGTTGCCGAAGGCAAGCGGAGACAGCAGCAAGCTGAAGATGGGCAGAAGACGATTCACGGGATACAGATAGGTTAAAACTCGCTTCTGAACATGCAGAATTGCCAGCATGGCTCAAGAAAGAAAAAAACGATTCACAGATTTAAGAAACTTTCGCTCGCACCTTAGGTTCCAAGAAAACAAGTTCCTTCTTCTTCATGATAACACTTTCCCGAAAGATCCTTTCGCCCCGGGCGTCGACCCGTGGTTTCACCCTCCTGGAAATTCTGGTTGTAATCGGTCTGGTGGGGGCGCTGATGGCAGTACTCGTCGGCGGCCTCGTCCAACAGGGCGGGAGCGCCGACCGCGAGATCGCCCGTATCTTCGTCCAACAGTCCGCCCAGACGCCCTTGCAGGCCTTCCGCCTGAACATGAACCGGTACCCGACAACCGAGGAGGGTCTGCAGGCCCTGGTGACGGCCCCCTCTGGCGCGGGCTCCCGTTGGGCGGGCCCTTACACCGAACCGGAAAACCTTGTCGACCCGTGGGGCCAGCCTTACCAGTACCGTTTCCCCGGCCAACACAACCCAGGCCGCCCGGACATCTGGTCGGCGGGTCCCGACGGCCAATCGGGCACTGCTGACGACGTCACCAACTGGGAACAGGCCGGCTCCTGAGGCTCCGCTCCGGCTCCTCAAGAGCCCGATCCGTTCGTCGCCATGAAACGCGTCCGCGCCCCGACAGCCGGCTTCACCCTTTTGGAGGTGCTGATGGTGCTGACGGTCATCGCCATGCTGGCCGGACTGGCGATCTCCAACCTGGACACGTTGATACGCTCGGCAGAACTGGTGCCCGCCGAGCAGCATTTTCGCGACGTTGTCGCCGAGGCACGTCTGCAGGCTATCGAGAACGGCACTCCGTTTTCCTTGCGGTTCGATGAAGCCGCAGGCCAGTTCAGCTTGAGGGCGGTTGCCGAGGCAGCCAGCGATTCGGAGGCCGCCGGCGACGGCGAGGACGGACTTGGGCAGCCCTTGCCAGCTCCGGAAGAGCTCGAAACCTACAGGGATTCTGGCGCTTCAGGTTCGGCGATCGCAGGGCCGGAGGGTGAGCCGACCCTTGAGCTGCTTGCCTACCCCGACCTGCAGGTGCGTTTCTATTACCGCCTGCCCGTAGAGCGCCGCAGCGACATCCTCGAGCCTCGTTTCGCTGATGCCCCTTCCGACGAGCTCCGCTTTTCTCCTTCCGGCGCAGCAACCCCCGCTCGGGTGGTTTTCGCTTATGACAGCGGCGATACGGTCGAACTCACCCTCGATGCTTTCAGCGCCGGGCCCCTGCCCCGCCGCGAGCGCGACCCGTATGCCTCCGGTTTTTGATCCGTTTCGCACTTGGGCCCGTAACCGCGCCCGAACGGCTGCCTTCACATTGCTCGAAGTGCTACTGGCGCTCGGGCTCTTCGCTCTGGCTGCGGGTGCCTTTATCCAGGCCTTGACCGCAGGGACGGACATGATGTTGCGCCAGCGGGCCGACGGCGCCGCTATGCAAAACGTCCGCTTTGCCCTGCGCCAGCTCATGCGCATCGAATCGGAAGAGGAGCTCGAAGATGGCGGTGAATTCACCCTGCCTGGAGACGGCTTCATCTCCTGGGAAGCGGAGATCGAGCGCACCGAAACCGTTGGGCTCTTCCGGGTGGAAGTCACCCTTGAACAGGAGCTGGATAGCCCGGATGGCGGCTTTCAGAATGAGGAAGTCTCCAACACCTTCACGCTGTTCCTCCATCGCCCGTCCTGGGGCGATCCAGCTGACAACTCCGAGCTCATCCGCGACAAGGAACTGCAATTCGACAACCGATTTGACCTCTAGCCACCCAGTCTTGTCGGGCTCTGCCCGCCGTGCCCGGCACCGGCTTGCCCGCGGGCGAAACTCCCCGGAGCGGCGGGGATTTACCTTCCTGGAGCTGCTGATCGTGGTGAGTCTCGTTGGGCTGCTGTTAACGGGGGTCTTCATGATGCTGTTCACCACCATCACGCTGACGCAGGAGGCGCGGGTGCAGCCTTACTACCGGGATCACGTCGACTCGGTCACGAGATTCCTCGAACGACGCTTCGCCGAAGCAGTCCAGGAAGGCGACCAGGAGGAGAGCGCAATTTCCTGGAGCAACCTGCCCGACGAACGCAGCCAGGACCGCTGGTTGTCCTTTCCCTTCAACTCGGAAAGCCCGTTGCTGCACCTGCCCGAGGAGGGCTATTCGCCGTTCAGCGCCCAAGCCTGGCTGGTCTTTGACGATACGAGCGGGCTGATGCTAGTCTGGCAGAGCGACGAAATCACCGAAGACTCTGACGACGAGACCCTGACCAGCCTCCTGTCACCCTACTGTCGCGGCATGACCTACTATTTTTATGACGTGGAGGATGACCTCTGGGAAGACGTTCCGAGCGACCAGCTCAGTCGCGACGAGCAAAATCAACTACCGGTTTTCGTGGAGCTGACCTTCATTGCGGACGAAGGCGGCGAAGAGGAGACCCGCCGCCTGTTACTGCCACCTCCCTCTCTGGAAACCCTACCGTACTGAAATGATTTGCTCAGCTTCAGTTGTTCGCCGCTCCAGGGCACCCGCCTCCCGCGGAATGGCACTCATCAGCGTGTTCGCCTTTCTGCTGCTGATGGCTATTTTCGTGGCGCAATTTTTGTCGGTCGTGTCTCGCAGCGTCCGGTATCAGACGAGCGCGGAGGCGCCGCTGCCTTTGCGCCCCTACGCGTTTTCCGCCCTCGAAGCCACGATTGCGGTGTTCGGCGAATACCAACGCTTCACCGAGGGTCTCGCCTACCCTGCCGAAGGCTGGGGGAACCCTTTGGAATGGGCCGACCTCGAATGGTCGGTGCCACCGGGGGTCATGCCCGAAATCCGTGTCGACGTCACCGACGAAACCGGAAAGATCCCGCTTACGCCTGAAAACGAACGGGTGCTGGACCAATTGCTGGAAACTCTTGGCGTTGATTTCAACGAACGGTCCGAGATGATCGATTCGCTCGCCGACTGGGTCGACGACGACGGGGAGAACACGAAACTCAACGGCGCCGAGGCGGACTGGTACGAGCGCAACGATGAAGACTACCCCCGCCTGCCAGCCAACCGGCCTCTGAGCAGCATCGAGGAGCTTAGGCACATCCGCACCTGGCGCGAGCAGTTTTTTGACGAACGCGGTCAACCACTGCCCGTCTTCGAAACCTTCCGCGAGAACGTGTCTTTGCTCAGCCCCGGCCCGATCAACCTCAACACTGCCCCGCCGCTGGTCGTCGAGGTGCTCGGCGAGCTGGGCGGCTTTTACCCCGAGGACATTGAAGAACAACTCGCAGGCCTCGACAACATCCGCGGCACCCGTGACGATGAGCCCCTCAACGCCACGAATATGGCGGGCCGAATCCCCGAAGACGTGCCGGTCGGCTACTCGGCTCAATTGATCCGCGCCCGGATCTCCGTCACCCGCGGCGCTCAACGGTACTTCGTCGAAGCCCTCATCCAAGCCGGGGGAGGTGGCGACCCGGAGCAAAGCCAAGGGAGCGTTCGCCGGCGGGTTGCGAGCAGCTCGGGAGAGGCGGACGCCTTTGCGGTCATTCGCCTCAGCGAAAACCAGGCACTCGACTAGCACTGGCCGGTTCTGCTAGATGAAAGGAAGTCGAGCTCCTTCGCGAAGCCAGCGGTGATGCCTACGGGATGACCCAGGGTGGGGCGGGGCGCGGGGCGCGGCCCCCCAAACCCCACCGGGGGTGGGCGTTTTGCCGGCGGGGTTGTTTGTACGGTTGTGGTTTGCGCGTGTGGCTATGGTTATATGCGCCGGGCCCATAAACACCGACACGGCCCCC
>JBHJGW010000267.1:0-2582 GCA_050331415.1 Opitutales bacterium | reverse complement strand
TAATGTGACGGGGCTCTCCCTCGAGCCTCCAACGCAGCCATCCCTTTTCGAGCAGCTGCAGCTCGCCCGTCGCCTCAATCACCGCATCGGCGATATCCGCGACGCCAAGGTTGTGGCTCGAGTCGTGGCGGAAGTCGATCCAGATTTCACCTTTCATCTCGCCGCACAGCCGCTCGTGCGGGATTCCTACCGCATTCCCGTCGAAACGTTCGCGACCAACGTCATGGGCACGGTGCACGTACTCGACGCCCTCCGGCAGCTCGACCACGAGCGCCCCCGCCCGCGGGTCGTCGTCTGTATCACGACCGACAAATGCTACGAAAACCGCGAATGGCTGCACGCCTACCGCGAGGAAGACCCGATGGGTGGGTTCGATCCCTATAGCGCCAGCAAAGGTGCCGCCGAAATTGCCATCGCGGCCTATCGGCGCAGCTACACTCAATCCAGCAACCCGCCCACCCTGGCGATCGCCAGTGCACTAGCCGGAAACGTTATTGGCGGGGGCGACTGGGCACGCGACCGCATCATCCCCGACTGCATCCGCGCGCTCCAAAGCGGCGACGCCATCCCTGTCCGCAACAAAGTCGCCACCCGACCCTGGCAACACGTTCTCGAGCCCCTCAGCGGCTACCTCCGTCTGGCAGAGTACCTTGCGCGTGGCATCGGCCTCGCGGGCGAGCCACTCCCACCCGGACGCTCGCTCGTGGACTACGCCGGTGCCTTCAATTTCGGCCCGGCGCTGACCTCGAACCGCAGCGTCGCTGAGCTGGTGCAGGAAGTCCTCATCAACTGGCCCGGGCAATGGGAGGATGCTTCTGACCCCAATGCCCCTCACGAGGCGAGCAAGCTGAACCTCACGATCGACAAGGCCTTCCACCTGCTCGAGTGGCAACCGCGGTGGGACTTCGCCGAAACTGTTCGCCAGACCGTGCAGTGGTACCGCGAAGTGCTAGCGGGGGCCGACCCGACAAAATTCACACAAAGCCAAATAGCCGAATACTGCGGCATGGAAGAACCGGCGTACCGACGCGCACGTCATTAAGGGTATCATGAATTCGCCAGAGCAGCGAAAGCAATGACCTCAACCAAAATGGTGGCCGTCATCATAAGTCTCTGATCGATTCATCCCATTGCCCTGACCTGATATGAAACGTGTAGACCACAAAGTTTACCGAAACAAAGGTAACCCGGAAGTTCTACGGCGCGTCCCGGACTCCGCGAAGCGTATCCTGGACATCGGCTGCGGCGCTGGAGACAACGCTGCCCAACTGAAGGAACGAGGCGCAGTCGTCGATGGCCTTACCTTAAGCGAGGAGGAGGCTGCGGTATCTCGTGAATTCTGCAAACAAGTTGTGATCCATGATCTTGAGCAAGGTTTGCCGAAGGATCTCAACGGCCCATATGACGCAGCCATATGCTCGCATGTCCTCGAACACATTTGCTGGCCGGAACAGCTTCTTGAAGGTGTGCGGAAATCGCTTGCGCCCGACGGCCGCCTGATTGTGGCGCTCCCAAATATGCTGAATGCTCGCAATCGGATAAAAATCATGCTCGGGCAGTGGAACTACACGGATAGTGGCCTGATGGACAATACTCACTTTCGCGTCTACACCTTCAAGACAGCTCAAGAAATGTTGAGGAAAAATGGCTTCGAGATCATCGAGGCAGCCGCGAGCGGTTTCCTTCCTATTCCCGGATGGAATCGACTGCCAGTGGCTTTACGCGGGGGGATTGATCGGCTTTCGATCCGCATGCTCCCCGGGCTCTTTGGGCATCAGCTTTTATATGTCGCCAAGCCGATCCCAGGGGGTTGATTTTCACCAATTAGACAACAGTGCTTTTTCACGAACTGCCCCTCCTAGGAGCTTACCGACTCGAGCTCGACAAGAAAGGCGACGAGCGCGGCTTTTTCGCCCGCGCCTTCTGCCAGCGCGAATTCGCGGAGCATGGGCTTAACGCGAACCTGGCGCAGGCCAATGTATCGTTCAGCGCCCAAGTCGGCACGTTGCGGGGCCTGCACTACCAGCTGCCGCCGCACGCGGAGAATAAGATCGTGCGCTGTACCCGCGGTCGCCTCTGGGACGTGCTGGTCGACATCCGGCCAGACTCGCCGACCTTCGGCCAATGGCACGGCGAGGAGCTAACGCCTGACAACCGTACCATCCTCTACGTGCCGGAGGGTTTCGCCCACGGGTTCATCACCCTCGAGCCGGACACCGAAATCTTTTATCTGGTGACCGCCTTTTATGCGCCCGAGCATGAGCGGGGAATCCGCTGGAACGATCCGAAATTCGCCATCGAATGGCCGCGTGAGCCAGCGGTGCTCTCCAATCGCGATCAACAACACCCGGATTTCGACCCTCGCTTTCACCTGTCGGGAGGGAGCGCTCAAAGTTGAGCCGCTGATGGCAACGGGGCCGAAGCTTGCCGCCTTAAGCGCCTGGGCGCGCCTCTCGGCCCTTTGTTGCGACCGCGAACAGCCAGCCGAGTTTACGATTCCGCGCCTCAAGGTCGCACTGGTCAAGCAGGCAACCTATATCGATCTGTATGCAACACCCGGCGAAAAAGACCCTCGCCGCCTG
>JBHJGW010000266.1:0-2398 GCA_050331415.1 Opitutales bacterium | reverse complement strand
GGGCCCTCGCGGAAATCCGAGGCGAAGATCGCGAGGCACTGGGCGAACTTACCTTCCGTAATGCCAGCAAGCTTTTCGGGGAGGCTTGCTGAACCTCACCCCGCCGATAGCGCTGGGCCGTCAGACCGGCTCGGTCGAAACAGGCGCGGTCGCCAGGCCATCCAAGCCGCCAGCGCAAGCAGCGCCGCGTTGCGCAGGAGCGCCAACGGATACTCGGTTGGGGAATCGCCGCCTCCGAAGCAGCCACACGCGAGATCGATGCCCCGCACCCAGGCTGCGATCAAGGCGCCGCAAAAAACGACCAGCAGCGCGGCGATCCACAGTGCCCCTGCCCGACGCCATCCCGGCAAAAGCAGGGCCAGCGCCGCGCTCAGCTCCAGCGACGGCAACAGATAGGCGCCAAGATAAGCCCATGGTCGGGGCACCAATTGGTAGCCGAGGATCGCCTCCAGAAGGTCGCTTGGGTCCGCGAGCTTGCCGAAGGCCGCCCACAGAAAGACCGCCGCAAGCACGACAGGCGGAAGCCAGGAGCCTACGGTTGCGAGGCGCTTTTCCATGCTGACCATCCTCCGGAAAGTACCCACACCTGCTCCATCGCGAACTCGTTCCGGAGCCGCCCGGCCACTTCGGCCGCCGCGTCGCATTCCGCGCTGCAGTATACGACGATCGCTCGCCCGGGTGTCCACTGCGCGATTAGCTCTCCCACGTTCGCATCCAGATCTGCAGGCTCCAAATTGACCGCTCCGGGTACATGCCCGCGGTTAAAGGCTGTTGGCTCACGAGCGTCCACCCAAAGGGGCTCTTCGGACCAGCCCATTACTGTTTCTATCTCGACGTGCCCAGAAGGCAGCACGGCGCGCCACGGGGGTGGTTCGGGCCCCCATAGGAAGTTGCCGCCGGCCACCAGAACGGCGAAACCGAAAACCCCGAGCAGTTGCAACGCCAGTTTCATTCCTTTTCCAGCCAGGGGCGTCACCGAGATGGAGCGCGGCTAAACGCCCATGATGCGCTTTTGCGCTTCGTAGTAGCCGTCATTGGTCCAAACGCCATCGACTGCCGAAGGGTCCGGAGCCTGCACCACCTCCACCGGAAAATTTGCGAGAATGGTATCGAGGTCCCTTTGACCCTTTTTGGCCTCGGCGAGCAGGTGTTCCTTGTGGGCGTTTTCGTAGATCGCGCAAAGCGGCTCGGGCGTCCCATCCGGGCGGGCGATAGCCGTACAAAGCCGCTCGGGATTGCGGTTTTCAATCAGGTGGTTGACCAGCCGTAAATCGATAAAAGGCATCGAGCACGACAACACGAAAAAGCTCTTGTCACGGTGGTAGAAAAAAGCCGTGAGCAGCCCGCCAAACGGCCCGATCTCACCAAAGCGGTCGTACAGCGCTCGCGTACCGTCGGTGGTCGGGTTGTCCTGTTCCTCCCGGAGCGAGACCAGCACCTCTTCGCAGCTGTACTTGAGCAGGCGTACCGCGCGGTCGACCTGCAATTGGCCACGGTAGATCAGCGTCGCCATGTCGCGCCCCATCCGGCGACTGCGACCTCCTGCCAACACGAGGCCGTAGAGGTTGGGGATGGTTTTCGACATAGCAAAGGCGGACAAAGCCGAGCCTCGTCCTTAGGACGAACCCGTGTCAGTCATCATGAATGGTTGAACCAAAATAATTCAAGAGCCAGATTTCTTTCCACAGGCGGTAACGCCCCTGCCGGGTGATTCGCCCGTTTTCCTCGCGGCGCTCGTACGGTTGCAGGAAACCCCGGCGCAAGTTTAGCCGCTCGAGAATGCGCTGATGCTCATTGAGCTCCACCACGGCTTCACCTTCGGGCCACGGTGCGGGCTCGACGGCGAATTCGCGGAGACGTCGCCGGTGCTTGCGCGCCAACTTGGGCAGGGAACGCACCAGCGGGTGCCGCTCGACAAACCAGTCGTTGGGCCAGTAGGCAGCTGAGGGCAGAAACGAATTGTCGGTTACGACGAGTTCGCCCTCTTTGGTCCGGGTCATCAACTGGTGAGCCGTCTGGATGCTGCCGGAGGCCTGGGGGAAAAAGAGGATCTGACAGCGCAAGTGGTCCTCGGGATTCTCGTAAAGGCTCGAGCGAAGCACACCGAATGGCCCGAGGTCAGCTTTAACCGAAGTCAGCTTGCGGAACCCATTGGCGCGCAGCCAATCGCGCATCAGCAGCGAGCGCCGGTTCACTGGCCACTCGTCCCCGTCGGTATTTTCCGACCAGCGCACGAACAACGGCAGATCACTGCGGCTGATCGTCTTGATCCACAACCAGTTGTATAGGGTTTCCAGCAGCGCCCACGCAAAAAAGGATGCGATGCACAGCGCCCATGCCGGCCGGTTGACGCCGAGAGCATTCAGGGAAAGCCCTGCGAATACCGAGAAGGCCAGCC
>JBHJGW010000265.1:0-2353 GCA_050331415.1 Opitutales bacterium | reverse complement strand
CGGGACAACCGTTGCGGCCACCCCTCATTCCACGATCGCCCCGGCCTCACGCATTTTTTGCAAGGCCTTTTCGTCGTCGCCAGGCTGCTGATTTAGTGCTCGCGTGCCCTCTTTTGGCAGGTGAGTTTTGTAGCCAAGCTCGAGGCTGTCGAGCACGGTAAAGAGCACACACACTTCCGTGGCCAGACCCACGACGGTCACCTCGTCGACGGCCTGCTGTTGCAGATAATCATGCAGCCCAGTAGCACGCTCGTGGTGATTGTCGTAAAAGCCGCTGTAGCTATCCACCTGCGGGTTGTCTCCCTTCTGGATTACCTTGCGGATGGGTTCGATATTCAACCGCGAGGCAAACGATGCCCCGGCGGAACCCTGCACGCAGTGGTCGGGCCACAGGATCTGGTCTTTACCGCGATGCTCGATACCCTCGAAGGGCGCGCGCTCGGGGTGATTGGAGATTAGGCTGACATGCTCCGGCGGATGCCAGTCCTGGGTCGCTACCACGAGATCGAAGCGCGGCTGGACCGTGTTGATGAAGCCGATAATCTCGTCACCCCGGGGAACGGCCAGGGGGCCGCCGGGCAGGAAATCGTTCTGGAGGTCGACAAAAATCAGGGCATGCATGCCGAGTCATCGCGCAGACGCCATGCCAGCCGGAAGGCGATCACTCCCCCTCGCGGGCCCGCCAGCAATCCTGATGATCGCGGAAGTAGTCGACCAGACGCCCCGGTGGACGGCCGAGCACGCGGGCAACGGTATCCGTGAGGGCAGCCCCTTCGCCCTTGCGCAGGCCGGTGTGGAGGATCGTTTGCACCAGGGCTTGGATTGTCGATGCCCCCTGCTTGCGGAGGTGGCACCAATAGCCGAGAGCGCTGGCAGGTTGATACCTAATGGGGCGGCCGAGACCGTCCGACAGCTGCCGGGCAGCCTCCGCGAAGGTCAGACGCTCCGGACCGGTCAGCGTTAAGTGCTCGCCGAGGTGGCTGGCTTCCCGCAGGCATTGGCCCGCGACCGCAGCGATGTCGCGGGTGTCGATAAAGGAAACCTCACCGTCACCGGCGGGCACGTAGATCCGGCAACGGGCGACGATGTCGTCGCGGTAGGCCTTGCTCGAAGTTTTGCGCAAAGAAGCCTGGTCGCAAAATGGTCCAGTCCTTCGGACCTGCTTCCAAAGCCTGTTCCACCGCCCGGTGAGGCACCCAAGCTTTGGCGTCGGCACCGAGGACGGAAAGAAACACAAGGTGCCGCACTCCCGCCTTGCGGGCAGCCGCCACGAAGGGATTGAGCGTCGACTTCGTCTTTGCCACCGCAGGCGGTCGCATCAGGAAAACCCGATCACAGCCTACAAAGGCTTCTGCAAAGGTCGACGGGTTCTCCAAATCGAGCCGCGCCGCTTCGGCGCCCTCGGGCGCTCGACCGGCTTCGGGACGCCGCACTCCGACCCGGACCGGCTCGCCCGCCGCTACTAAATGGTCTGCCAGGGGTCGCCCGACATTGCCGCTCGCTCCGGTGATGAGGATCATGCGCCTACTCCGGGTGGAGCGACGTGGCGGGTCAAGGCGAAGGTTCGACGGTCCTGAGCCGAGCAGAATGGATGAAGCGGCTGGAAGCCGCTTCTACCGTTTGCCCAGACGGCGAAAGATGGCCTTCTCCGCTTCGATGATCAGGAAGACGACGACGAGCGTTGCCGCGACGAGGCCCCATTGCCAGAGCGACAAATTGGTAGAGCCGAAGAGGTCCTGCATGAAGCCGACATCGGTGTAGAGCACTTGCGCGGCGACGACCAGGCCGGTGGCGATCAGCGCGGGGCGGCTGCCGAAGAGGCCGCGCAGCGACAGGGCGTTGTCGTGCAGGTTGCGGATGTTGAAGAGGTAAGCGATCTCGCCCGCGACGAGCAGGTTGACCGCCATGGTGCGCGCCAGCTCGACCTCCGCGCCGCGGTCGAGGAACCACAGGTATGCGCCAAAGACAAAGCTGACCAACAGGAGCGACACAAAGACCACGCGCCAGACCAGGAAGCGCGTCAAGATCGGCTCTTTGGGGTCGCGGGGCGCGCGGGCCATTACATTCTCCTCCGCTGGCTCGAAGGCGAGCGCGAGCCCGAGCGTGACTGCTGTCACCATATTTACCCACAGAATCTGCACCGGCGTGATCGGCAGGGTGAGGCCCAGCAAAATAGCGATGATCAGGCTCAGCGATTCACCGCCATTGACCGGCAGCAGGAAGGAGATCACCTTTTTGAGATTATCATAGACGGTGCGGCCTTCGCGCACGGCAGCGGCAATGGAGGCAAAATTATCATCCGCCAGCACCAGCTCCGCCGTTTCCTTGGCAGCCTCCGAGCCTTTTTGCCCCA
>JBHJGW010000264.1:0-5194 GCA_050331415.1 Opitutales bacterium | reverse complement strand
GTCCACATTCCGTCCTTTTGTGAAGTCTGCATCGCAGTGGTGAGTTGTTCCCAGCGCTGGGAGCGGATGTGGTTGGCGACCGCGTTATTGTTCTGGAGGACCTCCATGCACAGCACCCGCCCGCCGTCGGCACCCGGGAGCAGCTGGTTGCCGAGGACATAGCGCAGGCTAAGAGCCAGTTGCGAGGCCATACGTGATTTCGCTTCCGGTGGGCCAAGATCGATCAGGCGGGGCAGGGCGCCTATGGCGTCGCGCGTATGGAGCGTCGCGAAGACGATATGGCCCGTCTCTGCCGCGGTCAGGGCCAGTTGCGTCGTGGTCTGATCGCGAACTTCTTCCACGACGATTACGTCCGGATCCTCTCGCAATGCGCTCCGCAGCCCATTGCCAAACGAGGAAATATGCGTGCCGAGTTCGCGCTGTGACACCAGCCCGATTCCGTTTTCGTAAAGGAACTCGGCCGGGTCTTCCAGCGTGATTACCCGCTTGAGCTGCGTATTGAGGATTTCCTGGACCAAGCTTGCGGTACTCGTGGACTTGCCACTGCCCGTAGCCCCCGTCATCAGGATCAGTCCATGGCGGAGCTGCGTAATGGCCTGGCCGAGACGCGGGTCGGGCAGGCCAATTGTATCCGGGGCCGGGATATGCGTTGGCAGAACGCGGATCGCCGCAGCGTGTCCCGCGATCGTCGAGAAAACGTTACAGCGGAAACGCCGTGAGCCTATCGAGAATGCAAAATCCGCCGATATCGGTTTGGCCTGATTCAGCTCCTCTTTTGCTGAAGCTGGCAAAACCGGTGAAAGGAGCCCTCGAAATGCTTCGGCGGACAATGGCTCGCCATCCTCGATTTCTTGCAATTCGCCGTCGATGCGGACGCGAATTACGGCACCCTCTGCGAGATGGAAGTCAGAAATACGCAAAAAGGCTTCATCGCTTTTCGGGCGCGCCATCTCCAGAAGGTCGGAGAGTTGGTAAGGCGCGTCGTTAACGCGGTAGCCGGAAAAAGCCGCGGGGGTAATGCTCATTGGGGTAAGTTATCACCCCGGCTCGCAAACGGCGTACCACGATGTTTTGAATAATACCACCTTACCGAATAGATCGGTAGATTGAACGCCGGGTGGCGGCTTCGGATGCTTTTGGCGCAGAGCGGCGTTGGCGACGACGAGGCGGGGCCTACAGGCCCAGCCGTAGCCCTCGCTGCCTTGCTCTACATCCAAAATCATCTCGATCAATTTACCGGCCTTTCCGGCAAGATGGTATAAGCGAAAAACCCGAGACAGGCCTCAGAAAAACAGAGGGCTGCACGTCAGCGCGGACGCCACCGGTGGCTTCCTGAACCGGATTTCGTTCTGCACTTCCCTGATTCAGGGCTGCCCTGCCTGCCGTTCCAGGGATGGACGCTCGAACAGGTCCGAAAGTACCCCCCGGTTGGGCGCTATCCGCTGCAAGCTCATGTGATCGAGCCGCTCGCCGTTGCGAAAGTGGGTGATCTCGGTAGGGAATCTGAAGTTATCGATTTGCTGCCAGTCGGCGTAGCGCACTCGGATAGACTTGCCGTCGAGGTCGAACCGCTCCTCGAGAATGCGATCGGTCTCCGTATCGTAGGCTGCGACGACAAACTCACCCTCGCGGTTGGTGAGCCTCAGGAGCTGAACCTCAACCCCGTCGATGTCATCGGTGCCTTCGTCGGTCGCTGTCACATTTGCCGGGTTGCGTCGCCACTCTCCGGCAAGTCGATCCGTCCGAAGGATGTCGAAGTGCGTCAAGAGGGTTACTTTTTGAGCAAGTTCCTCAGGGGGTTCCTCAACGTTCATTACCTCACCTTCCAGAAGCACGGCATGCCAGAGTTCGCCGGTCCGGGTGTTGCCAATCGCGATGGATGTATTTGAATCGACTTCGAATTCGAGCCGCAAAAGCCGTGGTCGCTTTTTCAAAATGGTGAACTCGAGCAGCTGGCTATCGAAAGCGAGCTCGCCCTCGAGCAGGAGGGATTCGATCTGATCGCGTTGCGAAAGGCCAGTCTGCAGAAATTCCAGGAGCAGCGTCTCGCCCGGAGGGATGCCCCTGGGTGAAGAAGCGGCTCCCTGGAACGTTCCACTATTTTCGCCCTGAGCCTGGGGTGGGGCCTCACGGTCTGCGAGCACCTCTTCCGGGCCTCGGTTTAGCGCCATCAGACCCCAAGTCACCAAAGCGATGCTCCCCGCGAGGAGCGGAATTCCCACGATGGTGACAGGTCCAAGCCGCCGCTTTGACTTCCGTCGCTTCGTTCTTTTTGTGCCGCGGTCTTGCTGGGCGGCTCCCAGCATTGCTTCCGCCGCTTTCCTTCGCTCGCGGCGCGCTGCGGCCAGTTGTTCTTCGTCGACAAGCCCGGTGAATACCCGGGGCTCCGTTTTTTCCGGCGGCTGATCGAGCTGCTTGGCCGGCGCTTCAGCATTAGGCGCCTCGGCTTCCTGCTCGGCACGGCCTGGTCGGTGGGCGCCCGGTTGGCGGCGAGGCACTTCTCCCGGGCCGATCACCACCTCTCGGCCCTTGCCCGGGCGTAGCCGGCGCCGCGCCGGCAGATTCCTCATCATAGGCGGCGGCGGATGAGGTGCGCCGGGAGGCGGGGGATGGGGAAGCTTGGGCGGAGGTACGCGGCGGCGGGGCATAGCGAAGCGGAACCTGGATGCTGGAAAATCGAAAAACCCGAAGAATACCCCGCAAAATCAGGGGCGATCGGCCCCCGGTCGAGATTGAAATTTTGAATTCGAGTTCAGCCCGGTTGCTGCTGAGAGGCGGGTGCAGCCTCCGGCGGCCTCCGATTTAGGACCTCGGCGTCCGGTTTGAGGAAAAGATCACTGAGCACGCCTGCGTTCAAGGTGAGGGATTCGACCTTGAGGCGGTATACGACCTCGTTCCCGTTCATAATCGTGACGTCGAAGGGCAGCCACGTCTGGCCCACACGCCGGTAGTCTTCCATGATGACTCGCCGGTTCCGGCCCGGGCGCTCGATTCCATGTTCGACCACCCAATAGGTCTCGGGGTCGAGCAGGGCGTAGGCGTCCTCCTCCTCAAAGCGAAATTCGACGCGTACAAGTCGTCGCACGTCGCGGTCCGAGATGGCGAGGTGCATGGATTGGAACTGCCCGTTTTCGTAGATGGCAAGTTCAGCAAAGGGGGACAGCATCTCCGCGAGCGTGCGCACAGCCTCGGCGTCAGTTCCTTTCAACTCAACCGCAACGGTCCGGCCGCCCGTTATTTCCTGTACCTGCCATACGCCTTCCGGGCCCGCGATGATGAACGAGGGCGTCGACGTTTCGTTCTCGATTCGCACGTACACGTCATCAGGCGGACGCTTGACCATGAAAAAGTCGGAAGCCACGCCTTCGGTGACCAGGCTGCCCCTGATCCCCAGTGACGTCAGGTTTTCCAAGTAGACGCGACCACCGTGCGCCTGCACAAAGCGCTCTGCGACTTCGCCGAACTGGTCGCTGTTGAGGTCTATCGGTGGCGGGGCTGTCCCCGGTGCGAATTCGCCGCGGGTGGCCTGGTTCTCCTTTTCCGGCTCCAATTCCGCCTCTTCTTCTCCGGAGCGAACGACATGCTGTTCTTCTCGTTCTTCCTCCCGCTGGGTGAAGTACCACACGCCCGCTCCGATCGCCAGCAGCAACAGGATGACCGTTATGATGGGCAACCAGTCGAAATCACCGTCAGTGTAATCCTTTGCCATTCGTCGGTAAGGATCGCGCGAGATCCAGGAAAAGGCAATGGTACTCGAATGGATAGAGGTTCTTCAATAGCAAAGCTCAGCCCCGAAACGCTTGAGGCTAAGGGCAATTTTAAGTTTAGCTCCCGAATCGGAGCCGGAAACGCCCGTGGGGAAAACCTTTACCCTCCCGAACCCAGAACAAAGTCGCTGATAAAGTGCAGAAGCAAAATTTTCCCGTCTTCCGATGCGATTTCGCCAAAGATGGGAAAGCCGCTCTGGTGAGTGTTACCCACCGGACGGGCGTCTGCGAAAACATAGGGCTGCCCGCCAACTTCCGCTATACGGATATCGAGCACCAGCATGCCCTCATCGACCTTTCGGGTGATGACGAACGTGGCGTAGCTGTCGAAGGTTTCGTCATTGCACCGCCCATAGCTGAAATTGATGGCGGCGCCTTTGAGCTCGGCCTTGAGCCACCGGGCGGCTTCGGAGACGATCCGGCAAGTGGCCTCGGGTGACGAGCTGCGCTTGCGCTCGATCAACATTCGCAGGGAATCAGCAGGCTCTGGGTTTCCGCTCAGCATCATTCCTTTCTAGCGATCGATGAAGCGCCGTCCAACTTCTTTTGCGGAAATCCCTGCAAAGCAGCCGAGGCATTAGGCTGGGCAAACGCTGCTTATGACTCTCGGCCGTATCGGAAGACTGAAAGGAGGAAGCGCAGGGCGGTGAGGTGCATCCGGCACCGCTTCTCGCGCGGTAGTGAGGACGGCGTTTCGAGCGTGAAGAGGTGGGCGTGATGCCGTTCCCAAAGCAGGAGGGCTTCCGGGACGTCGCCTTCACGCAAAAGCGGGTGGGAAGGATCGGCCACTCGATCATCCTCGAGGCGTGGATGAGAAGGGTAAATCACGCCGCCTTCGGCCGGGTGACCGTCGATTGTGCCTGCGCGTTCGATCGACAGGCCGATCCGGTCGAGGGCTTCCACCACGCCGGGCCCCAGTGGCATCGACCCTTCCGCAGGTTTTTCGTAGAGGTAGAATCCGCTGGCTTCCCAGTCCTCGTGAAGGCAGACCGCGAGGTCGAAGGGGCCCTGCTGGTCGAGCCAACCGGCATGGGTGGCGACTTCAGCGGTCTGGCGCCGGGCGTAGTCCCGGTTGAGGTCGAGGCCGTCGAGCCCCTCCCGGGTCCCCCGACTCAAGCCGCCGGGGTTAAGGGCAGGGAAGAGTGTCCAGTGGAAATCCGAAGCAAAAAGGCCTTCGGCGAACCCCAGCTCCATGGCGGCGACCCCGGCGGGCTCGTCACCATGAATTCCCGCGCTGAGATAGATCCTCGGTGCCGCTGCCGTCTCGCCCTCCCGTTGGAGCAGGAGGAGGGGGGCGCGCCCCGTGGCCGGCAGGTCGGTTTCCCGAAAACCGTCGGCCACGGCGCTTTGAGAAATCCGCCCGAGGACTTGCGCAAGGTCGTCCACGCCCTGAGTCCGGGGATGGTCAGTCGCGAACACCTGGTGCC
>JBHJGW010000263.1:0-3000 GCA_050331415.1 Opitutales bacterium | reverse complement strand
GCCGTTCTGGTACATCCAGCCCAAGCCAGCTTGCGCACTAGCGCGGTTCTGCTCAGCCGCCAGGCGATACCAGCGGAGGGCCTCGGAGTAGTCCTGCTCGACTCCTCGGCCTTTCCAAAGGGATTCCGCTAACTCATACTGAGCCCACGAGTATCCCTGCTCGGCGGCAAGCTGGTACCAACGAACGGCTTCGGTATCGCTCTGCTCCACGCCCCAGCCGTTCTGGTACATCCAGCCCAAGCCAGCTTGCGCACTGGCGCGGTTTTGCTCAGCCGCCCGGCGATACCAGCGGAGGGCCTCGGCGTAGTCCCGTTCGACTCCTCGGCCTTCGCGAAGAGAAAACGCCAACTCGGACTGCGCTCGGGCATCGCCTTGTTCAGCCGCCGCGCGGTACCAACGAGCGGCCTCGGCGTAGTCCTGCTCGACCCGTTCGCCAACGCGATAAACGTGGCCGAGATTCCGCTGAGCTTTAATGAAGCCCTGGTCGGCGGCCAAGCGGTAGTGGCGCAGCCCCTCGTCGGTCGACTGAGGCAAACCGCGGCCGTTGAGATACATCCAACCGACCATGTTTTGAGACCTCGCTTGTCCCAGTTCGGAGGCGCGTAAATACCATCGTGCACCCTCCGCTTCGTCGGCGGGGATGCCTTCGCCGTAGAAGAAGATTTTGCCGAGGAAGCGGTTAGCCTCGGCATTATCCTGCGCGGCCGCCAGCCGGTACCAGCGAATTGCCTCTTCGATATCCGCGGCCACGCCTCGCCCATATTGGTACATCCACGCCAGATTCATTTGCGCATCGGCGAAGTTTTGCTCTGCCGCTAGGCGAAACCACCGCAGTGCCTCGGCATCGTCCGTCTCACCGCCACGTCCATCGCGGAGGAAAATGCCGAGCCTGTTTTGCCCAAAAATGGCGCCCTGGTCCGCGGCTTTCGCGTACCACTGGCGGGCAGCCGTGTCATCCGCTTCTACCCCTCGCCCATATTGGTACATCCACGCTAGGTTCGTTTGCGCCTCAGCGAGGTTCTGCTCCGCCGCCAGGCGAAACCACCGGACCGCCTCGGCATCGTTCGTCTCACCACCGCGCCCATCGCGGTGGAAAATGCCGAGCCTATTCTGAGCTTGAGCGAAGCCTCGAACCGCAGCCTTCTCGTACCACTGTCGGGCTGCCGTGTCATCCGCTTCAACTCCTTGCCCGTGTTCGTATATCCAGCCTAGATTGTGCTGCGAACCTGCAAAGTTTTGCTCGGCGGCCCGGCGAAACCATTCCAAGGCGCTCCCAAGGTCCTGCTCGACGCCCTTTCCGTTTAGATACAATACAGCAACGTTGTGCTGCGCCTCGGCATCGTTGGCCTCGGCGGCTCGGAGAAACCAAGCGAAGCTCTCCGCTGGGTCCTGCTCGACGCCCACTCCGTTGAGGTAGACTAGGCCCAGATTCTTGACTGCGCTGATACTGCCGTTGGCGGCGGCGCGCTGGAAAGATGCGACGGCCTCGGCGGGATCGCGAGCCACCCCCAATCCCTGAATGTAACAAACCCCGACTGAGTTCTGTGCGTGGGCCGAACCCGCTTCCGCAGCGCCATTCAGAATCTCGAAACCCCTTTGTTGCAACGCCTCATTGCCTTCGCTCCCCACGAACATACGACCTACCAGGTACGATGCATGAGGGAGCCCGCTCTCGTGGGCCAGTTGCCAGTAAGCAAGCGCGGTCCCCGGGTCCTTTGGAAGATGGATTCCAAAATAGTGAAGGTGCCCGACGACAACTTGGGCTTCCGGCATGCCCAGATCGGCAGCTCGTTGCCAGCGCGGTAGCCATTCCTCGACCAGCGGACCCAGGTGCTCTCGGTGAACCTCCTCTTCCAAAGAACTCTGCGCCGGGTCAAAGTGTGACTCACGCACCGCGTCTCGCTGCTCGATGGAGAGCCCGTAGGTTAGCTCGTCGCCAGACTGCAACATGGCGAAAGCTGGATGCGCAAAAAGAAAAAGCAGGGCAATGGTAAACGAGTTCATGGGAGTCTTCACCAATTAACGTTTTCTTAGGCCTAGAAAGCAACGGCATTTCAAAACCGTCAATGACTTCCGCGCCGCCAATCCCCACATCACGCGCTTCTGGAAAACGCTGGAGGCTGCCATGCGCGAGGCCGATGGGCAGACCTTCTTCATGCGGCTGCCTTCTGGGCGCGTTATCCGCTACTTCGGCGTTAGCACCGCTGATGGCGGCATCACCGCCAGCACCGAGCGCGGCGGACGCCGCTTCAGTTGGTACGGCGGCAAGCTGACCGAGAATCTCGTTCAAGCTACCGCTCGCGATGTCTTCGCCGAAGGCCTCCTGCGCCTCCACGACGCCGGAATCCGCATCCTCTGGACGGTCCACGACGAAGTCATCTGCGAAGTCCCCGAAGACAGCGAGGTCACACCCGAAATCGTCACAAGCCTGCTCGCCCAAACCCCCAGCTGGATGCCCGGCCTCCCCGTCGAAGCCGAAGGCCAGGAAACGAAGATGTATCTGAAATGAAGAAGGCAGAATGCAGAATGAAGAATGCGCTGCATTGGACGTCAGATCTCGCCAGCTTCGCGCCGCTCGGTCAGCCAGTCGCCGGGAGTGAGGATCCGCATGCCATAAAATTGCGAACCGAGCAGCGTCTGAAAGTCGGCGCGGTCGAGGGTCAGCAGCACGGCAGCTTTTGCGGCAAGGGCGGTTACCAGCACCGGCCGGTCCTTCGCTTTGGGAAAAATCACCGCCTGCTCCGCGCTGAGCGCGTCGGCCTGCCATTCGATCGTCGCCTCCATTTCTTCGGCAAACCAATGCAGCGCCGTAGGCCCAAGCTTTGGCAGGTTGCGCTGCGTCTCCTCGTGGCAGTAGTGCGAACTAAGCAGCGTCCATCCAGCCCCGGTTCCGTGCTCGACCAGGAACCGGCTGGCACCCTTCGCCGAGCCGGAAGCCGCGAGGAGGACGCTGGAGTCCAGAAACAGCCTCACTTGCTGCGCTTCGGCTTGGGCTTGGCC
>JBHJGW010000262.1:0-16048 GCA_050331415.1 Opitutales bacterium | reverse complement strand
GCGACGGGCTGATCGATCTCGGGGGGCTCTATTTCTGGCTGCGCCAGCGCCAGAAGGCTTTGCTCAAGGCCCGGCTGCCGATTTTCGGAAACGACCTTTCAGAGGTGCTTCGAGCAGCGGGTGTGCCAACCGAACTCCAGCAGAGCGCCAACCTTGACGACCTCCCGCTGTTGTTCCCGGATTTGCTTGAGCCGGCAGCTACCGCTTGAGTTTTCCGCGACGGTTCTCTATAGCTCCCCGTTATGGCGTTAGCCCGTATTCAGGCCGCAATTGTCCGCAACCTGCACCAATTTGGTCGTCTGACTGACCAGCAGTGCGACCATCTCATCAGTTCGCCGGAAGAGCTTTCCGGGGAAGCCGTGGAAAACCTGTTGATGCAGGATTACGGCGTCAACGAGTACCAGCTGCTGATTGCGAAGGCTCAGGCCTTTGGCATCGCGCCGTTCAATGCCCGCAATTTCAAACCGGACGAGCGCACCTTCGAACATCTGGATGAGGATTTTTGCCGCGAGTACGTTGTTCTTCCCCTCGGTTTCGCCGGGCACCTGGCCATCCTTGCCGTCGTCAACCCCTTCGACCTGTCGGTTATCGAAAAGGTTCAGGAGATGCTCAAGGCGCGAGTCGTCCCCGTACTGGCTATCGAGCGCGACATCAGCGCTCTGCTGAAGAAAGAGGACCAGCCGCAGACACCCCAGAGTGTCGGTTTCGGGGACGTGGTTGAGGCTCTCGACATCGAATTCGCCGAAGAAGACGTCAAGGAGCAGGACTCCGATTCCTCAGAGGAATCCGCTCCGGTCATCCAACTCGCCAACCGCATTATCGAAGACGCGTATTATTCTGGCGGTTCGGACATCCACATTGAGCCGCAGGAAACGGATTGCCGTGTGCGGGTGCGCGTCGACGGCGTTTGCCAGGAAAAGCTGCGCGTGCCAAACAAGGTCGCCGGCGCGCTGCTGGCGCGTTTGAAGGTGATGTCCAATCTGGACATTGCCGAGAAACGCCTTCCTCAGGACGGGCGGATTGTTTTCAGTCGGTTCACAAAAAAGCCGGTCAACATCGACTTGCGTGTCTCCACCGCGCCGCTCAATCACGGCGAGGGCGTGGTCATGCGTATCCTGGACAAGTCGAAATCGACCTTGCCGTTGCCGGCGCTCGGTTTTGAGCCGGAAAATCTGGTCGTCTACCGCGAGTTGATCAAGCGCCCCTACGGAATGGTCTTGCACTGCGGCCCGACGGGTTCGGGGAAGTCGATGACGCTGTATTCGGCGCTCAACGAGATCAATCATCCGGGTATCTGCATTCGCACCGCCGAGGACCCCATTGAGTACACCTTGCCGGGCCTTTGCCAGATGCAAATGCACAAGACAATCGGCCTGACTTTCGCCTCGGCGCTGCGCTCGTTTCTGCGGCAGGACCCCGACGTCATCCTCGTTGGAGAAATGCGCGACCGCGAAACGGCCCATATCGGTATTGAGGCGGCGCTTACCGGGCACATGCTTTTCTCCACCCTGCACACCAACGATGCGCCCTCGACGATCTCCCGCCTCACTGACATGGGCGTTGAGCCGTTCATGATCTCTGCCTCGCTGGTATGCGTCTGCGCTCAGCGCCTCGGGCGCCGGCTGTGTAAGACCTGCAAGCAGCAGTACGAACCGGAAGGGCGCGAGGCGGAAATCCTGTTGCGCGCAATTAAGTGGGTTGGGCCAATTTTCCGGGCCAATCGTACCGGCTGCCCGGCCTGCGGCGGCAAGGGCTACAAGGGCCGCGTGGGAATCCACGAGATGATGGTCAACACCGAGGAGCTCGCCGCGGCGGTGAATCAGGAGGTTGAGACCGCCGAACTTAAGAAGATTGCCATGTACAGCGGCATGCAAACCCTGCACATGGATACCCTTAAAAAGGTCAAGAGCGGCATCACCTCCCTTGAACACGCTTTGACCATCGTTCCTCCCGACCAGGAGGATCTCGACAGCCTCTCGGAGGAATTCGAGATGAAGCGCCGCCTCCAGGAGCGCAAGGAACGCGAGCGTCGCCTCGAAATCGAACGTCTTCGAGCCGAGGCCGAAGCCGAGGAAGAAACGGAAGCGGCGGCCCTCGAAGCAAGCGGCCAGAGCTGACTGCGGCGCAAGCCAGATCGTATAGGCGCGGCACGTTAACCTAAAGTCTAGCGCACGGTCGGGCTCAGGGCTCGAGTCTCAAACACTTCTGCAGGCTTCCCGGAGTGTCCGCGGCGGGCTTATATTTATCGGCTTTCGACTCCGGCTTCACATAGGCAAATCTAGCCCGAAAGAGGGATGCTGCGGGGTGGCCTCGCGGGTGCGCGGGGTGATACACTCGCCCCACAGCAAGTCGTGGCGCAGCATTGCGTCTCTTCTGCTATCAGATCCATATTACCCCTGCTTACCCCCCCAAATAATGATAAATCTACGAACCATTTTCAGCCTTTCGTTTTTGGCTGCTGCGGTGGCAGGGCCTGCAATGACGCCCTTGATGGCGCAATCGTTTCCCTGGCAGGAAAACCATGCCAAAGTACTGCCGACCGGTGATTTGGAATACGCCCCGCAGCCCTTTGAATTTTTGGCTGGCGGTTCGGTCCGCTACATCGATTTTGCAGGGGGGGACGATACTAACGATGGCTCTCGCGCCTCCCCTTGGAAACACCACCCGTGGGATGCCGATGCGCGCGGCGAGGCCGCTGCAGCTGCGGATGAAGTGCATACCTATGTTTTCAAGGGCGGCGTCGTCTACCGTGGTTCGCTGGAGCACCCCGAGGCGGCGCTGGGCACGGCGGAGGAACCGGTTCGGCTGACCCGCGATCCCTCTTGGGGCAGCGGGTCGGCGGTCATCTGTGGCTCGGAAATCGTTACCGGCTGGGAGCGCAAAGCCCATCCAAAGATGCCCGACGGCGACCTTGTCTGGTCGGCTGAACTCGATTTCCTGCCGCGAACCGTCTGGATGGGGCAGGGCGCGGAACCTGAGCGGCTAAAGCTCGCCCGTTGGCCCAATTGGGAGGAGTCCGACGAAAACGACCTGATGTCCGAGTGGCCTGTGTGGGAGCAACCCCGCTGGTGGGTCGACGGGACCAACGTCATGGAGGTTAATGGCAGGGATCGCCACCTCGGAATTGACGAAGATCTGCCACGTCCGCTCAAAGACCTCGTTGGCGGCACGGTCTGGACCGAGTGGGGCATCGTCATGGGCAGTCCTTATCCGGCTGAAATCGAGGGTGTGGACGAAGACCGGGGCGGCATTGCGTTCCGTGGACCGTGGACCTACAACATGTCCAACGAGATCATCACGGGTAACCGCTATCATCTGGAAGACCTCCCGCAGTTTCTTGATGAACCTGGCGAGTTCTGGGTCGAGAAAACGGGCGAGAACTCGGGCCGGCTATACTTGCGCCTGCCGGGCGATGCCGACCCCCGTGAGGCCACGATCGAAGTCGGGCGCCATGTGCGTTTGCTTACCGGCAGGCGTTTCGGGCATTTGCATGTCTCCGGACTTTCCTTCCGCCTTACAAACGTCGGCTGGAAGTATGATGACCCTCAATGGGCGCACGATGACCTGATGGCGGGTGCCATCCACTTTCCAGCAATCGGCGATTCCCTGACGGTGGCGCACAACTCCTTTGAACACGTGAACTTGCCGGTAAGGATCAAGGTCGGTTCGCAGTCCGGGGAGATCGGATACGTGGGAGTGATGGACAACGAGATGCACTACACCGAGCACGGGGCCATCCATATTCAGAATCAGCCCAACCGAGGCCAGCGGGGCACCTTGCGTCACGTGGATGTACTGCGCAACCGGATGTTCCGGATCGGCATGCGCAACCTCAGCGGCGCGCACGGACACGCCGTCAATGTGACGTATCCGGAAACCTCGCACATGGCCGGTAACTTCCTGCACCGCATTGCCGGGTGGGGCCTGTCCGTGACAGGCGGCAAGGGCAGCGGCATGAGCGTAATTGAGGTGCCCCTGAGCCGGCACCTCATCCACCACAACCGCGTGGAGGATGTGTTGCTCAAGAGCAATGATTGGGGCGGCATAGAAACCTGGCAAGGCGGCAGCCACTACGTTTTTGACAATGTGGTGATCAACGCCCTGGGGTTCAAAAACTGGCTCTACCGCCCGGGTGACACCGACAATATCGGCAGCTTCGGCCACGCCTACTACATGGACGGAAGCTTCAAAAACTACCTGTTCAACAACATCGGCCTTGGCTTGAACAACGCGCTCGGCACCAAAGGTGTCAACGCGACTGCCATCCAGAATATCATCAGTTTCGAAAACTGGTACTTCAATAACAGCTTCCACCGTTTCGCGGAAACCACTCGACAGCAGGCGGGCGACTTTGGCCGCTTCCGGTACCTTGGTAACGTCTTTTCGGATACGTCCAAGCTGCTCTTTCGCCACGCTAAGCCGGAGGATGTCGCACCGGACCCCAATGCGTCCCACTTTACTGAAGGCGGTGATTTTGACTATCACACCATCGCCTATTCGCAAAACGTCTTTCATGGCGTTTCGGGCCGGATGGGCACTTTCGAGGAAACCGGCGCTGTTTACGACGAGCTCCCGCGCTTTTCGGAGGCCCTTCGCAAGGTCGAAGCGCAGGCCAGCGATGTCGGGGTCGTGGCGGAGCAATTCCCGTTTGTCGACCCCGATGACATGAACTGGCTTCCGGTCGAGGGCAGTGTCGTGCGGGACATGGACGTGATTGTGTGGGTACCGTGGTCGACTGCGCGAACCGTCGGCGAGTGGCAGTTCACCCTCAACCGTGACGATCCAGCTGAGGTCATTGATGAGCACTGGTATATGACCGAGCAATACGGTGGACGCGGGAGCTATAAGGACACGCCCCGCTACGCGCTGACCGGGCGGCAGATCAGCGCAGCGAGTTTCGTGGAAGGACCGATCGCCAACTGGACGCAGTCTGCCTTGCAGCTCGATGGCCGCACCCAGCACTTGCTGATTCCGAACGACGAGCTGCCTCAGGCCAGCGGCTCCAGCGGCGAGCCAGAGTGGGAGATGACGACCACGCAACTGGATTTTGGCAAAGTAACCGCGCCTGCTCGGGTCACCCCGGGACAGACCTTTCCGCTGGTCGTCGAGCTCGATGAGCCGCCCGGTGATCAGCAGGTTCAGATCCATCTGCACTGGCTCAAACAGGCGGGATTCGGCGGCTTCGTGAGTCTCGACCCGCACCCGGAAAAGCTCGGTCCGCGCAGGTTTCGTTTCGAGATCGAGAGTGAACCAAAGGACGACCTCGACCACTACAGCGCCGCGGTTTACCTCAGCCCCGACGGTTCCTTCAGCAAGCGCACCGCTTTGAGCCGCGCGCGCATCGATGCCGGTACCGGGGTGGTTGTCGAAAACGCGCCTCCGCGAACCGTTGGCGTCGACGACACGAATTTCATGATCGAAATCAATTTCCGCACGAGCGATGCCGACGGGCTGCTGGTGCAGAAGTTTGGCGCCGAAACCGGCTACACGCTCGGGCTTCGCGAAGGCATTCCGCAGTTCATGGTGGTCAGCGATGCCGGTTGGCGCGCCGCGGTCGCCACCAGCCGAGATCAGCGGCTCGACGATGGTCGCTGGCACCACCTGATCGCCGAGTGTAACCGTGCCAGTGGCGAACTGGTGCTCTATGTCGATGGTCGCCGGGCGACGCCGCCACCGGGCAAAGCCACACCGATGGAAGGGTCTTTGGTCAATCCCGGTGATTTTCTGGTGGGCGGCGGGCCCGGTGTTGAGCACCTTGCGATGACGGTCGATTTTCTCAAGGTCTCGCTCTCGACTTTGGCGGAGTCGAAAACGACCATCGAAGAACTCTATGCGTGGCAGTTCAATGGCCCGCAGTACCGCGACTTCGCCGGTAAAAACCGCCGTCGCAAAAACGCCGCTGGCGCACTCGTGGGCACAGGCGATTGAGCGAAGACCGCTCAGGAAACCGCCCCTTTGAATCGTGGTTAGGTTGCGCACTCGCGCAAACCAATCCACGACTCCCGGGGGCTATTTCACCGGCTTGCCGGGATGGATTGTGATCCGTTTTCGCGGAAACTGCGGACGATTTCGAGGATTTCCAGTTGAACGGCTTCGAGCCGCTCCGGGTCGATCACTGCGATGAGCTGATAGTAGTTCGACCTTCCTAGAAGGGATGTGTGCAGGACCTTCATTTTTTGCCCGTCTTCCGTCACATCGAGCACGTATTGAATGCCGCGCATGCCGCCGATCATGACATCGATCGGTCCATTGAAAACCTCGGCTTTATCGTGGTTCAGAAGGATGAAATCCTTCGTCGAGTCCGAGTACTCACCGAGGCTCGTGTTGGCCTCATCCCTGGATTCTTCGTAAACCAGCACCTGTGCCGTACCACTGCGAAGGCCGACTTGAATCTGGCAAGGCTCGCCCAGAAACGGCCGAAAGCCATCCAGCGTGTGCCAGCGCTGGTTGACAGTGAGCGCACTCTCCCCCGAGCTTGAGATTATCTGGACCGGCGCGCCGGGCGGCCCATCGGCGGCTTCTCGCGCCAGATGAACGAGGCCGCTAAGCAAGCCTCTGTCATTGCTAGCAGCTTTCTCCGCTGGTTTTTTCGTAGGCGCCTCGGGCTCCGACGGGTTTTCGTCGATTTCCAGCGGCGTGTACTCGTTTACCCACTGCCGCCACTCCGTCTCGACGTCCGTGAATTCCAGCAGGAACAAGACCCCTGCTGAGAGCAGAAACCCGATCACCGCCCAAAATATACAACCGCGCATCAGTGAGAGCCTCTGAGGTTAGGTTACCGCATGTTGAATGATATTGGCAAGTCGATAATAAACTCCTGGCTGGGCCGCTCACGAAAAACCGGCCGACATGCTACACTTTAAAGCGTCAAAGGCTTAGAAATCTTTTGCGATGATGTCAGGCTGCGGGATGCGATTTCCTTTCAAAAGGTCGGTTCCATGCTTCGGCAATCACCTGCTGGGACCCCTTCAAGAGATGTGTTTTCGCTGGCTTCCTTTTCCTTACGGTTGACCAAATTCGGGTCGCTACAGCGACTCGACGTCCACCAGCAATTCCCGGGGCTTGCTCCCGTTGTCGGGCCCGACGATGCCGTCTTCTTCGAGTTCGTCCATGATGCGGGCGGCGCGGTTGTAGCCGATTTTTAGTCGGCGTTGGATGCTCGAGGTGCTGGCGCGTTTGGTCGCTTTGATGACCTCGAGGGCGCGTTTTTTCAGGGCGACGTCCCCAGAGTCGTCGCTTTCGAGGGCGAAGTCGTCCCCACTGCGATCGCCATCTTCCACGCTGGCTTCGACCTGCGCCTGTACCGCTTCATCGAACTCCGGCGGTTCGTTGTTTTCCTTCAGGTAGTCGACGATGCGGTTGATCTCATCGTCGCTGACGAACGCACCCTGGGCCCGGACGATGTTGCTGGCACCGGGCGGCACATAAAGCATGTCTCCCTTGCCGATCAGTGTCTCCGCTCCTTTCTGGTCGAGAATCGTGCGGCTGTCGACCTGGCTGGACACCTTGAAGGAAATTCGCGTGGGCAGGTTGGCCTTGATGACTCCGGTGATGACATTTACCGAGGGCCGCTGCGTGGCGAGGATCAGGTGGATGCCGGCAGCACGGGCAAGCTGTGCGAGACGCGCAATCCCGGCCTCGATGTCCGCCGGGGCGACCATCATGAGGTCCGCCAATTCGTCAATGATGCACACGATGTAGGGCATCTTTTTGTCCGGAGTTTCCATGACGACGTTGCGGTCACGCTTTACTTCGATCATCGCGTTTCGCTCTTCGGCACTCATTGCCCCCGAAAGTTCTTTGTCGAGCGCTTCGGCGCGGGCCTTTTCCTCTTTGTCCTTGGCGAGCTTGGCGTTGAATCCGGCAATGTTGCGCACCCCGGCCTCGGCAAAAACCTGATAGCGCCGTTCCATTTCACCGATCAGGTATTTTAGGGCGCCCGGTACTTTTTTGGGCTCCGTAACGACCGGGATCAGCATGTGGGGCAGGGCGTTGTACTGCTGCATCTCCACGACCTTGGGGTCGACCATGATGAAGCGCAGATCGTCCGGACCGGAGTGGTACAGCAGCGACGCAATGACCGTATTGATGCACACCGTCTTGCCCGAGCCGGTGGCCCCGGCGATCAGCATGTGAGGCATGCGGGTCAAGTCCTCGACGATAGGGCGCCCGGTCACGTCCTTGCCGAGCACCACGGGAATTTCCTTGTTGGCTTTGACCCACGCGGCGCTCTCAACGATCTCGCGCAGGCAAACCGGCTGCGGCTTGGGGTTAGGCACCTCGATGCCGACGCTGCCTTTGCCGGGCACGGGGGCCAGAATGCGCACGGCGAGCGCTTTGAGGCCAAGCGCGATATTCTTGTCGAGATTGGCGATCTTTTCCACGCGCACGCCGGCAGCGGGAATGACTTCGTAGCGGGTGATGACCGGGCCGGTGTGGATTTCCCCGGGCTCCACCTTCACCTTGAACTGGTCGAGGGTGTGGATGAGCTTGGCCATGAGCGCCTCGTACTCGCTGGCGTCGGGGGCACTGTCCGGCGGTGGCGGGTCCTGCAGGAGGTCGAGGCTGGGGAAGGTGTAGTCGCCACGCGCTTTGGGCAGCTCGACCGCGGCCTTCTCGATGGCCTCCGGCTGGATGATTTTCGCCTCGCCTTTGAGTGCTGGCGCGGGCTCGTCTTTTGGTGCGGGTAGGCGCTCCTCGCCGGTCAGGTCTTCGAGCTTGGGTGGGGCAGGGCGGCGCTTCTTCTTCTCGTCCTCCTTGGGCTCGGCCTTCGGGATCTCCATCTTCGGGGCCTGCTTGGTCGGTGGAGGCTTCGAGGCATTTTGGCGGACTCGTTCCAGCTCGGCTTCCCGAGCTTTCGCAGCAGCCGCTTCCTCCTGAGCTTTTTTGCGCGCTTCGGCGTCCTCCTTTTGTTTCGCACGCCAGGTGGCAACTCGCCCCCGCCAGCGCATAAAGGAATCGCGGAAAACCCAGAAGCCGCTCGATAGCGTCAGGCAGGCCAGCAGCACCGAGATGCCCGCCGGGCCGATTGCGTTGCGCAGGGCGGGGCTCGTCAACGTCTGGCCAACCTCGCCTCCGCGACCGTGGAAATAGACGCGGTCGGCGCGCGGGGGTTGACGCTCGTGAACGGTGACTTCGCGGGAGTCGACCAGAACGGGGGCGTCTTCTAGGAGCCAGCCTTCCTCAAACATTTGCGCGATACCCGCGAGGCCGGCGACAAGGCCGATGCTCGCCACGACGACGCTAAAGCGCAGACGCGTGGCGGTGCCGGTAAACAGCTGCCAGCCGATGCGAACAAGGGCCAGCGGCAGCGCCCAGGCTGCGAGGCCAAACGCCCAGATGCTGCCGTAGGCGAGGTACAGGCCGGCCGCACCCGCAACGTTGCTGGGCTGCTCCTCCAGAGCTGCTCGTTGCGGAGCCTGTGCCGGCTCGAAGTCCAACATCGCAACCAAGTAAACGAGGGCCACGGCCAGCATGGGTATCGCCAGCCAGCGCCGTGGGCGCGGCACACGGGGCTGAAACGATGTGGGGCTCGCCTTGGCGCGGATCTTTTTCGCAGTCTGCTTCTTTTTGGCCATCCGGGGTCTCGAACGGCGAACCCTATGAATCGCGGGAGCCGAAAACAAGCTTGGAAGGTGGCGCTTTGACGATAGGTTCCGTCCAACGCCTTGCTGGTAATCATTCCCAAAACCGGACGGACCCGCTCGACGTCAAGGCAGGGCGCGATCTGTTACTTGACCACGGTGGTGGGGGTGATGGGAGCCTTCGCCGTTGACCACCGTCTGCGCGGTGCCAGAATCGGCCTCTCATGGATGGGCTTTTAAAATTCGTGCCGCTCTATCAGGAGCGGGTTTGGGGCGGCGATGGGCTGGCCCGACACCTTGGGCGACAGTTGCCTGGCGGACAGCCAATTGGCGAGAGCTGGGAGGTCGTCGACCGGCCCGAGGCGCAATCCCTTGTGGCGGAAGGGCCCGAGCCTGGCCTGTCGTTACGCGACCTTATCGCCAGTAACCCGACCGGCATCATGGGCGAGGGCTGGCCGGCGGACAAACCGTTCCCAATTCTTGTGAAATGGCTCGATTGCCAGCAGCGGTTGAGCCTGCAGGTGCATCCTCCGGCCGACATCGCCCCGGATCTTGGAGGTGAGCCGAAAACGGAAAACTGGTTTGTCGCCCATGCCAGCCCCGACGCCGCCTTGCTGGCCGGACTGCAACCGGGCGTCACGCGTGAGCAGTTCGCCGAAGCACTCAAGGACGAGCGGGCTGAGCCGCTAGTCCGGCGCATGCCGGTGAAGGACGGCTGTTCGCTGTTCGTGCCTAGTGGCCGCATCCACGCGATCGACGCCGGAAATCTGATTCTCGAAATCCAGCAAAACAGCGACACAACCTACCGCGTCTATGATTGGGGCCGCGTGGGCCTCGACGGTAAACCGCGCACCCTGCACCTTGAGCAGAGCCTCGCGAGCATCGATTTTGCCGATACCGAGCCGCAGCTGCTCGAACCGTCCGAGGGGAGTCGAACGCTCGCCGAAAGCGACGTCTTCCGCTTGCGTCAGGTCGTCCTCGACGAGGGGGAGTCGGTCGCCTTCCCGATCGGAGAGCCGCAACTCGGCGGCGTCGTATGGGGCCGCCTTTCTGCCACGAGCGGCCAAAGCGTCCACCTGGGCGATAATTTTCTGGTGCCTGCCAACAGCGCCCAAACCCTGACCGCAGCCGAGCGTTCGGTGCTCCTCGTGACGGATCGCTTTACCGGTTGACGTTCTAAGAGGCGGCGACCGGCCCCAAGACGAAACGAAGGCAAGCTGGCTGATTACCGGACCCCAACCGAGCGGGGGAATGGCTAGGGAACTTCTTTGCTCGACCCCGGCTCAGAGAACTGGTTTTCTCCGGCCTTTTCCATGAATCCCTTTGCGATCATTACCAAGCCCCTGGGTTGCGTGCTGAGCCTTGTCGGGGCAGTGGCAGTTCTGGCGCTACTCGTCGTCTTCGCTGGCTGGTTTGGGGTAGGTCTCGTGGCCGACGGTATCGTCGAAGAGCACTTCTCGGAACACGCTCCCGGCCAAACCGAGGTCGAGGGCGTGCGTTTCAAGCCCTTCAAGTGCGAGCTGGAGGTCGACAATTTGCGGGTGATGAATCCCGACCCCTTTCCGGAAGAGCCGATGCTGCGCATCGACCGCGCCGCTTTCGACACCACCTGGCAGGAGCTCTTCGCCGAACGTGCAGAGGGTGATGTGATTGAAATCGAAAACGCAGAGATCGCCATCGAGCGCATCAGCCTGTTGACCCTGGGCGATCGCGCAAACCTCGACGGTCTCTCGGAAGCCTGGGGCAGCCTCTTCGGTGAGGTAGACGGCGAGCCACAGCTGACCGCCTATGGCCACCCGCTGCAGCTCAACAGCTTGACCATCCGGATCGAGGCGGTGGAAATTGGCACTGCGCAGGGCGGAAAGATCGCCTCCGAGCGGTTCTCCCAGCCTTACGTTCGCACCTTTAGTGAAGTCACGAGTTGGCGCCCGGTCTTGGAAACGATCGCCGACGACCTTCGCGACATGGGCCGAAGGAACATTGCCAACGCCATCGATCCTGATGTCGACTTGACTGAACAGACTGCCGAGGACTTCTGGAGGCGCGGGGTTGAAGGCGTCCGCGACATTCTTGGTAATTGAGTTGCTCCCCACCTCAGAAGCGGTCGCACGCCGCTGCTTTTGTCCGGGGCTTACGTTGTCGAATGGAACCCTTGCATCCTCAGCATGACCCAAACCATTGTCCAACTCCCTTTCTGCTATGCTACGCAAAATCGTAATCGCTTTTGGTCTGCTGACGACTGCTCTGGTCGCGGCCGCCGTCGTTCACCAGTCTTTTTTCTACAAGCCCCCGCGCACGTTTACCGAAAAGCTCGAGGACATCATTCCTCGCGAAGTTGGTTCATGGCGCAGCACGGATAAGGACCTCGCTGCTACGCCGGAGCAGCAGCGCAATGTTGACGAGATCCTTCAATACACCGATGCGATGGTGCGCGAGTACCGCCGCGGCGCCCTCTCCTTCGAGGTCTACGTTGCCTACTGGGCGCCGAAAACGATGCCGGTCCGCCTCGTTCAGGCGCACACGCCAGACATTTGCTGGGTACGCGGCGGCGGCTGGTCCGTGGACCGCGATGCGATGCAAAGCGGCGTAGCGCTCGAGGCCGAAGGGTCTCCGCTAAAGCTGGCCGAATATCGTCGCATGGTCGTTTCCCGGAATCAGGCCGTCGACCGCCACGTGTACTATTGGCATGTGATTGGCGACCAGATCTACACGACCAAGTCCATTGGTACCTGGGACCGCTGGGATCCGGTGAAGTCGCTCTTTCGCTTCGGCCTGAACCAGCAGACCGAGCAGTTCTTCATCCGCGTCTCGAGTCCCGTGCCCTTTGAGCGCCTTTGGGAAGACCCTGGGGTGCAGGAGGTAATGGCAAGCCTGGCCGACCTCGCCCTCGCCAAGTCCGTCGACGCACCGGTTGGCGCAAAGCCGGAGGAAACTTGAGGGGGCATCGGGGCGCTTCTCCAATTCACGGATTCCCGAGTCGGTCTCGAACAAGGCGTGACTCGGCGTCTCCCCGAGGCGCTGACAACTGATAGTGACTCTCCAAAAAAAGGACTAAGGCCGGTCATCCATGACCGGCTTTTGCGTTTGATTTTATGGGCAAAACCATCCCGCAACGCCTCTCCACCCCTGCGGAGAATACGGCTCTGCTGAGCGCAAAGCCGCGCCTCCTGGCACCTGCCGGTAACTGGGAATGCGTGCGTGCGGCCGCAGCTAATGGCGCCGATGCGGTTTACTTTGGCCTCCCCCAGTTCAATGCGCGGCTCCGTGCGGACAACTTCGAGTTGGCCGACCTGCCCGAGTTAATGACCTTTCTGCACGAGCGGGGGATGCGCGGCTATGTCACACTCAACACCCTCGTGTTCACTGACGAATTGGCGGCTGCGGAAACGTTTTTGCAGGCCGTGATCAATGCCGGGGTGGATGCCGCGATCGTTCAGGACATCGGTATCTGTCGCCTGATCCGGCAGCTCTCGCCGGACTTCCCTATCCACGCCAGCACGCAGATGACGGTGACGGACCTCGCCGGTGTCGAGCTGGCTGCGGAGCTCGGCTGCGAAACGGTCGTACTTGCCCGCGAATGCAGCCTGCGGGAGGTTGCCGCCATCCGGGCCGAGACGCTGGCGCGGGGGCTCGAGGTAAGCCTCGAGATCTTTGTGCACGGTGCGCTTTGTGTGGCCTACAGCGGCCAGTGCCTCACGAGTGAAGCACTCGGCGGCCGCAGTGCCAACCGCGGGGAATGCGCCCAGGCTTGCCGCTTGCCTTACGAGCTGGTCAGCGACGGCCAGCTCGTCGAACTTGAGGGCCGTTCTTACCTCCTCAGCCCCCAGGACCTCGCCGGCGTCTCCCAGCTGCCTGAAATCGTCCGCGCGGGCGTCAGCACCCTTAAGATTGAAGGTCGGCTGAAGAGCCCAGAGTACGTGGCCGGCGTCTGCCAAGTTTACCGACGTGCTCTTGACGCTGCCTGGCACGGCAGGGAAGCCGGTACCGACCGTAGCGACGAATACCAGCTTTCCATGACGTTTTCGCGCGGCTTTTATACGGGCTGGCTCGAAGGAATTGACAACCAACGACTCGTGCATGGGCGCTACGGCAAAAAGCGCGGCCTTTACCTTGGACGGGTAACCCACGTTACCGACCGCGCCCTTTGGGTGCGCACCTCCGTGCCGGTGGCCCGCGGTGACGGTCTCGTGTTTGTCACCGAGAATAATGACGACGAGGCAATCGAGGTTGGTGGGCGCGTTTACGACGTCAAGACCGAGCCGGGTGGCGAAATCGCGCTGGGATTTGGTGTTCAATTCGATTACGAAGGTGTCATCGCGGGCATGGAGGCGTTCAAAACTTCCGATCCCGCGCTCGACAAACGCCTGCGCCAAAGCTGGGAACAGGAAAGAACGAGCGGTGACCTCCCGGTTGCCGTGGTTGCGACGGGCAGGGCGGGTACTCCCCTCCGCCTGGCGTGGCACCTCGTGAACGCAGACCTCCAGACCGAAAGGGTGGCTGAAGACTGCGCAGAAGACCCGGTGCCCGACCCGGTGACCGCCGACGCCTTTGTCGAAACGGCCGCGCTGCAGCCTGCGGCCGGGCGACCACTGACGGCCGAAACCCTCCGTAAACAACTTGGCCGCCTCGGCGAGGTGCCTTTCAAACTTCGGCAGCTGCACTTCAACGTCGAGGAAGATGTGTTCCTGCCCGTGTCCGCGCTCAACGCTGCACGACGCGAGGCCGTCGACCAGCTGCGCGCCAAGCTGAAACCGGAAGGCCGGTGGACGCTGGTCAGCAGTGATGCGCCTGCCATCGAAACACGCTCTTTGGGTTCGGACCAGCAAAGTGGTCCTTACCTGATCCCGTATGCCCGCGAGATGCCACAACTGAGGGCTGCCCTAAATCTTGGGTACCGGGAAGTTTATTTGGAGCTCGAGAACCCGCGAGCCTACCGCGAGGCGGTTGCCAAGGTGCGTGAGACGGAGCAGCGAGACGGCAGCGCGGTGCAAGTATGGATCGCCCCACCACGCATTTTCAAAAGCGGCGAAGATTGGCTATTGAAGGAGCTCGCGGCAGCAGCGCCCGACGGGGTTCTCGCCCGCAATCACGCTCACTTGAGCGCTTGGCCGGGCCTTCCGAAGCGGGGCGATTTTTCCCTTAATGTCGCAAACCCGTTGACGGCGGCCTACCTGCGGGAGCGCTTCGACCTCGCCCGGCTCACCGCCTCATACGATCTCGACGCCGCACAACTGACAGACTTGCTGGAAGGTTGCCCGCCGAGGCTCCTCGAAATTACACTGCATCAGCACGTGCCGATGTTTCACATGGAGCATTGCGTTTTTTGTGCCTTCATGTCGACGGGCAAAGATTTTCGAGACTGCGGCCGACCTTGCGAAAAACATTCCGTGAGCCTGCGTGATCGCGTAGGGCGCGAACACCCGCTGCGCGCCGATGGCGGCTGCCGCAATACCGTCTACAATGCGAGGGCCCAAACGGGAGCTGAGTACGCCGACACCTTCGCCAAGGCAGGGGCAGCCGCTTTCCGGATTGAGTTTTTGCGCGAAAGTGCCGAGGAAGTTCGCGAAACGATGGCTCGCTACGAGCGGCTCCTCAACGGCGAGACTATCGGGGAAAATCTTTGGCGCGAGCTGAAGCTTATGAACCAGCTAGGCGTCACCCGCGGTACCTTGCGGGATAGCTGAACCCGGAATGAAAAAGGTTCGGGCGGGAAAACCGAATTTCATCCTGGAGCTTTGGAGGCCTTGATCTGAGCGATTGGTGACGACGCTCAGGCCTCTTGGAATGCGTCGACACCAGCTCCGTTGAGGCAGCGTTTCAGCGAATCAAGTTAGGCTCCGTGGAGAACCTGGCTGCAGCATGAAGCAATCTCGCTCATGCGCTTCACTCGGATTTACCTTCAATTGCATTAAATAATATGCGAAAACGTTATAAAACAGTTCCTTACTGACGGAGCGTAGTTGGAAGAAAATCGGCAGGGCACATGGTTCCGAGTTTTACAGGGCTCGGCGCTTTCTTATTGACCTTGGAGAAGGGGCTGTTCTATTCAGCTCGTAGTACGTTCTCCAAGCTTCACTGCACAAGTTCGCCTAGTGCAGGGGGTCTTAGTCCTCATCTCTTCAATGCTCTCTGTCGCTTTTTCCTTGCTCGGCCAAACTGCATCTCGGCGTTGTCTGGCTATCGTATTGTGCGGGTCCTGCCTTGGCCCAGTCACCGGCTATGCGCAGACTGCCGACGATGGCGGACAACTCGCCCTGGAGCGCTTCGAGCGCCAGCTCGAGCAAATCCGAAGGGAGCTGGAGGTAGAGCCGCCCGAAGGTGTCTCCATTGGTCAGCGCGCTATTCTTGACTTTGGCGGCTACGGCCGCGCGGCGGCTATCGTTCTCGACGATTCGGTAGGAAATACACGCTTTTTGCGCCAGTACAGTCTGACCGTTTACGGTCAGGCGAAGCTGGACGAGGTC
>JBHJGW010000261.1:0-4196 GCA_050331415.1 Opitutales bacterium | reverse complement strand
CTTCGTCAAGGAGTGGGGACATGGGCGTACCCTCCGAATCGGCCGTCAAAAGCTGGTGCCAAGGGGCGGATTCGAACCGCCGACCAAAGGCTTATGAGTCCTCTGCTCTACCGCTGAGCTACCCTGGCTTTGTCGTCGTGAGGGCTTTCGTCCTTCCGACCTAAGCTAACAAAGTTCTCATGCACGGCCTGGCGCGTCAAGCTTCAATGCTGTGAAAACCGGTACGGCAGGTTGCCTCACAATTTACCCCCAGCGCCGCCGCGCTTGGGGATGCTAATCGTTGGCGAAGTCGACGTCTTCTTCGAAATAGTCAGAGGGGAGCCAAAGGGCTTCGGAGACGGCGAGCACCTGATCGTCCTCATAGCGGTTGTAGAAGTCGAAGACTTTTTGGCCATCGGGGGCCACCATGAAGGCGCGACCCTGGACGGTGGACGTGACCACGTGGGAGCCGTCGTCGGTCACCTGATGTTTGCCGCGGTGCCAGCTGGCAAAGCGATAGGGTTTGCCGGGTAGGGTCGTCTCAACTTCGTAGGTCTGCGGGTTAATGGCCGCGATGCGCGCCCAGCCGCGGTGCATGTTGTTATCGAAAACGGAGATGCGGCCGTCTGGCAGCCAGTCGGGGTCGTGCTGGCGGCGGAAGGCGCTGTGCCGGTACCATTTGATTTTCGCGGTTTCGGCATCGATGACAAAGATCAGGTTGAGGTCCCGGTAGCTCAAAACAAGGTCTCCGGCCTCGAATTGCGGAAAGGCGTCGGCGTATGCCGCCGGTAACGGATCGACGTCGTTGGGATGAAAGGGGTCGTCTTCTGGTGTAAGATTCAGTTCCGAGCCTTCACGCGTGTCGATCGACGGAAGGCCGAAAAGATCGGTCTCGGCGTTGTTGACCCGCAGCATGGCGGAGAAGCGAATGATTTTCACGAGTTTGCCGTCATCGACAGAAAACTTGGCCAGATCGAGGCCGGAAAACGCCCAAAGGTAGCCGCCGTCGGCTGCGGAAAGCGCGTGATGGTGACCGCCGCTTCGGCTCCAGATCACGTTCCCCTCAGCGCCGAGCCGGGTAAGGCTGACGAGGTTGTCGAACCCGAAGAGGATGGAGGCATCGGGCTGAATGAGAAAGCCATGGGGGTAAGTGAGGTAGGGGTTGACGCCTTCGGGGTTGGCAATGGCGTCGAAGTCGATTTGCCAGGTGTGCACACAGCGGCCCTGGTGATCGATCAAGATAGCCCCGTGCAGATTGTCTTCAAAATCGAACGGGCCAAAGATCACCCAGTAGCCTTCGGGCGCATCCGGATGGATCCAGACCAGGGGCATTTGCCGCTTTCCGGAAAGGCCCGGCACTGAAACCGGGCGCGCGTCTTCGGACGGCTCGACGAGGGACAGTGTTTCCAGGTGGCGTTCCGGTCGCACGTCGAGGTCGTTGACAATTTTTTCGAGGAAGGTCAGATCGCGCTCCTCCTTTCCGCCGGCGAGAAAAGCCTTCAGTTGCTCGATGCTTCCGTGTGGCCAGGCCTCCGCGCCCATCAGGATAATCCCGATCAGGAAGCCAGTGATCAGGCTAAGGTACACGGCAGAAAGCCAGCGTGGAAGGTTCATCCTTGGCCAAGGAGGCGTGAGCTCGAACGGTCGTCAACGGCAAAGCTTCCCGGCAGCGGAGTGTCGGCTGCCCGAATAGCCGGAATCAGCTATCAAATCCTTGACGGCGCCGCCCAGAAACGAAAGAATCATCTTCCTTTCCTTGCCACGCTACTGTCGCCGGTCCCCCGGTTTTGCAACGAGATTCGCCTCTATGTCTGATCTGCCAGACGAACCCACGAAAGGTTCCGAAGAAGACCCTTCCCTCGACCTGACCGCCCTTCAGGGCATCAATTTCGGGCCGGACTGGTCTGACCGGACGCAATCGTCGATCTCGACCGGCCCGGATCGCGGCGAGCGCCGGCCCGGAAAGGGTGGTCGCCGCGAGGGCCCACCGCAGAATCGCGACCGGCGCCCGCCGTCCCGCGAGGGTCGCGCTGGCGGCGAACGGCCGCGCGAACGTTCGTCGGAACCGCCCCGTGGACGCCGCCCGGACACCGATCGCCCTCAACGCGCCGAAGGCCGCAGTGACCGATCCCGCGATCGCGAAGACCGCCCGCCACGCGGGGGAGACCGCAGTGGCCGGGCCGACAGCGGTGAACGGCGCCCTCGGCAGGGCGGCCGTGAAGGCGGGCCACGCGGCAACCGTCGAGACAGCGCTCCGCCCAAAGCGCCCTTCAAGCCGGTTATCGAGGTGCTCATTTATCCGGACGACATGGCTTTCAAGGCCCTCTGCACGGCCATGCGCAACAACTGCCGGACTTACGAGCTGTTCGAAATTGCCCGCCTCATCCTCGAGAAGCCAGAACGCCATGTCCTGTCCCTGAAGCCGAAACCGGAACTCGAGCAGAGCCCAAAGGCCTTTTACGTCTCCGTGCCCGACGGCCTGCCGTTCGAGAGCGAGGCTGCCGCTATTCAACACGCGGTCGGCGAGCATCTCGAAACCTTTGTCGACGTTGAAGAAATCGAAGTCGACCCGCCCAAAGGCAACTTTCCGGTGATTCACAAATGCGGCGTCACCGGCGAATTGATCGGTCCGCCGAATTATCACCGCTACCAGGCGCTGCTGCAGGAGCATCACGCCACGCGCATCGCAACGATGCCTTTCGAACGTTTCCAGAGTAAGCTGGAATCGCTCAAGGACCCCGAAGCGGTGCAGCAGTGGACAGAGAAGATGTCCAAGCAGAAGCGCTACAAGCTGAAGGAGCCCGAGGAGGACGCGCCAGAAAGCTTCGACAACCCCGAGAGCGTACGCTTTCACCTTTCGACCCGGCGCAAAGCCGCGCTCGTGCGAGAAACGGACCAATTGCGCCTGCCGGGCAAGGCTGTCGAAAAACTGCCCCACGGCGTCATCCGTGATTCCATTGAAGCGGAGCTCGATTACCAAAAGCGCTTTCCGCTCATTACCGCCAACAATCTGCGCGGACGGCTGCGCCGGTTGAAGTTTACGATCTATAAGAAGGGCTCCAAAGGCGTTTCGTTCGTGTGCGCGGTTAAGCGCAAGTTTCGCGACGGCCAGAAGCAGTTCTCCGAATCGATTCAGGAACTGTTGGATTTTCTGGATGCCCACCCGTACATGCCGGTAGGCGAGTTGCCTGAGCAATTCCTTGGCATTACCCCGTCCAAGCGGGAATCAGAGCCGCAAGAAAAGGCGCCGGAATTGACGAAGGTCAGCGCTGATGAGGCGGCCAAGATCGTCGAGGTGCACGAATTGAAGCGCGCCCAGCGCAAAGCGGGCGAAACTGCCGAAGGCCCTGAAGGCGAAGCCCGCGAAACGACCGAAGCCAGCGAAGAAGCTGCGACGGCTGCGAGCACAACAGAGACGCCGACGGCGGAGGCGCCGGAAGGCACAGCCTCCGCCGAGGCTGCAGCCGAGCCCGAGGGCGATCCAGCCCCCACCGTGGAGGCAACGTCGGTGGAAATGCCATCGACGGCAACTCCGACCGGCCCGGTGAAAGCAGGCCCGGAACCCGGCGAGATTCCGGCTGCCAAGCAGCCCGAGGGCCCTCGCGAAATCGATGTTAACGAGCAACGCCTGCGCTCCCTGATGAACAGCCTGCGCTGGCTTGTCACGGAGGGCTATGTCACCGAGTTTGGCGACGGTCGGCTTTTTGCCAACCCGCCGGTGGAGGCACCAGAGACCGGTTCCGCTACTGCTGGCGACGCTTCGCGAGCCGCCCCACAGGTACCCGATGTGCCGCCGGAGGCACCGCTTGGAGAAACGGAAATCCTGCCTGCGGAGTCGGAAGTTTCCGAGCCGGAGAGCCAACCGTTGAGCGAGGCGCCGATCGAAGCGACGGAAGAAACGTCCGCAGCCGATTTGGCCGAACCGACACCAACCGAAGCCCCCACTGACGCTCAACTGTCAGTCGGCCCCGAGGTCGTCAACGACGCCGCAGTTGTTTCCGACGAGTCGCAAACGGACGTCCCACCCGCCCCTGAGCCGGATTTGGTGCACGCTGCCGACGAGGCAGACAGCGGCTTGAACGCGGAGTCAGCGGCGACCGATACCGCGAACCCGGTGGCAGAGCGTGATGTGCTGCCACTGGCAGGCGCTGAGACGCCAGAGGAGTCTTCCGAGGAGTCCGCGGCAACTGAGGAGGAAAAATCGCAGGTCAATCAGG
>JBHJGW010000260.1:0-15534 GCA_050331415.1 Opitutales bacterium | reverse complement strand
TTCCCGCCTCCACGGTTTCAGCGCATTCGCGTTCGGCGCAGCAGCTCAGCAACATTTCGGTGATGGCTGCGCGTGCCGCCATGAGCCAACAGCAGGACATGGAAATGGTGAGTCAAAAGCTTCGAGAGGCGACCCTGCTCTGGCCGCTCAATCCCGCAATCGCGTCCTTCTCGGACGACCTTGCCCGCAACGCGGATCGCTCGTCGAAGGGCTCCGAGCTGTTTCGGGAACTCCTCGAAGATGGCAGCTACCGCGCTATCTACAACCGGCGGATCGAGCTTGGTGCTGCCTTGAGCGGTGACGAGGCCAACCGCGCGAAGCTCCAGGAGATCGTCAAGCGCCTCAGCACCATCGACACGTTTATTCTCCAGGCGGAGGGCCTCGCGGAGCAGGGCCACCACTACAACGCATGGGAACTGCTCGAGGAGGCGCGCAACGAAGATGCGGATGACCCTGTCCTGGCGAAGGCTGTCGCCGATCTGGTGCCCAAGGTAGCCGACTTTTCCCGCGCCATTCAGCGTGCCCGAGAGGCTGAAGCGGAAGGTCGGTTTCCGATCAGCCTGAATCACTTTCTTCAGGCTCAAAGGCTTCACCCGACCTCCACCAACGCTCACGAAGGCCTCCAACGTGTTGCGAAAAAGCTCATGGAATCCCTCCCCAGCCAGGGCGCGACAACCGAAGCCGCCACGGAAAGTTCCGACGACCGAGATCCTTTCGCGGACGGGATTGTTTCGGGTACCTAGTTCCCCGGGGCGAGGGGGCAGGGTCCGACCGAAATTCCCGGCCTCAGAAGTCGATGCCTTTGCGCAGCCGCGGCAGGCCGGGGCTCTTGACACCGAGATCCGCGAGGACTGGATTGCCGACGAGGTCGGCAGGGATCTGGAGCCGCGCGATTTGCTCGGCAAGCGGCTCGGGCTTGAGTTTGACCCGCCCGCGAAGATTTGGCGAGGCCAGGCGCAAGTCACGGGCGACGCGATCGACGGAGCAGGGCCCCTCGTCCCAGGGAGGCGATTCGTCACTGAAGTGTGCCCAGATGCGACGGCTGAGCTCCGCGCGGCTCAACGCCTCCGGGCCCGCCCAATGGAAAATGCCGTTGAGCCGGGGCCGCAGGATCAATTCAGAGATCAGTTCGGCGACATTTTCGGCTGACGCGGGCGCCCGGATCACGTCCGTCCACTGCGTGTTGCGCTTGCCTTCCGAGAGGTCACGCAAGAGCATCTCGTGGGATGAGCGATTGCCCCGCGGGCTGTTGCCTGTCATCAGCGGCAAGCGCAGTACCACGCTGCTGCCCTTGGCGTTGGAGAGTACCTGGCGCTCCGCCATCACCTTTTGCTGCCCGTAAAGGTGCAGGGGCATGGGCGTATCCGTTGGCTGATACGGCGCATCTTGTCCGTCGAAGACTTGCTCGGTCGAGAGGTGGATCAGTCGCCCCCCGAGGTGGTGGATCAGCCGGGCCAGCTCCGCGGGCAGGGCGATGTTCAGCTTTTCCGAGAGCTCCGGATCGGCGTCGACAAACGCCCCCTGCGGCACTGCCGCCGCGTTGATCACCACATCCGGAAAGACCTCGAGCACTACACTCTGCACAGCGGCGACATCCGCGAGGTCTACCTTGACGGCGGTCAAATTCGGCTGTTCTGCGGGTGCGTTTGTGCGGTAAAGCGCGGTCAGTTGCCACCCCTGCCGGGCCGCCGCCGCAGCGACATGGCTGCCAACAAACCCGCCAGCTCCTGTCATCAAAACATGCATGCCGAAGCGAGTCTTAAGCCGCCTGCAACTGGCAAGCGTGAAAGGTAATCTTCTTCCCGGAAACACGACGGTTGTTGGGAATCCGGATTGACGAAGCCTTGCGCTTTTAAGAGAAAGCTTGGCGATGATGGGTTCCCGTCCGTGCGTCCTAGCTGCCGAGTGGGAGACCAATGCGGGGCCTCTGGCGTTTCCCGCCGCTTCCGGTGCACCGGCGATAACTTTTTTCGAACCCGCACTGACATTATGAAGCATTATCGAAGCTCTCTGGTCGCATTTGGCCTTTTCCTGGTCGGCGCCGCGGCCGCGTTGGCAGAGGACGGCGCTGCCGGAGGCGCGCCGGAGATCCCGGCACGTCAGTCAGAAGCTGCGAAGCTCTCGTCACAAGCAAAGGATTCAGCCAAAAAGCCAGAGGAAACCATCTCTATCGACATGCCGGACGAATCCGTAGGGGTCATCATCGACAACGTCGCTAAGGTCTTCAACCTCAACCTCGTTCGTCCCCACGAAGAGGCGCTTTCGGAACGGGTCCGGATCAGCATGAAGGACGTGACCTGGCAGCAGGTCTTCGATGCGGTGCTGCGTTACACCGACTACACGTGGACCAATTCGGACGGAATGGTGCTCGTCCTGCCCCGAACGATTGGGAACTCGGCGCCTGCGGTTCAGCAAGTCGTGCCAGACTACGAGACGGTTCTGGAGACCCGTTTGGCTGAGCTCGTCGAGGAGCATGCCGCAATGGAACTGCGCTACCGAAATCTGCATCCCAAAATGGTCGAGATGGAAACCCGGATGAAGGCGGTCCGCACGCTGCTCGAGCAGGAGCGGAACGCCGAGCGAATGGCCGAGGCTGAGTCGGCCGCTGGAGACGAAATGACCGAATAGCTGACCTGCCGCCGGGTACTGTCCCGATTCGCCTTGCGGCGAGGTTGGCGGGCGGCAAACTGCCCAAATGATGAGTTCGAACTCCGGCTCGCTGTCCCTGGCTCGAAGGATGCGGAGGTTACGGGCCTCCGCCGGTGTCCGCGAAATGATTTGCGAAACCCAGGTCCGGCCAGCCCAACTGATTCAGCCTCTTTTCGTCATCGACGGCGATGGCGAGCCCGAGCCGATCGCGTCGATGCCCGGGCAATTCCGCTGGCCGCTGGCCCGCCTCGGTGATATCGCCTCCCGCATCGTGGCAAGTGGCGTGCCTGCCGTAGCCCTTTTTCCTAAGCTCGATCCGTGGTTAAAAAGTCCCGACGGGCGCGAAGCCCTCAACCCGGAAACGCTGATCTTGCGCGCGATTCGGGCCTTTCGCGAGGCTGCGCCGAAGGTTACTCTGGTAGCGGATCTGGCGCTCGACCCCTACACCGACCACGGGCACGACGGCATCCTCGACGGCGCGGGTTCTCGAGTGCTCAATGACGAAAGCGTGGCGCTGCTGGTCGAGATGGCCTCACTCAACGCCGCTGCCGGAGCCGACTGGGTCGCGCCGAGTGACATGATGGACGGTCGCGTCGCAGCCATCCGAGCTGGTCTCGACCAGGCTGGCTACACCGAAACGGCGATCCTCGCCTACGCAGCAAAATTCAACAGTGCTTATTATGGACCGTTCCGGGACGCAGTGGGCAGCGCGCAGGCGGCGGGGACAGCGCTGCTCGACAAATCGACCTACCAGCTCGACCCTGCCAACCGGCGCATGGCCGTCGATGACGCTTTACTGGACGCCACCGAGGGGGCCGACCTGCTGATGGTGAAACCCGCCGGGCCCTACCTCGACATTATCCGCGAACTGCGCGACGCCTCCCGTCTACCGCTCGCGGCCTATCAGGTGTCCGGTGAGTATGCCCAGCTGCATGCTGCCGCCGAACGCGGCTGGCTCGATCTCAAGCGTACCCGCGACGAAAGTTTGCTGGCGATCCGTCGAGCCGGCGCTGACCTCATCCTCACCTATTTCGCCCTCGAAATCGCCGAAGAACACCCGTCTGGCTAACTCAATTCCGACAACCTGAACGAAGGCGAGCCCCTCGACCCAAATGGAGCCAGCTGTCGGAGTCGAACCGACGACCTACTGATTACAAGTCAGTTGCTCTACCAACTGAGCTAAGCTGGCGGGGAAACCCGGATAGTGGTGCGGTTTTGGGGGCGGCGTCAAGCTTGTTACGCGGGTCGAGTGGCGGGGTGCCTTTTTGGTTGTCTATGAGCGGCGATTGCGCGCCGCGGATAAGAAAAGCCGGACCGCTGACGGTCCGGCTTGGCGAGGGGCGAATTCGTTACTCGACCGTGATCTGCCGCGGCTTGGCTGCTTCCGCAATCGGCAGGGTGATTGTCAGGACGCCGTGCTCGGTTTTGGCGCTGACCTTCTCCTCAGCGATCGGTACATTAAGATCGAGGCGGAGGCGGTAATCGGCGGTCGGGATTTCGCGATAGCGGCTGCGCCAGCCTTCCGGGGCTGCGTCACGGCGTTGTCCGTGGACGCTGAGCACTTTCTGATCGAGGTTCAGCTCCACATTTTCCTTGGGAACGCCCGGCAGGTACACCTTCACGGAATAGCTTTCCGCGCCGGGGTGCACGCTGTAGCGGGGACGCAGGAATGGGCGCTGACCTTGGTTGGTGGCCGGAGCTTGGTCCGGGCGGGTTGCAACTGCGTTTTCTGCCATGGTAAGTGTCTTTCTGTTTTTGGGTGATTAAGTTGATGATTGAAGGAAGCGGCCTTAGCCGACAGTGATGGCTTTGGGCTTCCGGCTTTCGGCTTTCGGAAGGGTTACCCTCAGCAGGCCGTCTTCGAGCTTTGCGGAGACCTTTTCCGGGTCGACATCGTCAGAGACGGTGACGGTGCGGCTGAACTTGTAGGTGTGCTCCTGCTCGCCTTCCTGCTCCTTGCGTTCGCCCGAGATGGTCAGGACGGCGTTTTCGAGCTGCACGTTGACGTCGTCGCGGGTGACGCCGGGCAGTTCTGCCACGACGTAGTAGTTGTGTTCGTCGTCGTAGACATCCATGCGGAAGGACTGAGCGTTTTCCGCGTTGAAGACAGACGGGACGCGGCCACCGAAGGCGCGGTTCAGGAAGCGATCCATTTCAGCGATAGGATCGTTGAAGAAGTCGTCGTATTTGATCAGGTTCATGATGTTTATCCTCCTTTTAGGTTGGGTTTTTCTGGTTTGTGAAATTGGAATCGGCTTATAGCTTGCAGCCTTCGTGCCTGCGTTTAGAAGTTTGTTAGTCATTGAAAAACAACAGCTTAATATTTCATATCGCTGCCCCATGTGAGCCATAATGACACGTCTGGACTCGACTTTGTTGGGATGTGTGACAGGTGTGCCACCCGAGTTGGTGCTGCCGCTCCGGCTTCCCGGGACGCTCGGGGGCGGGCGCGATCGTCCCTGGGACGACGTCAGGCTAGAGGCTGGCGATACGATGCCCTTAGAAGGGCCAGAAGACCGGTATCAGGAGTGTCGCCAGGAGCCAGGTAATGACAGTCAGAGGGGCGCCGATGCGCACATAATCCATGAAACGATAACCACCAGGGCCCATGACAATTGTGTTCGTGGCGTAACCGATAGGCGTCATGAAGCTGGCGCTAGCGCCAAAGCAGATCGCGATGAGCAGGGGCTCCGGGCTGAAGCCGCTCTCACCCGCCAGTCGCAGGGCAATGGGCACGAGCAGCACGGCGGTAGCCTGATTGCTCAGCAGCTGCGTCGCCAGTGCAGTCAGCAAGTAGAAGCCGCTCAAGATGACGACGGGCGCGGCGTTTTCCGTGAGCCCCATTAGGCCGCTAACGACATCAGCGGCGAGGCCGGTCGACTCCAGGGCCATGCCAAGAGGGATGGTTCCCGCGAGGATAAACAGCACGCTGGTGTCCAGTGCGGCAAGGGCTTGCTCGAAGCGAAGGCACTTCGCGAGAATCATCGCTGAGGCGCCCAGCATGGCCGCGGCGGCAAGGGGGACAGGCGTCAGGGTGGCGACGAGTACCGTCGATGCCATAATCGTGACGGCGGTGGCGCGCTGGCGCAGGGTGTTGGGCCGTTCATCACCTTCGACGATCAGCACAGCTTCCGTTTCCCGCAGGCGGAGCAGGCCCTCGTCATCGCTCTGCACAAGCAGCACGTCGCCTGGGCCGAGGCGGAGGTTGCGCAATTGGTTGCGGTGGTGGCGCCCCCGGCGCATCACGGCCAGCACCTTGATTCCGAAACGGCGATTGAGCTCCAACTCGGCGACCGTGCGCCCGATAAACGGCGAGCGGGGCAGCACAACGGCTTCGGCCATCATCAGTTCGAGGGACTGAACGGGCACGCGTTCATCGTCGGCGATTACCGTCGGCAGCTGGATATCGGTATCGGCCATCCACTGCGTTAAAGTCTTGGGCGCACCGTCGATAATCAGGGCGTCACCAGACTGCAGGGCTGTTGTCCTGGCCGCGGGAGGCAGCAGAATGGTTTCCCCGCGGACGATCTCGACGAGCCGCACGCCGGTCTTCTCGCCGAAAAGCTCGCCAGCGGGCTTGCCGATATGGCGGGAACTGGGTCCGACAGCGACTTCTGTGACGAAACGCGAGGTCTGCTTGCGGCTGAGCAAGGCGGATAGCGAGGTGCGCTCGGGCAATAATTTCTGACCGACAGTCAAGAGAAAGATCAGGCCACCGATCAGGTACACGATTCCGAGCTGGGTGAAGCTGAACATGCCAAAGCCCGGTCCGCCTGCTTCGCGGTATAGCTCGTGTACGAGGATGTTGGTGTTGGTGCCGATGAGGGTACAGGTGCCGCCGAAAATCGCCAGGAAGCTCAGCGGGATCATCACGCGCGACGGTTTCAACCCCGACTCGCGGCAGAGCTCCAGCAGCACCGGCACCAGCATAACCACAACGGGCGTGTTGTTGATGAAGGCGCTCGCCGGCGGAACGAAAATCGCCAGGAGGAGGATCAGGCGCGTCTGGCTGCCCTTAGCGTGCTGGCGAAGGGCATCCCGTACGAGGTCCATGGCTCCGGATCGCGCCAGGCCAGCTGAGAGCACGAACATGCAGGCGATGGTGATGGTTGCGGGATTGGCAAAGCCCGTGAAGGCCTCGGCCGGTGTCAACATACCGGTCAGCATCAGCGCCGAGAGGCTCAGCAGCACAGTCACCTCGATCCGCATCCACTGGGTAGCGAACAGTGTGATGACGGCTACGATAAGCCCGATAAGTAAAATGTGGTCGAGCGGCATGAAGGACGAGGGCAGAGGAGCGACGGGAAAGGGCAGTGCGCCGGTGCCGTTTACGCAAGCTCAACCGTAGCCCATCTAAGGGCCGGACTGAATCATTGAATTTCTCCGGTCCACGGTTACCCTGAGATGAAACATTGCAGTGAAGTTTGGCTAAAGGTTCCGGGTTTTTACCGATATTTCACTTTGCTTACCCATTAGAACCGTAAAACAGACGTTAATTTTTCGAAAAAAATCGAGGGCGCTTGATGCTTTCTATTTGGTTACCATTAACTTGCGACGCTCTACGCGCAATTGACGCCGAATTTCTGAGGGGATTTCAGGGCGGGTTTCGCTTGAACTTTTCATCCGTTTTGTCCAGCCTGATTAGCGAATTATGAGGAACCTTCGTTTTCGGCATAGTGGGCCCACCGCCCGCCACGGATTTTCACTTCCGGAGGTATTGGTAGCGCTGGTCATCTTTTCCATGCTCGCGGTGGGACTCTATTCCGGGGGCTTTTGGGCCCGGGCGACCGCGATGGAAAATACCCGCCGTGTGGGCACGGTTGCCTTCGCGAACGGAGCGCTCAAGCAAATCGCCTCGCTGAACGCCAACGAACTCACCGACCTTGCCGACGGAACGGACACCTCCGTACCGATTATGCTGTCCAATATCGACAATGAGGGCAACTTCGTACGGGAAGAAGTTGATCTTACGATCGGCGATTGGACGGTGGTCAGCCTGCGCATGGGAACCGCCACCAGCGAGGAGGACCGCACAAGGCGCAACCGGGGCTTTGGCTCCGATTTTCTTCAGGTGCGCTTGCGACCGCAAGTCGATTCGCGTCTGATCGATCCCTCTGAACCGGCCGATGGCAGCTTTTTTGAAGTTACCGTCGAATACCAGTTCGAATCGGCCCTGCCGCGCGACAACGTGGTGGGTGATAGCAACTGGTCTCCCCGTACGCCCATCGCCCTGACGACGGTCCGATCCTTTGTGAACTGATGAACTCGCCGCGCCTCATGACCTCCCTCCGGCGAAACCGCTTGGTCCGTCGTGCCGGATTTACCCTTCCGGAGCTGCTCGTTACGTTGGGCGTGTTCTCGATTCTCGGGATTGCGATTGCGCACATGACGCTGTTCATCTCGCAAAGCCAAGCGGTGACGCTGCAGCGTCTGGCTGTAATCAATACGATGCAGCGCCTCGATGGCGAGCTGTCGCGCGTGAGCACGCGCGGGCAGGTACTCGTCGTCTATGAGGAGTTCGGCAGTGCCTTCACGAGCCCATCCGAGTTGGAGACCGACACCAAACACGCCCTTTGGCAACCGTCCGTCCATCTGGGCCCGGGAGAAGCCGGCAACTACCTGGTTATGGTAGCATTATTCGATGAGTCCGAGCATTTGAGCGGCACGGCCCTTGATGCGGCCCTCTCTGATCCGCTGCCTCCGCCGATCGAGGAAATTTACGGCATCTACGTCGATTTCAGCTCCTACGACGACACCTCCACTGAGGTTCAGCGCATGCCCGTCCGACGGTTCCGCGAAACTTTCGAATTCGGCATCGCTACCCTGGGCGAGTCCGATCTCACTCTCGAGTCCCACCTTCCGGACGACGACGAAAACGTGGATCACGAGATCATCGGATACGTCGAGCACGACAGTGCTGAAGCGGAACCGCTGTTTCGGCTCCTTTCCTTCGACACGGTTGCGGTCGACCTGCCTATCACAATCCGCGACAGCGATGAGTCAGCATCCGTGCGCTTTCAAACGACGATTCGCTTCACCAATCAATAACACTCCCGGTGGCACCACCGGTTCCCTCTCTTCCTTTCCGTTCACATCAGCCTTGTCTCGCCATGAAAAAAAGCCGCAAAGCTTCCGCCATTATCCTCGTCGTTATGACTGTAGGGGTCCTCGGGTACGTCCTGGCCCGCATGGTTACGACCTCCACCAATGAAAGCCGGTCGCTCGCCCGCCGAATCCCCAACCTGCAGACGCAGAACGCCGTGGAGGGTGTCCTGCAGTACGCCGCGGGTAAGATCAAGGCGATGTACGAAAGCGATTCGTCCGATGCTGTCGCCACGCTCGAGTCCGACGGGATTGGTGACATTCCCGATGATCTGCCGGATTCGCTGAAAACCGCTCTGGCGAACGCCGACATCGATGTCTCCTCTATCAAGCTGGGGATCGAGGTGAACCCCGAGTCGGAGAGTATCTACCTGGTTCCCACCACGACGAATTCGAACCTGCTGCGGGAAAAGAAGGTCAAGGTGCAGCGAATCTCGCTGTACGCTTCGGCGGACTCGGCTTCGACCGATGACCTTGCCGCCTTCGGCTCGATCGAGTTTCTCGTGCAGGACACCAGCTTTCTGGAGTACGCGATCTTCTACGAGAACGACCTCGAGTTTTATTCCGCTACCACGATGACCATTAATGGCCCGGTCCACAGCAATTCGGACATCTGGGTGGCGGCCTCGAGCTCTGCGAGCCTCAACTTCCTCGAACAGGTTACCTCGGTCGGTATCATCCAGGCGGGGCTTATGAAGAGTGGCGGAACAGAATCTGACCAGATGGGCGATGTCGTCGGAGCCAGTGGTGTCAAGTGGGTCGACGATCCGACCGTGCTGCCCCAGTCCGACGAGTGGGACGAGCACCTCGAGATGTTCCCGGCCTACGTCCAGGAAGGCGTCAGTGAATTCGTGCCGACCGGCGTGCCGCGCGGTGGCGGCAATCAGGCCTACTCCTTGATCATGCCTCTTCTGCCCAACAACCACTCGTACTACAATCAAGAAACCGAAGAGGCCAAGTTCGCGGGCAAAGCCGGCCTGATTATTGAGATTACCGGCACCTATCCCGACCCCGACAACCGCCCCCATGAGGACGATATCGTCGACGGGAAGGTCAATACGGACAAGGTGGAGTACACGCCCCACACCCTCTCAGTACAGGCTTACAAGCCCAACCGGGTTGACGGAAATCTCCAGTACAACGATGATGGCTCGGTCAGCATGAGTCTGGTCACCTTGCCGACCGGTATCTTTGGCAGTGTCAATTCGGAGATGAATGCCGTCGTTGGTGATGGCAAGCTTCACGAATACGATAACTTCCGCATCTACGAGCTCAACGCGGGTGACCCGGAATACGATGCCCTCAAGGCGCGCTTCGACGCGCTCGGCACGGATGATTTTCGCGACGACTTTGAAGACCGTGACGGCAATGCACTTGGTTACGCCCCCATTACCTCCTGGAGCGCGGTTCCTAGTGATGTCGACTTTCTGAAGTACTACGAGTATCGCAGCTCCGACGGGCGCATTCGTGTGGAGAACAAATACCGCAAGTACGAGTGGGAGGAGGCTGAGACAGAGTACTACTGGCCTCGCGATATCTACTACGAGTACGAGGTCATTATCGACACCCGTGACCAAGGGGGCAGCCTTGAAATCACCGAGCTGTCGACCACCAAGCGCAGTTGGCACTCGCCGCCGGACAACGTTACCTACTCTGAGGAAAGAAATTTCGGTTGGTATGGCTGGGTGCCGAGCGAGTACAGCTCGACGGCGCCTACCCGGGTCAATGCGAGTTCCACCCAACGTGATCGGTGGGCGGATATGAATGCCGCTGAACGTCTGATCGCCACTCCCATGGACGGTGACCGGGAATGGCACTGGGAACAGCGAGGAGCGAGCAACTATTACGACGCCAGCCTCGGGAATGGCATCAAATACACCACGGGCGGGCTCGAAGAGCACCGCGAGTCGCTTCCCGACGGGGGGAGCCTCGACATCGACATGTACTACCTCGATATCGCCCGCCTGAAAGATGCTGTCGAAAACGCCCCGAGCGGGGAATGGGGCGCCAATTTCGACCCGGCTAACGATTGGAACGGGATTGTTCATGTCTCCTTCCCCCTTTCCAACCCGGATGCCGACGGCAATGGTACCATCGACCCGTATGAGGCCCGCGCCGACCGGATTATCCCGGGCGCTTACAAGAACCTCGCCCTTGGCATCATCAATGGCAGTGAGCTGCCCGCGCCCGCCAATCCGGAGCAGGATCCAAGTATCAGCGGCGACGAGCTGATGGGCTTCACGCTCGCTACGAATGCTCCCATCTACCTGATTGGAGATTACAATGCCGATGGTGTGGTGGCAAACGATGGTAGCTCTTCGACCACGCCGGAAACCGGCGAAACTCCGGCCCTCCTCGCCGGCGATGTCGTTACCATCATGTCCAAAGGCACGCCGCCATCGGGCCCGCTGATTGATTGGGATTACGAGAACGCCAACGGCGACACCATGGAAGACTGGCCCGCCGACAACGTATCTGCGTACCGCGCGTTCTTCTATGACGATGATGAGAATCTGCTTGTGGACAACGACACCTGGCAGCGGTCGCTGGACAACGATGACAATGACGCTGGAAGCAGCAGCGGTGATGATCGGGAGCGCGGCAACGGGAACACCACCCGCCGGACCGCTGTGAATGTCAGCGCCGGTTCGATCTCGAGGTCCAATCGCCCTGTCGAGCCGGACGAAGGCGTGGAGATTTCCGCGGCTGTGATTGCAGGTTCGCCGGTTTCGGTCGTGGGCGACTTAGACGAGGGCTCCGGGGGCGCGCACAACTTCTTCCGCTACCGCGAAGACTGGAACTACCACCCGCGGGAAAACGGCGGCACCGGGCCGGTTGTGACCTACCGCGGGTCTATTCTCGCGCTCTTCAAGCCGGAGATGTTCACGACGCCCCTCGAATATGGCGATGTGGAAACCTACACCCCGCCGGAACGTAACTTCGGCTTTAACACGCTCTTCGATACTTACGTGCCACCAGGTACGCCCACTGGACGGACGTTCCGCGCCCGGGGCCTCACCTTCATGAACAAGGCCGCGTTTGACTCGAAACTTGCGAGCCTCACAGCGGGAGACTAAGGCTGAGGCTTCTCGCGTTACGCGTGGCGGCGGGTGAAAAGCTCGTCGCCACCTTTTCGATATTTCCGGCTGGTTGCCCCACGCAGCCAGCCCTTTCGTTTCCGGTACAAATGACCATGCTCACGCCCCGTTCCTTTTGCCTTCGCAGCGTTGTCACTGCTGCTGCCTGCGTTTGCTCGATCTTGCCCCTTGCCGCCCAGGAAGCGGAAGACGAGCGTGCGTTTGACGCCGAGCAACGCGAAGAGCTAACGCCGCGCCCGGTAAATGCGACCTACGACGTCTCCAGCCGCTTCGACCCCCTGGCCGGTCGTGTCGAACGGCTCGAAGTCACCATCGGCGACTACGTGCTCGAAGGGCCGATCAATCGCGATCTTTGGTACGTGGAGCAGGCGGAGGGAAAAGTCAGCATCCGCAACCGGGAGCTGCCAGTCGTCGCACTGCATCTCCACGGCTTTCGCGCCGAAGGCTTTCAAGCCAGCCAGCGGACCGCCCAGGAGCTGCTTGACCGGCTCTTCCTCAGCGAGATGTTTATGAACGGGCCCCACCCCAGCGTGGCCGAGCCCTACCGGCTTTCGGAGGTCGAATTGGGCAGCCAGAGCTTCTTCGAGGGCAGCGGCGTTCTCATCACAGTCGAGCGGGACTGGCGCGGCCAGCCCAAAATGATTCACCGCATCTGGGCGACGACCGTCGGCGGCGGTCGGCAAGACCCCACGACGATCATTGCCCATTTCGAAGCGCCCGCCCAACAGAGCTACCAGCGCAAGCTCGACGCCCTGGCCCGCGAATTCACGATTCCGGAGCTCGACTGACGTGTCGCCGCGGTGGTCTCTGGCGCCGGGGTCGGGATGCGCGGGCGCACACCTACCCGGCTGGTGATACATGACCCCATGATTGTTCGGTTCCTCCTTGTCGCCTGCCTGTGGTTGCTGCTTGGCCTTGAGGCAGGAGCGCGTCCCAACGTCGTCTTTGTCATCGCCGATGACCTTAACGACTGGATTGGCCCACTCGGCGGACATCCGCAGGCGCAGACGCCCGCCTTCGATGCCCTGGCGGAGCGCGCCACCAATTTCACCAACGCTCACAGCAACGCGCCTGTCTGCGCACCCTCCCGGGCGAGTCTGCTCTCCGGCCTCCATCCCCTGACCACCGGCTTCTACGGGTACAATCAGAACGATGGGCACCATTGGCGTCAGCCCCCCTTGCTGCGCCGCTCTCGGACGCTCCCCGAGCACTTCCAGGCCCACGGGTATACGGTTTGGGGTACCGGCAAGGTGACGCACAACAGCCAGCACCTCTGGGGCCTTTTCAACTATCCCGACGATGACACCAGCGGCTACGGCCCCCCCCATGATTTTGGCCCCTGGCCGTGGGATGGCCGCAACAAGCGTCCGCACCCCGACAACCGCTCACCGTTCGGCGACTTCTTCATGAAGAGCATTGCACCGCTCTCAGCGGTGCCATCCTTCCCCGCGGATCCGGAAAAGGGCATACCCGGCTACACCGGCTGGCGGATGCGCTGGAATGCCGGTCAGCCCTTTCACTACGAGGGACCCGACGACCGCTCGCTGATGCCCGACGAAGCGTGCGCGGACTACGCGGTGGAGAAGCTCTCTCAGGAGCACGAGCAGCCTTTCCTGCTGATCGTCGGTTTCAACCGGCCCCACACCCCGCTCTACGCGCCCAAGGCTTTCTTCGACCTGTATCCGGAGGAAACGTTACTCCCGCCGCCAGGCTTCCTGGAGGACGACCTTGAGGACGTTGCCCCGTCGCAACGGGACCCCAGCAGCGACTGGGAAAAGATGCGGGCGAACTATGCCCACGGCGAGGGCTTTCGCCTGCAGGTTCAGGGTTACCTGGCCTGCGTCTCCTTCGTCGACGCGCAGCTTGGCAAGATCCTCGATGCTCTCGATGCCGGACCGCACGCCGAGGACACGATCGTCATCGTGACCAGCGATCACGGGTACCACAATTTCGAGAAGAAACACCGCGGCAAGAACACCGGTTGGGAGCGCAGCACGCGCGTGCCGTTGCTGGTGCGCCTGCCAGGGCAGCAGCACGCGGCAGCCAGTGGCGATCCGGTGGCCCTGCTGGACCTTTTTCCGACCTTAAACGCCCTTTGCGAGCTGCCTAACGACCCCCACGCCGAGACCCACGGGCAGCCGCTCGACGGCCGCGACCTGAGCCCGTTATTGCGCGATCCCAATGCGAATCTGCCCGGTTCCACAGGCGTCATCAGCAGCATCCGCGGGATCTCGGTTTCCGACGACTTTTCCGACTGGCCCGTGCCTGCGGAGCAGCTGATGCACAGCCTCCGCACGCGCAATTACCGTTACATCCGCACGCACCTCGGTGAAGAAGAATTCTACGACCTGCGAACGGACCCGTACGAGTGGCACAATCGGCTGGAAGACCCCGCCTACGCCCCGGAAATTGAACGCCACCGCGCCGAGTTGCAACGCCGCCTCGAGGGCGCGGTGTCACCGAAATAGGGCAGGAGGGCTCCGCTTTGCCGGGCGAGCGCGACACAGCGAGTCCTGCGAGTCGCAAAGCCGTCGCCACGCGCACGGCCACCTCCGGGAAACGCCGATTTGCGAATTTCGTCGCCTCGGCTAGGCTGCCGCCATGAAAGTGAAAACATACGGCTGCAATCACGTTGCCCTGCAGGTTACTGAAATCGCGCTGGCCGTCGCTTTTTACAGCGATGTCTTCGGTCTGAAAGTTCGCCATCAAGATGCCGATCACGGTTTCCTCTACCTCGGTGAGCATCAGTTTTTGGCGCTGAGCCGGGTGGACACGATGCCTCCCCTCCACGACGGCCATTTTGGCTTGATCGTGCGCGATGATGCTCAGGTGAGAGAGGTCCGCCGTAAGGTAACCGAAGTCTACGGCTTGACCCTCGACGATGACTTCCGCTGCGACTTTCGCGACCCCTTCGGCAATCGCGTCCAGGTCGTCGACCTGCACGATGAAAGCCTCATCTGGCTGCTTCCCTATCGCGAGTGTCAGAAAGCCGATGTCGTCTTCAGCGACCATGCCGACCACGGTGATGGCTGGCAGAACGAAGCTTAGCGTTGCTGAGGGTGCTCTGATCGAGCACAGTTGGCGGCAGGTGGGTGGAGGTCGGCAAAAAGGCTCAGGGGCACTCCGCTACCAGGCGCCGGACTCCGCGAAGCTGAAAAAGCCCCGGCCGCAGGGATCGCGCGCGGGGTCGCCAACCACGATGTGGTCGAGCAGGGAAATTTCCAGGGTTTGCCCCGCGGCGCGAAGTTGCCGGGTCACCTCTCGGTCGGGCTGGCTCGGGCGCGGATCCCCGCTGGGGTGGTTGTGGGCGGCCAGCACGGCGGTGGCGCCAACCCGGATGGCCGGGCGAAAAAATTCGCCTGGATGCACCAGTGACGCGGTCCCTGTTCCCGCCGTCAATATCTCGAACTTCAGAAGGCGATTGCGACGGTTGAGGCACATCACGGCAAAGCATTCCCGGTCGCGCCCGACGAGGTGCGGGTAGAGGAAGCCATAGGCTGCGGCAGCCTCGTGAAAGACCGGCTCGCGCGCCGGGGTGACGGCCAGGATACGCCGCGCCAGCTCCAGCGTAGCGACCAGTTGCAGGGCCTTGACGCGCCCCACGCCATGTTGCCGGGCAAAGTCTTCCGCGCTCCAACGCAACAACCCGGCCAGTGAGCCCGCTTCGCGCAGGAGCTCGCGGGCC
>JBHJGW010000259.1:0-6369 GCA_050331415.1 Opitutales bacterium | reverse complement strand
AAGGCCGCAAACGGCCCCCAGTTCAGCCGGTCCGGAAGAATCTCGGCCTGCGCGCGTGCCGCCTCCGAAGCCAGCTCCACGGGCTGATCGTCGAGCAGGCCATTGAGCCCGAGCTGCGTCACCTGGGGCGCTTTGGCAGCTCGAAACTCGTCGAGGTAGGCGGTCTCATCGGGTAGGCAGATGCTGACCAGCGAGCAGCGCGGGCATTTTCGCGAGTGCACCAGCGGCGCGGGAATCGGCCCTGCGGCGGTCTCGCGGGCGGCGGAGATCTGAGCAGCAATCCACGCCTCCAGCTCCGGCGTCATCGGCAGTGACACCCGCTGACGCGTCTCGCGGTAGTACAGCACCCCGCCGTCGCAGGCGTAGCCATTCTCCCGCAATAGCAGCACCTGCAAGCCGAGCTGCATCTGGTCGGCGGGCCAGATCTCCGGGCCGTCGTCGCCGTCGCGCGGGTGCCCCTTCCTATACTCGACCGGCGTCACCGTCGTCTGACTGGAAAACAAATCCTTGCCCGCGATAAAAGTCTCCACCAAATCCAGCTTCGCCGTCACCCCCAAGCGATCCGAAAACAGCGAAACACTCCGCGAGTGAATGACCTCCGGCTCCGCCTCGCCCGCAGCCTCCGCGTCGCCATTCTCCCCCTCCTTACTTTTACCTTGTGCCTTCTTCTTCCCCTTCGGCATTCCGCTGCCGCCGGTGTCTACCCGCGAGTGCGCCGCCTTGCCCTCCAAGGTGTCCGCATTGTGCACAAACACCCCCTCGACATACTCGTAATAAAACAAACGCGGACAGTAAACGAACTCGTTCAAAGCCCGCGCCGGGAGGAGGTTGGTGGCGGCGTCACTCATGACGGCAAAGCGTGATGGTATGGATGCATTATCCGAAAATCCGAGATATTAGCAAACCCAGAGACAAGCTTTCAACTCGTTTTCACCATTGCTCTCAAGGCCGAATCTGGTTTCATCACCTGGCAATGCCGAAGAAAAAGACGACGAAAAAGGTTGCTCGCAAATCAACGCAGGCCTCCGCCACAGAGCAGGACTTGGATTTCCTTTTCCCGCTACCCGACTTGCCTGACGCGGAAGGCGAAACGGAGGAACTTGTTGGCGAAATTCGCAGCCAACTTCAGCAATTGAATGAGATGATGGCGGCGGAGCTACCCGAGGTCGACGAGGAGGCACTCCTTGCCGCCAACGAGATCTTTGTCGACGCGCTCGACGCGAAGACGCGGAAAGCTCGCCTGCGCGGTGTGCGGGAGGCCCTCAAAATCTGCCCCGAGTGCGCCGACGCCTGGCTCTGCCTCAGCCGCGAACTCGATCTTTCGCCGCCGGAGCGGATCCTCTATATTGAACGTGCCACCGAAGCCGGTCGAGCCATTATCGGTGATGCGTTTATGGACATGATCGGCGCGTTCTGGGGTTATCACGAAACGCGCCCCTACATGCGAGCATTGGAAGAGCAAGCGCGCCACTACGACAACTACGGTCACCTCGAAGCGGCAATCGAAGTCTGGGAGATGATGCTAAACTTGAATCCAAACGACAATCAAGGCGTACGTGATCCACTGGCCAGTGCCTATCTTTTGGCTGGCCGACTCGACGACGCCCGCGACCTACTCGATCGCTACCGTGACGACGAATCCGCCGCGCTCTCCTACGCTCGCGCCCTCGAAAGCTTCCTCCGCCACGGTGATAAATCGGCCAGTCGCCAAGCCAGGCAGCAGGCTTTAGCCAGCAACGCGCACCTTGTTTTATTCGTTACGGGTGCTAATCAGCTACCCAATGATCGACCAGAAATGTACCAGCTCGGGAGCCCCGAAGAGGCGATCCTTGTCGCCGAACACGCTGTTCCTGCTTGGAAGAAATACCCCGAAGCGATCAACTGGCTGACTCAAGGGTGATCGGCATCCGTAACGTGATCGTTCACAGCTACCAGCAACTCGACCTCGACATCATGATCGCCATCCTCGAACACCACGGCGACGACCTTATTGCCTTCTCCAATCTCGCGCTGCGTGCGCTGGAAGTATAGTGAGCAATGCGCCCGCAGCGGCTGGCACGCGGGTCGTTACATCTCCCGAAACTTCGCTTCCACGTCTTCCAAATAGCCGCAGATGGAGGGCTCTACTTTATTGGAAAGATAAGCAATGCGGATTGAAGGTAAGGCGCTCTTCACCATCAGCTCTATGAGCCATGCAACGACCAAACCGTTGAACGCGGGGTCGTGGCGATTGAAATCGGCAATCAGACGACGCAGGGCGGCCAGCGCCGTCGGCTTGAGCGCCCGGTGGTGCTTGATGAGGGCATTGTAAAAATCGGCCAATGAACATTTGGCCTCGGGAACCGCATGCGGGTCGTTCAGGTAGTCTGTGACGGCCAGCAGCGCCGGCTCCCCCAGTCGCCCCAAAATTTCTGGCACGTCTTCGCAAAGCCAATCGTCTTCCGGGTTCTCCTCAAGCACGCAGATCAAAGCCGTAAACGTGTCTTCATCCGGCCCCAGGAACGCCAGCGCTCGCCCCGCGTGAATACCTGACCAGTAGGCCGGATTCTTCGGCTTCAAATCGTACCACGACGTGTCTTCGAACATTCGAATCACCTCATCGCGATCCGCCTCGGTAAGCCCGAACTCCGCCGCATAATCACGCCAAGGCTCGCGGAACTTGGGCTCCCCAAGCCGCGTGAGCTTCTGAATACGTTCGTTGTAAGGTTCAATCTTCATTCTTGCGTTGGTCAGGGATCTTGAACCGCGGGTCCCCCGCTTCGCGCTGTTGCAACGAACGACCCAGCGCCACCACATCAAACGCGAACGCCTCCGCGATGTCCTGCTTGTGTCGCCGCACTTCCTTGATGACAGGGTCGATCACGGGCTTAGGTTTATCAGTCGCCTTCATCATTGTTTTGATGTAATTCTTCGGGACTGCACATCACCGGGAGATCAAAACCGGCTGCGCCAATCGCAACCCTTATCCGGTCGCGAAGAAACGGGTTGGCGATGTGCTTGAAGTTCCATGTGACAAGGTAGTCGATCCCGTGGACCGACGCCAGCGCAATGTGGATAGCGTCCGAAGCCGCCTTTGCGGGCACAATCTCCGAGGCAACCAAGCTCCGCGCCAGCTTCAGGCCCTCCTCCGGGATCGGAAGCAATGGGATATCCTTGAGCAACTTCAGCCGCTCCAAAGCCATCGCCTCATCGCCCCGGCCAGCCTCATCAAGCGTTTCGAGGGACGTGAACAACTCGAAACCGGAGCACCCAGCATCCCACCATGTCCGCGTCGCCGCTTGCTTGGCCGCTTGCAACAGGCTGTCCGAGGTTCGCGCCACGTAGTAGCTGGGGACCGTCGTTTCAATGTAAGCCGTTGCCATTGTTTAATCCTCTGTGCTTGCAAGGCAATAATCAGCCTCCGACCGCCGCGCGCGAGCCTTGAGGTTGCGACGCAAAAACCGCTCCCAGCCTTCGGGGTTGGCGCGCAAACGATCGAACGCCTCATGCTGCATGGCCGCGTGCCGCCGCACCCGCTCCTCCGGCGACAAGGCCAACACCGCCTGCCGGGCCAGGCGGTCGCGCGCGGTGGGTGGGTCAATCATCTTCGAACCTTATCAGCAAGGCTAGGGATATCGTGGTGTGAGAGTAGTAAAATCCCGGTGACAGCGGCAAGATCTTTAGCGCTAGCAGTGAAATTCGCATTTGATATTACTCCAGCCATATCCAAGCCGTAATAAACCTTTCCAGAATGAGCTTCTTGGACTGCCTTATTGCCAATGGCTGAGCTGTATAGTTTGCATTGGAGCCCAATTTTTAGGCCATCGATCTCCGCAATGACATCAATGCCTTGATCACCAGACCCTCCGGTCACTTCCGCAGTCCACCCGAACCCTGCTAGAGCGTCTGCCACCCACTTTTCAAATGCGTGGCCGTCAAAAGGAAGATCATTTGAGTTAAACCCAGCTTCCTGCTCCTCTTCCTTCCGAATATTGAGTTGTTCTAACACTACTTCAACTGCTTCGGTTTCATTAACTGCCTCAAAATCCAAATCGATACTAGCGAAAAACTCGCCTAAGGCGTCTAGGCGTTTGTCCTCAACCACCGCTCCGTAATCGTTCTTACGCACTGCTCGTTCAAGGTTACGCACAATAGCTGATCTGTGGCGATCTACTGCATCAATCAAGCGCTGCCGCTCTAGGAATGAGCGCCGTTGTAAATCCTTTTGCAATTTTGCAGCATTCTCCTTTTCTGCGGCCAGCGCTTTTGTTCTCTTAGTGCTGAAATAGCGCATTACATATATTGCAATAAACGGGCTTCCTAAGAATAACACGATTCCAAAGACTCCAATAATACTTACTTCTGAACCACTCGCAGATGACCCTAAACCAAAAACTAATATCCCAATAATACCTATTAAAAATGTCAATATTACCCCTTTTATTAGGAGTTCTAAAGACCTAACAATGTTAATTTTAGAATTGCCTTTCATGGAAATTTAAATAACTCTTTTTGCTCTTCTAAAAGTCTTGTACACAAAGTGTCGTTTAAACTACAACGCATTTCTACACCCAAAGCAAAAATATCTCACTCCGCCCGCACCACGGTCACGCTTTCGCTCCCGGCCTCATTCCCCGTGTCGAGCATGACGTACACCTTGAAGGTCGCGACGGCTCCGGGGGTTTCGAGGGATTCGGTGGTGCGGAACTCTCGGGGGTCGGTTTCGGGGTCGTTGTTGGCGATGGCGGACTCGTCTTCGGCGTTGTAGGTGGGGCCGGGGGAGACGCGGAGCTGGTAGCGGTCGAGCGCGGGGTTGTCGCTGGCGGTGTAGGTAATGACGGCCACGCCCGCGTCGGCGTCCCAGCGGCCTTCGATGGTGACGGGGTCTGGGGTGCTGCCGGGCTTGGGCGTTAGGCGCGGCAGCGAGGCCGCCATCGCCGAGTCGGCACCGAAGTAGCCGGGGATGGCCTCGCGGTACTGCTTGAGGATCGGGTAAATCCTCTCCTGCAAGGCGTTGCGACGCGCCCGCTCCACCTTCAGGTCGTTTTCGGCCTTCCGGTAGGTTCCGTACGCCGTCTCCAGCTCGCCGACCTTCTGGTTGAACATAAACAACCTGTAGTCGCCCGCGAGCACGATCGGAAACACCCTGGTATTCACGCGGTTCCACATGTCGGCCACGTCCTCCATCGGCTCCAGAAACCGCGCCGACCCGTCGGAAAACTGCGGCGCGCGCGGCAGCATCGCCAACTCCGCCCGCCCCACGAGCCGCGCCCGCGCCAGCCCGGCAAACTGCTGAAACCGCTCCAGCAGCTCCCGCTTGGCCAGGTCGATCTCGCCCCGCGCCAGCTCCCGCGCATTCAACGCCCGCTGAATCGCCCGCGGCAACGGCTCCAACTCCTCATAAAACCCGTCCAAAACCGCCCGGGTCGTCCCCGCGCCCACAATCACCTCCTGCCCATCCGGCATCGCCGCATTCGCCGACGCCCAATGCGCCAGAAATTCCTCAGTGGTAGGCAAATAACTCGAAGGTCCAACAATCGGCATGATGAATAGGCGTTAAGTGTTAAGTGGAACCGGTTTTAATTCTTTCAATCGGAAGCGCCGAGGCGTCGCAGGATCTTTTTTGCCAGCGGCTCTTTCACTTCGGTATGCCTGGGGACCGCCTCGGAAATGCCTGTGCGGGGATTGATCCAAAGCGAATGGCTCGATCCTTCTCTTTTCAAATGGCAACCCGCCCTGCGCAGTCTCTTCTCCAGATCCCTCCGCTTCATCCGACCAAAATCGTCTCCTTGATCGCATCGCCCGGCACACCTCGGAGCGCATCCTCGCGACGATCTTCAAGGACAAGCAAGATGGCCTGAATCAGACTCTCCTTAGCTTCCTCAACCGTTTCGCCCTGCCCATTAGCCTCGGGAATTTCCGGACAAATCGCCCAAAAACCGCCCTCAGGAGCTTCCTCAATCACTGCGGTGAATTCAGATTTCATTGAATTTATTCAATTTAATTCTTCTCGATGGAGCAACCTTTTTGATTCAGCGCCCGCTGAATCGCCCGCGGCAACGGCTCCAACTGCTCATAAAACCCGTCTAAAACCGCCCGGGTCGTCCCCGCGCCCACAATCACCTCCTGCCCATCCGGCATCGCCGCATTCGCCGACGCCCAATGCGCCAGAAATTCCTCAGTCGTAGGCAAATAACTCGAAGGTCCAACAATCGGCATGACGAATAGGGGTTGAGGTGAGTGTTGGGTTGTTAAAGAAGTTTAAGATATGTTGAAAGTGGAAAACTTGTGTAACGATAAGGTGTCTCAAGACTGAAGCGCGGAGCGCGAAAGGAATTGAGACCACCAACTGGATCGCAATTTCATTTTAAGAGATAGCCGAAAATGAAC
>JBHJGW010000258.1:0-4837 GCA_050331415.1 Opitutales bacterium | reverse complement strand
GATCGACGCCCGCCTCGATGGCCTGCGTATCAACGACGATGCCGCCTTCGCGCTGGAGGCGGCCCAATGCGTCTCGCTGGGCGGCGCGTTCCTGCTCGCGGAAGCGCGAGTGGATGAGCAAACGCTTATCGGGCGGAAGCTCCTTTGCGAGCGTCTGGAAGATTTCCTGTGCGCGCGGCACGCGGTTGACGATCACGAGCGTGAGGCGGTCGGGCTGCTCCCGGTGGCGCGTTACCGCTTCGGCGGCGAGCGCTCCGCAGTAGTTTGTGACGTCGCCATTCTTTGCGCTCGCGGGGGCTGATTCTGCCGACTGCAACGGCTTCAGAGCCGTTTCGCGCTGGATCACGGCTTCGATTCGGCGGTCCGCCTCGTCCAGCGTCTCGCGCGGCAAACCTGCCGCCGTGTCGCAGAAGTCAATGGTGGCCAACTGGCGGGGGTCGAGAGTGGCGCTCATCCACCAGGTATGGACGCTGGCCGACGTTTCCAGCTTCGCGCGGAGGCCCTGCAACTGCGCGCTGGTTTCGACGCCTACGCCCATCAGCTGCACTTCGTCCATGACCCAGAGGGCGTCGTTATTGAGGAGGGCGAAGTGCATGGGCCAGCGGTAGCGGGACATGCCGTAGCCGCGGTTGAGGGCGCGGGAGAGGAGCATGTCCTGGGTGCCAATGAGGATGGCGGGCTCCTCGGGGTGGAGGTCCCAGTCGCGCTCTTCGCCCTCCGGTTGCTCGCCGCCCATCAGGACAACGACGCGCGGGCGGTTGCTCCCGATGGTGTCCGGGTAGGACTTGGCGAGATTCTCGACCCAACGCTTTGCCTCTTGTTCGGTCTGCTCGACGAGGGTGCGCATGGGCAGGCCGTAGACGAGGCGGCGCGGCCACGCTTCTGCCTTAGGGCTTCCTGCTTCGTTTAGCTGAACGCAGTTCCAGAGCCAGGCGAGGATGACGCCGGCAGTTTTGCCGAGGCCGGTGGGGATGTCGATCAGGCGGGATTGGCAAGCGGGATCGTCGGCCAACCGAGCCTGCCACGGATAGGGATCGTGTTCTGTAGCGATGTGGAAGAACGCGGCAAAGGACATGATGTGTGAGCGGCTACGATAATTCCATAGGACGACGCGATTCCCGGCAAGGGTCTTTTTCTCGCCACCGATAGAGGTGCAGTCATACCCCAGCTTCTAGAGTAGTAGCACAGAGGCTAGGACATCCATAGGGCTACCCTGAGCAAATGAATTGCAGGTCTTCCTGCGCGGAAGCTTGCGATGTAAACGCCGCATCTCGGCCCATCGTCCGAGAACGAGTGCGGGGCCTTACTTTCTTAGCAACCGCGGCCCCCAACCCTCCGGCTCACTGGCCGGCGTCGACGCGGGCGCCAACCCCTGCGCAAGCAAAAAGTAAAATTTTGTTCACCTTGAAGATTTGGCTTGCCACCTCTGTCAAATGGAAAAAATTCTTTACCCTGCGTAGACCCGTATCCGCCGCTCAGAGCCCTAACCATGCGCACTTGGGGCGGCAGCATCCTCAAAATGGCGCCAAACCGATAAACCACGAAAACGTTCTCTAAGTCAGAACCAGCCAGCATCACTTGAACCACTACCCCGTCAGGCTGGGTGCCTGGCCTCACCGTTCTGCAAAAAAATGTGATGAATTTGGACTCGCAAGTCAGATTGGCAAATAAAGATGATTTGGATCAGGTCCGAAGCAATGAACTCGGGGTCGCACCAGAGTTAATCGAGTTGAAAATAGAAAGAAAAGAAATGATCGTCTGCGATGATGCCGGTCAAATTACCGGAATTCTTCGATTTCAGTTGTTTTGGGACTATCTGCCTTTCATAAATTTTCTTTGGGTCGAGGAAGGATTTCGTCGCGAAAGACGAGCGAAACGTATGATTCAGAAGCTAGAAGAAATTACGCACGGAAGAAACTATCAAAGGATTATGGTATCAACCCAATCTAATGAGACCACGCAGGATTTTTACCGAGCTGTCGGATTCGAGGATGCTGGAGGATTCACGATGCGTGACCAGCCTTTCGAACTTATCATGATCAAATACCTCGAATCTAAGCAGAACAAAGCCGTTTTTCCAACAGCCGTGCTGCGCACGTCTGTGGCAGACGGCTGACTACTGATAGAATGAAAACCATGGTAAAAGCTATTTTGATTGTAGGCGCTCTTGCGGTTGCATTTTTCCTTGGGGTCTTGTCGGAAAGGAAAGTTGAAAGTATCGGCGAAAATTCACGTTGGAAGGCGATCGTCGGAAACTTGAGACAGTTTGCATCGGCAGGCCAGCAATATCTGATGCAATATGGTGGGGACGAAGTAAGCTACCAGACGCTTGTAGAGAGGGAATATTTTTCCGGCTTCTATTCTGTCATGGGAGAAGATTATTCCGATCTAGTTTTCCGAAGAGATGAGTCAGTTGCTTATGTTCAGATACCTAACACTGCATATTATGTTCTGTACCACTATTAACCAGAGTGAATCAGTTGCTTCTGGTCAACGTCGCTCTCACGCCGCGCCTGCGTTTTTCGTTCGATCCTTCACTTAGGCCAAGGCTTCCTTTGTTGCTATCGCCACCTTCGCATGGGCCGGTCGCTGCTTTTGTCCGGGTTTCCGCCCCGCAGAGGCGGGTTTCAGCCTTCACGCATCGCTTTCCCAACGATTTCTTTGTCGAAGTAATTCGCGTCCATGCCTTGGTTGACGACAACGGTCTGGGCATTGATGCCACTGCTTGCCGGGCTGAGTAGGAAAACGGCGGTTCGGGCTACTTCATCGGTGCTGACCGCCGCCTTGCGCAGCGTCATTTTTTCCGCGTACAGGAAGTTTTCGAGGTAGCCGGGAATGCCGGCTGAGGCGCTGGTTTTGAGCGGGCCGCTACCCACGACGTTGAAGCGCACGCGGCTGTCGGCGCTGAAGGATTTTGCCAGCCAGCGTGCGCAGCTTTCCAGTTGTGCCTTGATGGGGGACATGTAACCGTAGTTTTCCGCGAGTACCCCGGACGAGATCCCGATAGTAACGACGGAGGCATCGGTAGTGAGATGCGATTTGAAAGCACGGGCAACCTCGGCCAGCGAGAACGCGCTGATCGCCGCAGCCTGAAGAAAATCGGCGCGCTTTGTCTCGTGAAAGGGTTTTAGCCCATCGGCATAATTGGCGAACGCGATCGAGTGGACAATACCCGCCAGCGGCGCGCAGGTGGAAGCGACCTGCGCCGCGAGGGCTTCGGCAGCGCCCTCGATTTCGACATCGCAAACGTAGCAGGGGCGCTCTCCGAGCAGCTTGGCGAGGGAGGCACGTCGCTCCTCGCTGCGCACGCTGTAAATCACCCTGGCGCCTTGGGCTTCCAAATGCCTCGCAATCGCCCAAGCTACGCTCTTGCGATTGGCTACGCCCATGACAAGGAAGGTTTTGTCCGCCAGATCAAGAAACGACATCCGGGCAAGCTCATGCATCCCGCTAGCCGGCGCAAGCGTGGAAGGTGGTAGCCGCCACCATGCGTTTCGCTACCGAAAAGCCATCCCGCCCCTGCACCTGTCGAGACTTGGCCCCCTGACGTCTGCGCTGCCGGGCCTTTGGCTTATTCGTCCACAAGGGCCAGTGCAAAGTCCAGCCGCACAACGACTTTGCCGTCGGCTTTGACCGTACCGGTGAGAAAGTGGAACCCTTTGAGGGTTTCCTTAAGCCGCACTTCGATGTCGACGGTGTCGCCGGGTTTGACCATGCGCTTAAATCTAGCGTCCTGAATCCGGCTCAGAACAGGTGTTTTGCCGCCAAATTCGTCCCCTCGGCTCGCGAGAAAGGCGGCGGCGGCCTGAAACGTGGCTTCGCAGAGCAGCACGCCGGGCGTGATCGGGTTACCAGGATAGTGGCCCGCGTAGAATACTTCATCAGCTCGCCAGGTTCGGCGGGCGAGGAGGTGGTCGGCGTCGGCCTCGATGATCTCGTCGACGAACAAGAACGGCGGCCGGTGAGGGATGAGGTCGGTGATCTGCAAAACAGTTTGGAAGGTTGAAAGCGCTAATCTGCCAGTCGGGCCATGATACAGGTGTCGACGAAGTAGTCTCCGAGGCATACAGTGTGGCGCTTGCGTCCCTCGTGGGCAAACCCGTGTTTTTCGTATAGGGCGATCGCGACCGTATTTGAGGCGAAGACTTCCATCTCAACCCGCTTCATCCCGCTGGCAAAGGCGGCGTCGCCTGTTACGCGCAACAGCTGGTCGCCGATGCCCTGGCGGCGATGGCTAGCCACGACACCCATTCCCATGATCCCGGTATGCCGCTGGGCTGGGTACGGTATTCGCCGGATATCGCACCAGCCGACCACGGCTTCATTCTCGACAGCGAAGAACTGCACGCCGCCACCATTCAGCAGGTCGGTCACAAAATCGATCGTGCTGTCGATGGGCGCCGCCTCTTGAAAAATGAGGTACCTGCGTTCCCGCGCAATCGGAGTCGACTGCGCGCCAGAATGCATCGATGCGGCGGTGACTGGCGGCTCCGATGCGGATGTCGGACGGCATTCGCACACCTTTTGATCCTCGAGGTTACGGCGTGCGCTGCCGCATCGTTCGGTCGAGCGCCTCGAAGTCGAGGTCGCTCAGGCGGTGGACACCAAGGTCGACAAACGCGTTCGCGCGCAGCTCGTCGATCGGATGGGTGGTACCGACGGCCACGACGTACATGCCACCCGCACGGGCGGCTTCGAGCCCGTGCAGGCTGTCCTCAAAGACCACGCACTGCCCTGGACTGCGCTCGAGGCGGGGGGCGCCGGCCACGAAGACCTCCGGGTCAGGCTTGCCGTGGGCGACATCCTCGGCGGCTACCAAGGTTTGAAAACACCCTTG
>JBHJGW010000257.1:0-9131 GCA_050331415.1 Opitutales bacterium | reverse complement strand
AAGACGACACCCGGGCCGACCTCGACCTCGTGATTTCGGGCGCCACGGACGCGCGGGATGAATCTGCCGCCGACGGGGCCTTCGCCGGCTTTGGACCGCGGGGGTACCGCTGGCAGGTCGGCCTGGAACTGAGCTTGCCGTGGGGCTTCCGCGGCGAACGCGCCGCTTTGCGTCAGGCCAGGGCCGGTTTACGCCAGGCGGAAGGGCGCCGCGCGCTGATCCTGCAGACTCTCATGTTCAACCTTCGCAGTGCGTGGCGAAGCCTCGCCGCGGCGCGGGAGCGCTTCACCACCTCCGAGATCTCACTGGAATTGAACCAGGAGGCTTTTGAACGGGAACGCGCGCGCTTCGAAGCGGGTCTGTCCACCTTTCGGGATGTTCTGGAAGCTCAAAGTGACCTCGACGATGCGCGGCTGCGCCGCCTTTCGGCCCTGTCTGACATGGTCGAGGCCGAGGTGCGTCTGCAGCGCCTGGACGGGCGGCTGCTCGAGCGCCACGGCTTCCGCTGGGAAAACCTCGACGAACGGGTATTAACTTCTCCGCAGCCGCTGGACTTTCCGACCGTCGAGACGATCTTGGAGGCGACCGAATAAGCACGCCTGAAATGGCCCCCACCTGCGACCGCCTGCGGCTGACCGCGCCAATCTCACATGAAAACTTTCGCTTTCCTGATCCTGTTCGCCCTGCTGGCCGGCGGGGCGTGGTGGTTCGTTTCCGATCGCCTCAACGGCGAGGAAGCGGATACCGGCCCGGCGCAGACGGCCAAGGTCGAGCACGGCTCCATCGAAGAGATTGTCGAGGCAAGCGGTTTCGTGCAACCGCTGGTCAGCACCGAAGTGCGTTCGGAAATATCGGGGCGGATCGAATCCATTTTTATCGAAGACGGCCAGCCCGTGAAGAAGGACGACAAGCTGATCGAACTGGAGAAGACCTCTCTGCTCAGCGACCTCGACGAGGCCCAGCGCAACACCCAAGCCGCGGAGCTTCGGCTGGAGAAAGCCCAGCGTGACTATGACCGTGAGCGCGGCCTGCGCGAAGAGGGGTTTACGAACGAGCGTTCCTACCTCGACGCCAAGACCGAGCTCGAATTGCAGAAGCTCAACGTCGCGGTACGCCAGGCGCAGCTCGACAAAGCCGAAGAAAACCTGTCCAAAACGATCATCACGGCTCCGCATGATGGCATCGTCACGCAAATGGACCTCAACGAGGGCCAAGTTATTACCGGCGCGACTTCAGTCAACGAAGGCACGAGTCTGTTGGCGGTGAATGATCTCGAACGCCTCTATGTTCAGATCGACATCAACGAGCTGGACATCGGCAAGCTCACCGAAGGCATGCCGGCACGCGTCAGCTTCGACGCCTTGCCCGACCAGGAGTTCACTGGCGAGATTGCCCAGATTTATCCCTACGCGCGCAACGAGAACAACCAGCGCGTTTTCCGGGTTCGGGTGACCTTCAACGCTGAAGGGGCGCGCGTTCTGCCGGGCATCAGTGCAAACGTCGCCATCGCCGTGGCCAGCGTATCCGATGTGCCCACCGTACCCATTTCGGCCGTCTTCACCGAAGACGGCAGCAGGTTCGTTTACGTTCAGCAGGGCGAAAGCTCCTGGCATCGGCAAGCAGTGGAGATCGGCCTGCGCAATACGCAGCGCATCGAGATCAAGCAGGGCCTGGAGATCGGGCAGACTGTCAGTCTCGTGCGTCCTGCCCAGTGGTCCGACTCAACCGCGCCAGCAGAACCCGCCGGCGCCTGAAGAAAAGGGCAGGGCACCGGCTTTAGGTAACCGGCTCCAACCATCATGGAACGTGATGACACAAAACTCTTTGAGCTGCAGCAGCTCTGCAAAAACTACCGCATGGGCAGCGAGACGGTCCACGCGCTCGACCATGTATCGTTAACCATCGAGCGCGGTGAATACCTCGCCATCCTCGGGCCGTCCGGTTCGGGTAAATCCACTTTGATGCACCTGCTCGGGTTTATGGACACGCCGTCTGACGGCGAAATGATTTTCGACGGGCGACCCGTGGCGCGCATTGGCAGCAGCGAGCGGGCGCGCTATCGCTGTGAGGAGCTCGGCTTCATCTTTCAGTCCTTCAACCTTCTGCCCCGGCTGAACGTCATGGACAATGTCCTCCTGCCAATCAGCTACAGCCGGGAAGTGCAGCGTGACCGACGCGAGCGCGCCCGCGAGGCCCTCGGGCGCGTCGGGATGAGCCACCGCGCCCGCCACAAGCCCAACCAGCTTTCCGGGGGCGAGCGCCAGCGCGTCTCCATTGCTCGCGCCCTGATCAATCGCCCGAAGCTCGTCCTTGCCGACGAGCCCACCGGCGCGCTCGACAGCGTCAACGTCGAACGTGTGCTCGAACTTTTCGACGAACTCGTCGACGAAGGCCTTACCATGGTGATGGTCACGCACGATCTCGACGTCGCCAGCCATGCGCGGCGCGTGGTCCACATGCGCGACGGCAAAATCGAACGCGAAGAGCGGAGGGAACCTTCCGTCCGTAGCTCGCACAGCCCGCACGCCGCATCCCAGCCAGTCCAAAGTCCGTGAGTGCAGATGAATGCCGTGAAATGAAGACCCGGCGAAAGGGCGGCCATTGCCGGGCCTCCGGTTGTTCTGGATTCGGCCCGTGCTTTCGCCCACGCGAGTAATCAGTCGCGGACCAAGGAGAAAAAACTTTCCCATGAACCTCGGTAGCAGCATCACCAACGGTTTTCGCGAGATCTGGGCGAACAAGTTTCGCACCTGTCTTTCGATGGTCGGCATCGTGCTCGGCGTCGCGGCTCTGGTCGGGATGGTCGGGATGGTGCAAGGGATGATGGTGCGCGTGCGCGGGTCCTTCGAGGATAGCGGCGGATTGCGACGTTTGGAGGTTGTGGATACGCAACCGCCGGAAGAACAGCAGAAAAAGGCGTTCTTGTCACCGGGGCGCACAGTCGACGACTACTGGGCGTTGCGTCAGGCGCTGCCGCACGTCGAGGGCGTCTACGCGGGCATCCGGGTCGGTTGGAGTCGGCTGCGCTACGCGGGGAGGCACCAGCACGTGCCGATGTACGGCGTGACTGCCGAAGCGGCCCACATGAGCGGTCTTGAGCTAAAGTCCGGCCGATTTATCGGCGACCTCGATGTCGCTTCGGCGGAAAACGTGATCGTCATCTCCGAGTGGGCCTATGTTGAGCTCTTTCCCGACGGCGGAGAGGCCGTTGGCGAGGTCGTGACTTTCCGCGGTCGCGCGCTGACCATTATCGGCTTGCTCAAAGATCCCGATGGCGACCCCTACAATTGGTGGGGGCGGGAAGTTTATGTGCCAATTACGTGTGCCATGCGCCGGTTCGAGGACGGAAATGAACGCGTCAGCGACCTCAGTGTGCTGGTGAGGGATGTTGCCGACATCAACAGCGTTATCGAACAGATTCACAACGTGTTGACCATTACCCACAACCAGATCGAGGACTTTGAGGCGCAGACCCGCGAAGAAGAGCTCGAAGAGCTTCAACAGCTGGAAACCTCGTTCGTCTTCACCCTCGGTGGGGTTGCAGCGATAACGTTGCTGGTCGGCGGGATTGGCATCTGCAACGTCATGTTGGCGGTCATCAACGAGCGCATTCGCGAGATCGGCGTCCGCAAGGCAGTGGGCGCGCGCGACTTTGACGTTTTTTTCCAGTTTCTGGCAGAGGCAGTGATGATTTCGTTTCTCGGCGGGGTTGTCGGCCTTTGTTTGAGCACCGGAATGATCAAGGCGCTGAACGCGGTCGGACCCGGGGAAATGCCGCCGGCGATCCTTTCACCGCAGGCCATGCTCTATGGCTTCGGGTTCAGCGTGCTAGTGGGCGTGGCGGCCGGTATCTACCCTGCGATCAAGGCCGCCCGGCTGGACGTCATCGACGCCCTCCGAACAGAGTGAGCCCTTGCCGTTCCCTTTAGCACCCCGGCGCTCGGGCCCCGTGTTTCGGCTGTTTTTAAAACACTAACGCTAGATATGACTTGAGCAAAGAAATCATTGCTATAACCGAGCATCCTCATTTTGATGGTAAGCGGCGTCACGTCCTTTACTGGGGGTGGAGGCTGGCGTCATCTCAAAAGCCCGCTCTTTAGGGAGCGGGCTTTTGTCTGGCCCGGACTAGCCGCAATCGAGTATTCCCCGTCGAACGCCCGCTGCTACTGCTTTCAACCGCCTTCTACAGGCGTACGCTCCTTGAGCCCTACTCAGAGTGGCTTAAGTGCAACCGCGCTCGCAAAGCGTTACAATGAAAGTGGAACGAACGCCTGGATTGCTTTTCCAAATACCGACTCTCCCATTCGACTTCGCTATCCGATATGAATTTTCGCGTCTTTCTCGCCTCGTCGCTTGCGACGACCGCTGTTTGTTTGCTCCCCGCGGTAACCCTGCGCCCGTATTTCATTGGCAACAGTGTTACCGACCAAAGCAATTACGGTGATCTGCAGCAGATGGCCGAGAGTCGCGGTCATACCCATTTGTGGGACCGCACCTCGGTCCCGGGCTCGTCATTGCGCCTGCATGTTGCCGACCCGAGCCGGGATTACGCGACCGACTTCAACCAGACCTGGGACGTCCTGACGCTCCAGCCTTTTGCCAGTGCCGAGCAGGAGCTGCCGGCGGCAGAGACGCTGGTCGACCTTTTCCGCCAGAACAGCCCCGACGGCATTGTCTATATTTACGCGCTGGCGCTCAATTCGCAGACGAACAGCTGGCAGGCCGGTGACTGGCTCGACCGCAGCGGGTTCCCAAGTGCGGATTATTTTGCCAACTTCGTGGACGATCTCCAGGCGAGCCGCCCGGGTAACGAGCCGATCCGGATGATCCCGACGGGCCATGTTTTCTGGGAGCTGCACCAGCGAATGCAGGCGGGACTGATACCGGGGTATACCGACATCAACCAGGTTTACAAGGACGGTTGGCACTACGGCCCAGTAGGCGACTACATCGTCATGATGTCGTTTTTTGCCACACTGTACGGCGAAAACCCGGTCGGCATGACGCGTTTCCCCCCATACGATTTCGATCCGACGCTGGCATTTCACATCGAGGATGCGGCCTGGCAAGTCGTGACGCGCACACCGCGCTCCGGCCGCGCCCCGGATTTCGTGGTCGCCACGCCGAGCCTGCCGCGCGGGCTGACGAATACCGCCTTCAGCGCTTCGCTGGAGCAAACGGGAGGCAGCGGCAACGTTACCTGGTCGCACAGCGGCGCGCTGCCGAGCGGGGTAACCCTCGATGCCGCTGGAAACCTGTCCGGCACCCCGTCCGAAAATGGAGTCTTCCCCATCACGGTAACTGCTACCGATGGCGACGGCGCGACCGCTGACCGCGACCTTTTCCTGTTCATCGACTCCGATACGGTTCCCATCATTCAGACCAGCAAACTGACCGCGACCCCTGTCGGCGGCTATATTCGCGAGAGCGTGGAAGCCGTCAGCGGCGTCGGTGCGATCTCATGGAGCATCACTGAAGGGGCGCTGCCGCTCGGTGTCAGTTTTTCCGCCAACGGTGAAATGGAGGGCTCGCCGATCGGAAGCCCGGGTGACTACTATTTCACCGCGACTGCTGCTGACAGCAACCCGGTGACGCCCTCGACCGTGGAACGCGAGCTTATCCTGAACGTGGTTGCGCCGGAATCCGGCACCTTCGAAACCGCACGGATCGAAACGGAACCGACCATCGACGGCGTTCTCGACGAAGCCTTTTGGGAGTTGCCCGCCACGGCAAATTGGGTCATCGAGGGCTCGCCCGACAATACCGCCGCGTTCGGCGTCCGCTGGAGCCAAACCGCGCTCTATGTGGCCGTTGAAGTGACCGATGCGAGCCTCGTCAGCGACTCCGTCGACGTCCTTGACGACGACCATATCCAGCTTTACCTCGACGGTCTTCATGACCGCGAAACCGAGTTCAACGCCGACGACCGCCAGATTTTCCTTGGGGCCGACGGACGCTTCGTCGAGACCAGCAACCGGGGCGTCGGCATGACCCATGCCGTGAGTACGTTCGCTGACGGCTGGCGGGCGGAAATCTGCATCCCCTGGTCCAATTTCGATGTCGACCCCTCGGGCGAACGCTTCTCGCTTGGCTTCGACCTTGCCGTCGTTGACGACGATGATGGTGGAGCCCGTGATGGAACGCAGGTGTGGCTCAGCGCAAGCGACCGTGAGCGCAAACCGAGCCAGTTCGGCAACCTCGTCTGTCTGACAGCTGGCCCGACAAGCACCATTTTGATCGACTCCGGCATGGAGCTGACCCCCAACCCAAGTACTACGACGCTCGGGTTTGGGGAGACGATTTCGACCGCTCGCGAAGGCAAAGGGTGGCAGGGCAATTCGCTCCGCCCCTTTAACGACAGCCCGGTCGATGGCGGTTTTCCCGACCGCTGCGCGCTGGCCTTCGCTAACAGCTCAGGTGCAATGCTGCAAATCGTTGAGGACGGCGGAGCGACGACGGGCGATGGCATTCTTTCGGTCGACGTGTTCAATCCCTCCTCTGACCTGACCTACCATGTCTGGGGCTACAATGGCGACGCCTCGACCGTAAATGGTAAGATCGGCGCCGCCGCTACCGACTACCCGCCGACTGGCGGCAGCCCTGACGGCATCATCGGCAACGGTAACTTTGGAGGTATCAGCGCAGCTCCGGACACCTGGGAACACATCAACGTACCCGTCGATTTTGGTGCCGGCTACGACTATATCGTGGTGGCAATCGGTGCTCCAGGGAATTTGACGGACGTCCTGGTTGACAACATTCGCCTCGGGCCCGCCTTGACGCAGCGCTTGCACTACAAACTACCAGCCGACCAGGCCACGGGCCAGCCGCGGCGCGAATTGCTGCTCAACCATGAGTTCGAGCAGGGCTTTGCCGGAACTCTCGGTTTTGGTGTGGAGATCCAGACCGCGCAAGCCGATCAGGGCTGGTTTAGGAACCCCAGCGGGCGAACCGTGACGAGCTTTAGCAACGACGGCTTCACGGGACGGGCGCTGGAAATCAGCGGCGGGAGCCAGTCCGCCCTTTTGCAGGTGGTCGAGGACAACCGCGAGACGACCGGTGCGGGCACATTCTCGTTTTACGTCTACAATCCGCGCGAGGATCAGCGTCACCGTTTTGCGGTCCTCGGCTACCGCGGCAGTGCTTCGGAGGTCGACAACAAGCTCGGCCCCGCGACCTCCAGCAGCACCTTCGATCAGGTGAGCCGCGCCGCCGACGGAATCATCGCGCTGGCGGACATCCGGCTGGATAACCCGGAGCCGGACACCTGGTACTGCCTGCAGTTCGCCGCCGATTTTGCCGAGGGCTACGACTATATCCTCGCCGGGATCGGGGCGGACAGCGACACCGGCGGTACCCGGATTGACCGTGCAAGCCTGACAGTCGATGTGCAGTCCACCGCCACGCCTGAGGTCAGCGTGACGGCCCCTGATCCGGACGCCAGTGAATCCGGGCCGGAGTCGGGCCGGGTGCGGGTGGCGGTCACCGAACCGCAGAACTTCGCCATGCCCGTGCGGCTCGGCTACAGTGGCACCGCGAGCAATGACGGGTCCGACTTTACCGCCTTGCCGGCGACGGTCGTCATTCCCGCGCGCGACACCGAGCTGGAGCTTGCCGTGCAGCCAGTTCTCGACCGGGAGCCGGAAGGGCACGAGCAGCTCAACGTTTCGCTGACGCCGTCGACGCAATATGTCGCTGCTCCAGGAGTGGGAAGCGCTCAGGTTACCATAAATGACCACCCGGTCGATGTCTGGCTGCTCAATACCTTTGGGGGCGTTCCGGCTGATGATTCCGACGGCGACGGCGTGCACTGGATCGTCGAGCGCTTTACCGGTACCGATGCACAAGACGCCACCGATGCCCAGTCGGTGAGCATCTGGCCCGTCGAGGTTGGCGGTGAACTGCGCGGAGACGTCCAGGTCCAAGTCGATCCGGCGGTCAGTGGGATTCGGGCGCAGTTGCGCATCGGCAGCGATCTGGTTACCTGGGAGTCCCTGGATCTTGATAGCGACCTGGTGACGCTGCTCGATGAGATGACCAACCCCGACGGCACGGTCACGCGCACGTACCGCATGCCTGACCGCGACGGCGAGAGCCTCTTCATCTCGATGACGCTCACGCGCGAGTAAGTGCGCTTCTTTGGTAATCTGTCGCCGTTTCCGCTGGCCAGCTCGTCCGACTTCGAGCAACAGTGCCGTCGTGGATTCCGAAACCGAGGCATTTCGCGAACTGCTGCTCCGCGAAGGCATCCTGACCGCGAGCACCGCCACCCTGACGCCTTTGACCGGCGGCGTTTCCAGCGAGATCTATCGAGCCGACAATGGGGGGCGCACCTTCGTCGTCAAGCGCGCCCTCGCGAAGCTAAGAGTAGCGGTGGACTGGTATGCCGATCCGGGCCGCAGCCGCACGGAGCAAGCCTACATCCGCTTTGTGGCTGGCTTCCGGCCTGACGCTGTCCCACAGCTGATCGAAGGTCCCAAAGAGGCGGAATACTTCTGTATGGAGTTCCTCGATGGCTTTGCCAACTGGAAGCAAGACATGCTGAAGGGGCGGTGCGATCTCGCCATTGCCGAGACCACCGGCGCGTTACTCGGCGAGATCCACCGGCAATCCTGGGGCAACCCGGAGGCCGCCCGCACCTTCGACACGCTCAACCTCTTCGACCAACTACGCCTCGACCCCTACCTGCGCGCCACCGCCGCGAAGCACCCTGAGTTAAGCGAGGTCATCCACGCGGAGGTGGAGCGCCTGCGGCAGAAGCGTGAATGCCTCGTCCATGGCGATTTCAGCCCGAAGAACCTGCTTCACCGCGAGGGGCGCGTCGTCGCGCTGGACTGCGAGACGGCGGTCTACGGCGACCCCGCTTTCGACCTCGCCTTTCTGCTGAACCACCTTTTCCTGAAATCGTTGCAGCGCGCCCCGAGCCCGGAGCCCTGGCCGGAGATGATCGAAGCCGCTTTCGCTGGCTACGAGCGCGAACTTCCGGGACATTTTGCCGAAGTCGACCGCCGGACAAGCCATCTGCTGCCGATGCTCACGCTCGCCAGGGTGGACGGCAAGAGCCCGGTCGAATACCTGACCGACGAGGCGAAACGTGATTTTGTCCGCCGTTTCGTTACTCGCGAACTCCT
>JBHJGW010000256.1:0-6178 GCA_050331415.1 Opitutales bacterium | reverse complement strand
AGTGTTTCGCCAAGGTCTCGTTGAGGAAGGTGTAGTCGGCGGAAAAGAGTTCGGTCAGCGGACGCTCCTCGTGGATGAGGTGGTGCACAAAGGCCGAGACCTCGGCGTTCATGGCGTCGCGAAGCTCCGGGGTGATGGCGGAGAACTTCTCTTGGACCGGTCCCGAAAAACTCTCGAATTCCGCGAAGCCGAGCCAGCGGCCTACGAACTCCTGCAGAAAGCGTTCGGCGCGATCGTCAGCGAGCATACGGTCGATTTCGTCCGACAGCACCGGGCGCTGGCGCAAACGCCCATTGTCGGCAAGCCGGTATAGGCGGTCGTCCGGCAAGCTGCTCCACAGCACAAACGCCAGACGAGTCGCAAATTCGCGACCCGTCAGGGAGTAGGGATCCTCACTTCCACGACTTTCCGTGAAACGATAGAGGAAGTTCGGAGCAATCAGCACGGCGCGCATTGCAGTCTCCACCGCGCTCTCGGTCGACCCGCCCTTGCGCTTTTCCCGCTCGAAAAGCGCCATCAACCCGTCGACTTGTTCATCGGCCGGATCCGTTCTCCATGCCCGGGCGGCGAAATCGGCCAGCTCGGCGCGGACGAGTTCCCGCAGCTCCAGATCCGGCGCTCCCGCCGCGACCGAGGCTTTGGTGATCGCCTCCCACAGCTCGGAACGCCGTTGCCTCTGCTCGCTCGTCGCATTCCGCTCAACCTTCTTCGGGGGTCCACGACCAGAGGCTTCTCCAGTAGTTGTGGCGGTCCGCGGGCTCCGGCGCGGACTCGATGCCGAGATAATCGAGCACGTCCTGACGCTGGCCCACGAACACGTCGTCACCTCGAAACGTGTAAAGGTTACGAAAATGCGCATCAAAGTACTGAAAGCCGTCGATGTCTTTAACGGCGTCCTCGATCGCATCTTCCGGCATTTTCAGGCCGATGGTCTTGCGTCCGGAAAAGGTCGCCAGATAGTCAGAAGGCTCCCTTCCCAGCGCAATTGCCCGCATCGCGCGCTTGTGTGATTGCTCGAGGTCATAAGTGGCATCCACTTCTAAAATCCGCGCGTTGGCGGGGATCCGAAGCTTGAGGTAGCCCGGGATTTCGTGCGCGACCTCCCCTTCCGCCAACGAGCGTTTTGGATGGTCTCCAAAATGGATGCGCGCGCCCTCCTGCGTAGTGAGATCGGGGAACACTTTATTCCAAGGAAGCGTAGAGCCGTCCTCCATCTTCACCTTGCCGTTGCGCCAGATCACAATCGTGTTCTCCGGCATCTCTGCCGGGTACCACTGGTCGCTAGCCGCCAGGTAAAGGTATTCGCCATCGACCTTTGTCAGATCGATTTTCAGGTAGCCGCGACCGGCATGATAGAATCCACGCCGCTGCTGGGCTTCGGGCCGGTCCACCGCATCGATCTCAATCGGATTGTCTGCCCAATCGTCCTTGTAGTCGTGGGTGGTTCCCGCCTCACGCGCCCATTCCATGATCTCGCTTATTTGCTCGCGGACCGCGCTCCGGTCATCACGCTCCCGAGGCTGGGGCAATTCTTGCCACCGGCGAACAATCTCGGCAAAAATGAGGTTTTCCCGGACCTCGACGGGACCAGGCTCATCCGAGTCACGCAAAATCGCGACGGTCTTTTCCAAGCTGCTGAGGAAAAGCCTGGGCTGGTAGTCCTCTGCGATCGAAGCCAGACCCAGACCGTCGTCGCCTGCTTGCGGCCGGTGTTGTTGGTGCAACCAGGCGGCTTCAAGGTAGGCGCCAAAGCCTTCAAATGGCGTGTGCTGCTTCAGGGCGCGCTCGTGCCTCTCCCGCAAATCGTCAATGGCATGATCATACCAGTCCTTCCACTGCTCCTTCAGGAAGTCCGGCAGCTTCGAGTCTTCCTCGAGGACGGGCACCGGAGTGTCCATCCACCAAATGCCTTCGCCCGGAACGAAACGGGCGTGGTCCATCAGCATCTTGCCGACCGCCATGAAGCTCTCGAACTGCCCGATGGAAAGCTGTTGCCCGGCGCCGACATTGTAAAAGCCTTCTCCGGCAGCCGTATCCGACGTGAGGTACTGCGCGAGATCGTAGTCGTGCCCGGTCAAGTCATGGATCACGTAGTCAAATTCTTTGGATGAAATGCGCGGCATGACAACCGTCCCGGGATCATTGGGCCGGGCGTTTTCGATCTTCATCAGTTCTTGGCGCAACCACGTTACGAGTACGTCGCGCTCTTCTTTCGTGGGCTGCTTCGGCGCGTCCGGGACCGGCATTTCATGCTCCGCAACGACCCATTCCAGGTCTTCCAATAAGGTCGGTTTCGAAAGGTAGTCCGCCTCCGTCTCAAGCACGGCAAGGTCCAATCCGCCTTTTTCGTCAGCGGGGTTGTGGCATTCGACGCAATACTGACGAATCAGCTCCTGCGCCCGCGGAAATTCTATCTCTTTCGCGCCCGCCAATGCGCAAAGCGCTGCGCTGATGGCGACCATCAACGCCTGTTTAGGCCGAACGGGCTGGACCAGAACGCGGGCCACCGCGGACAACTCGTAGGAATGCGGCGTGGAGAGCAAGTTGATGTTCATAATGAAAGCCTAGCTAATCTGCTCCATTGATCCGTTTCACAATCCCCGGGCCAATGCGAGGAGCGACACGAACAGGGGTGCTACCGGGAGATTGTGTCGGCGTGCATTTCGGCGACGATTTGATCGAACCGATTGAGCATATCCGTGAGGATTTCTGGGTGTTCGCCGGCCAAATTATTGGTTTCGCCAATGTCTTCGGCGAGGTTGTAAAGCATGGGCTCGTCGCTGTCTGGGGTGACGAAGCGTGGCTGATTGGGCATGACCAGTTTCCACTCTCCCCATCGCATGGCGTTTGGGTTTTCGCCGCCGAAAACAAATGGTCGGTCCGGAAGCGCTTTTGCGCCGGTCCTTAGAACCGGCTGAAGGCTGATGCCGTCGTAGTCGCGGTCATCCGGCAGGGGCAGGCCGGCCAGGCCGGCGAAGGTCGGGAAGAGGTCCGCGACCCATGCGGGTTCCTCGACCACGGCGCCGGCAGGAACCACCCCCGGCCAGTAGATGATCCCGGGAACCCGTACGCCCCCTTCGTAGGTTGTTTGTTTGCCGCCGCGCAAGGGCCCGTTGCTACCGAAGGACAGATCCGGATGAAAACGCCGGGTGGTTTCGTTGAATTCGCCTCCAAAGCGCTCGACATGGACTGCCCCGTTGTCCGAGGTAAAAATCACCATCGTCTCGTCCTCCAGGCCGAAGGCGCGAAGCGCGCGCATAATCTCGCCGGTGCTCCAATCGAGTTCCTGAACGGCGTCGCCGTAGAGGCCATTCGCGGAGGTTCCGATGAAATCAGGCGAAGCCCCGATGATGGTGTGCGGCATGGCGTGGGAAAGGAAAAGAAAGAAGGGCTCATGGTGGTGCTCTGCAATGAAGCCGACGGCCTGCGCGGTGTATTGCTGGGTCAGGAGATTCACGTCTACCGGGCGTTCGACCACCTTCGCTCCCCGCATCATGGGCATATCCGGCCACGGTTCATCACGCCATTGGGTTTGTGGGTGATCCGGATCCATGTCGTTGGGGTAAGGCATGCCATACCATTCGTCGAAACCATGAAACATGGGCAGATAGGCTTCCTCGCTGTGGCCCAAATGCCACTTGCCAAAGAGGCCCGTGGCGTAACCGTGTTCCTTAAGAAATTCTGCGATCGTGCGTTCGGTGTGCGGCAGCCCGCCTTCACTGGTAGGCCAGAGCAAGGTGTCGAACCCCACTCTCGCCGGATGGCGCCCGGTGAGGAGCGCAACCCGGCTGGGGGTGCAAACGGGCGAAGTCATGTAAAAATCGGTCATGCGCGCGCCTCTCTCGGCGAGGCGGTCGAGGTGCGGCGTGTTATGCAATTCGCTACCATAAGAACCGAGATCGCCATAGCCGAGGTCATCCGAATAGATGATCACGAGATTGGGTTGGCACTCGCCCGGAGAGGCTGCGGCGTTGGCGAAAATCGCCACGATGGTCGCGGCAATGCAAAGAAGGTGGGTTAAAAGAGGTGCGCAGCTTGGCAAGCACCTCCCTACGGGGCAGGAAGAATTCATCATTGGCGTCGAAGTTAAATCCGTTGGGGGTCTGCGCATGTCATTTTCCCCACCACCCACGGCCCGTGGGCGAAAAAGCGTTCCCCGAGCGCGGCGCAGGGTTTCGATAATCTTCGCAGGGAGGAATCACTTGTTGGGACGAACGATCCTTCGGATTAGGCGCGGGCTTGTTCGTAGCCTCGCCGCGCCGCCCTCATTGAATCACCGGATATTTCGTGATATTCGCGGCAGAGGATAATGCTCTCGGCGCCCGCGAGGACGGCGTCGCGGCTCAGGGTTTCGGTGTAGGCCGTTGGGGTAGCCCGGCGTTCGGAAAACGGGTGCGTGATATCGACGCCAATGAGCGCTTGCAGCTCGACTTCGTGTCCGTATTGCGCGTGGAGGTCCGCAACCCGCTGGCAAGGAATTTCGGGGGGAATGCCTTCATGAATGATGGCGTCCAGATCGGTGGGTACGGGGATCTGAGGTCCGGCGTAGCACCGCCATGAGATTTCCCAGCGCATCGATTCGCTGTAGCACCGCAGAAAGCGCTGGCGGTCCCGGCCGCGAACGTCATTCATCAAACGGGCCCCATGGATGTGCTCGTAAAGCCGCGGCGCGAGCACTTGGCAATGCTCCACGTGCTGTTCGGGGTCATGAGTCATGCCCTGGAACCAACGGCTGGTCGGATGCATCAACGCCGCGAATTGCCCCCCGGGATTTCCCTGGCGGTAGGGTGCCGCGGCTTCGCTTTCGACAGCGAGCAGGTTGTCGACATGCATTTGATTGAACGCCCACGCCTCTGGGTAGTCATCGTAGAAAGTGTGCAGCCATTCCAGCGGGTCCTGATCCGGGAGGTAGGCCGGGTCTTCCCGGAAACGCATGGCCCAGGCGTGCAACTTTTCGAAACCTGCCTGAACCCGGGCCATGTCGATGCCCCGCTCCGACGCGCCGGCGCGGCAGTGCTCGCAGAAGCAATACGGTAACTGCCCAAAGTAAAGGATGTCATCCAACGGCGTTCCGCGTTCGATGCCATACAAAACCCCGTCGATGCCCGGATGCCGCCCAATGTCCTCCAGCGTCAAGTGGCTCCATTCGCGGACCCGGGGATTCGAAAAACAAGGGATCGTCAGTTTCTTACCCTCCGGACTGACGCAGAGCACCTCATCCCAGTTGTCGATCGAATGCCGGTAGGTCTCCCAACCGTCCAAATACCGCGCATGAATCCGCATGTCCCGTGCGTGCGCCGCCTCGACGATGGCGTCGAACTCCCGGCTGTTCGGCGCTTCATTCTCATACCAATGGAACAGGCCGATGTCCGCGAACCGGGCCGGATCGTGTTCGATCCAGGCGCCTCCCGTCATCCCCTGCCACCTTTGAGCCGGGTCTTTCGCGAAATGATCCGGCGCCCACATGTGGAAATCCTTGTGATTGCCGCTGCCGCCACCGTAGTAGCTGTGCGAGTTCAAATGAATCGCATCGACGCCGTTATCCCGGAGAAAATCCAACGCGTTGTCGATTCCCTCGTTGAGAATCGACCACGGCGTAGCCTGAATGCTGATGCTGAAGTTTGCCATAAAGACTTGTGCGTACCGCCGCAGCTTCCGTTTCAGAATAGCGTCTTTGACACCGTCGACAATCTTTCCGCGGATAAGGTCTTGCAAATCGTTGCAGAGGACGGGAATACTTATCGAAGTATAGCCTGTAAATGTAGGACATTAATCTCCGAAAATTCTTTTATGGGGGGATGTCCCAGAGGTTGTTGAAACTGGCGGGGTAGTTTCCGGTGATCGGTTGGTTCTGGGTGAGTGAGGGTTGGGTTGGTCTTGGGGCTTCGTGGAGCGGAGGCCGTCCCCCGCAGGGGGCGCCGCGTAGCGGCGAGGCCGGAGCGGAGCGAAGCTCCAAGAGCGCGCATTTTTTTAGGTTTTTGCGTCCGTGTTCTTCGGCTTCTTTTGCAGTGCTTTTACGAGTGCTTCAAGCTCGGAATGGCCGCTGATTTTGCGGAAGCCTTTGCTGGCCAGCGTCAACCCACTGGCCAGCCACAGATCGGCCTGACTCGTATTCTCTCGCCAGCGGCAGACGCGCCCGATGTGGCGTCTGAGGTTTTTGAAGACGTTCTCGATGGCG
>JBHJGW010000255.1:0-2024 GCA_050331415.1 Opitutales bacterium | reverse complement strand
GTCCTCGGTCACCGGTTCGCCCGCCACGGGGCCACCCTCGAACTTCGGAAAAATGATTGCGGCCTTTGGGCAGACGCGCGCGCAGGCGGGGCAGTTCGGTTTACACGCTTCCGGGTTCTCCACGGTAACGCGGCCCGCTTCGTCGACACCATAAACCTCGAAGAGGCAAAAGCTCACGCATTGTTTGCAGTGAGTGCAGGCGTCATAATCGATCAGGGGGTACCAGCCCTCCCAGCGTGTCGTCGAAGCAGAGGGCGGGGCTTCTGATATTTCACGGGCCTCGGTGATGACCGCTACCTCGAGATCGGTGAGGACCGTGTCGGCACTGCGTTTTCGCAAATTGTGAAACGTGGAGTCGGTCGTCGTTCTGGCACCGGTGCGTCTGGCGAGCGCGCGCCGGGTTCGGGCATGACATGCGATGAAAACGGTTTCGCTCTCGAATGCCTGGCGGACCTCCTCGGGCCGTTCTACTGCGGCCCGGCACAGATCGTCCACGATCGCGACGCTGGTGTCTGCCGCAGCCCCAAGCGAAGCTCGTACCCGCTCGAGCTCTTCAGCATCAATGCGACGATGACTGGCGCATTGGCAGATAAGAACGGAGCGGGTGGAAACGGCGGGCAGCATTTACGTTTTGCTTATGTCATTCCTATAGATCATTAGAAAGATAAATGCATGTGTTTGCGTAAAACCATAAATCTTGTTTCGGAATCAGGCTTTTTGGCGCTCGATCGAGGCCTGCCAGCTGCGCAGATCGCGCGCGAAAAGCGGTTCCACAACCCGATGCACATCGCTACGCGGGGCTCCTGGAAAACTGGGTCGCTATGCGCAGCCTGAGCGTTTTTTTCACGAAACCGTGCCCCATTCCTAGGGCTCCACCACCACGCGAAAACCGACGTTGTGGACGCGCTGCCAGGACGCGTACGGGCGACGGATCGCCGAACGTGCATCTTGTGGACGGTCCATCCACGAACCGCCCCGGGCGACGACTTCCTCGGCATCGCTCGCTTCCCCTGAGGTGCTCGGGTAGGGCCGGTAAGGGGAAGCCGTCCATTCCTGCACGTTCCCATGCATATCGCATAGGCCCCAGGTATTGGGCTGGAGGGTACCGGGTTCTGCGGGTAGCGTCTGCCCGTCAGAGAAACGAGCGTCAAGGGCGAACGGCATAGAGTAATACCGCATGCCTGTCGTCCACTCTCGGTAGGGCTTTACGGGGAAGAAGAACGCCTGTTCGTGCAACGCGCGATCCGCAAAATTCTCGTATGGGGAAAAGTCAGCCTCGACTGAGCCGTAGTTCAGAGCGGTGCCTGTCCCGACGCGGCAAGCGTACTCCCACTCGGCCTCGGTAGGCAGGCGAACTGTCCTGCCGGTTCTCTCGGACAGCCATGCGCAGAAGGCCTGGGCCTCTTCCCAGGAAACTCGAACCACGGGTTGTTGGGGGAGGTTGAGCGGATCGCCGCGGTGTTCGTTGTTCTTACCCAAATGGTCGTGAAACCCGCTTTCGTGCTCCGGGTCGAAGAGGGCATACTGCGCGTTGGCAACTTCGCGGGTAGCCATTAAGAAGGGCCTCTCGATGCGCGCCAGGTGCTCCGGCCACTCGTCAGGTTGGCCTTGGCGGTTGCCCATCACAAATTGCCCGGCGGGGATAGCAGCGAAGTCCAGGCTGGAGTCGCCGAGCGTGATCGTGAGCGCCTCTCCGCAGGCGGCTTGCGCTGCCTTGGCTTCTTGCCTTGTCAGGGGCCAGTCCTTGCATGTGGCCGGGCTGGATGAAGGCAGGCGGCGCGGCCTTACGGGCACGTTGAGGTCGATCCAGGTAATCAGGCGGTCCCAGGCTTCCTCGCCAAGCTCGACGCCATGATGTCCCTTACGGAGTATTTGAACCAGCGGGCTGGTGCTGGCGTGGTACTCGCCGGGATTGCGCAAGATGTAGTCGCTCTCCAAGGCGGGCCGACGCACGTAGCGCTGCAGCACCCGGTAAGATGGCGGGAAGTACTCGAGCGGGTACCATTTCGCGAGACCAGGGTAGG
>JBHJGW010000254.1:0-2562 GCA_050331415.1 Opitutales bacterium | reverse complement strand
ACGACAATGCCAAAGTTCTCCGAGTAAGTTGGCAGGACAAAGAGATCGGCGCGGCGAAATGCGGTGTCCTTGGCGGCACCGAACAAAGGGCCGGGAAACGATACGTCGCTGCCAATGCCCAAACGTTGCGCCTGCCGACGGAGTTCCTCTGTGTGCCCGTCGCAGTCGTTGCCGGCAACTATGAGTTGCCAGTCGACAGGCTTGAGTCGCGCCCACGCTTCCAGCAGCAAAGGGATGCCTTTCTTCGGATGGACCCGCGATAGGAATAATGCGGTCTTGCGGGACTTGGGCTGAGCGATGGCGGCAGGTTCCGCTGGCGTCTCGGGCACAGGATCGACGCCGTTGGGCAGCACGATGATGGGCTGGCGGAAACCCAATTCACGAAGGCGCGCGGCCTCTTCCTCTGCCGTTGCGTGAAAGGCTGCGGCTTGATGGCAGTCTTTCCTCTGGAACAGCCACCAGGCCAGGCGTTTCTTCCATCCGTGAAACCCCATCGCCCAAATATCGAGCATGCCTCTTGGCGACAGGATCAAGGGGATATCATGGGAGCGGGCGAATTGGCAGGTCTGGTGGGCCGATTTGAGCCACAACCCGTTCTGGTGCACCAGCTGCAGAGGGGCTTCGCGGTGGCGGGCCTCCAGCACCGGGCGATAGTCGGGCACGTTCATGCGCGCTTTCAGGCTGAGCCCCCCGCCCTGAACCGCGAGCCGGTGAATCCGCTGATCGATCTCCACATCCGGATCAACCGGATTGGTCGCGGCCATGATATCGATCGCAAGCCCCTCATGGCACAGGTGGGCGGCCAGCGCTGAAACGGAGCGAGGCGGCCCCCCGCTTTCCGAACCCAGGCTGGGCAGTGCGAGCACAACGTGCGGAGATGCTTCTTTCTCAGGCATAGGTCGATGCGGTGTTCCCGTATTGCTGCACGAGAGCTTGGAGGCGACAGGAGAACCTTTCGGGGGAGGCGTGCTGCCGCACGAATGCTTGCCCGAGGTGGCCCATCTGAGTCAGTCGCTCGGGAGAGCTGCGCATCGCGAGCGCAAGGCTTTGGCGGAGGCTCGCTTCGTCGTCGGCCGTCAACCCCCAACCGGCCTGGGCGGCGATGATCGGTTCGGCCAAATCGTTGCCTGGTGAAAGAACCACGGGCAGGCCGGCACTCAGGCACTCCATCGCAGAGTGATTGAAATTCTCGCGATGAGAGAAAGACACGTAGATGTCTGCGACCGCCAGGACGGCGTCTTTTTCGGCTCCGTGGACGGGGCCGAGGACCCGGCAGCGGTCGCTGAAACCCTCCTCCGCAGCGACTGCCTCGGCCTCGGCGAGGGTGACGCCGTCCTCGGGCCCCGCTACCAAAAGATAGGTGTTCGCATCGGCGGTTCGCGCCACCGCGCGGATGATCTCCAAAGGGCGCTTCATCGGGTGCAGGCGTCCGAGTGCGAGGACGACGCGGGCATTCGCCGGAATCGACCAGCGTGCCCGTGCGGCTTGTCGAATGGGGTGGGTCTGGGAAACGGTCTGCGGTTCTACTGGCCACGGCAGAACTTCCGCCTGGGTCGTGCCGGTGATTGCCTGCGCCTTTTGCCGCTCCCGCTCGGAAGCGAAAATCATGCAGGCTGCATCGCGCAAAAATGCTCGGCCCCATAGCCAGTGAAACACCTGTTTTACAAGCCGACCACGGCTCCAGACCCAAGGGTCTAGGATGCCGTGAGGCACATTCCAGTACGGCACTCCATAGCGGCGACAGACTCGCCATACCCAGCGGCAATGCCAACGAAAGTAGGAATGACAAGAAACAAGCGGTGCCTGCCGAATCGCCGCCTCAGCGGCGCTTGTCGCGTGACCAGAGGCCACCCCCAGCGCCTCTAATCCCGGCAACTGTATGGCCACGACGGGCTCAGCGCCGGGAACGCCTAAAGGCTCACTAGCCAGCTCCGACGAGCGCACAAAGGAAAACACCGGAGCGTCCAGAGCGGCTTGGAAAGCGCTCACCGTGCGCGTAGTGCCTCCCGTGGAAGGAAAGACTCCGAGGCAGATGATGACCGGAGGTGCAGGCATCGGGGCAGCGGTGCGAGAGTGAGGTTCAACCCGCCAGGAGGCGTTCGAGCAAAGCCTGAAAGCGCACTGTGAACGCCGTCTCAGTAAAGTGCTGCAGGTACCGTTGACGCCCGGCCTCTCCCAACCGGCGGCGCAACTCAGGATGCTGGACCAGCTCGTGCAGAGCGGCTGTGAGTGCGGTGACGTCTCCATTGGGGATGCAACGCCCGCATTCGCCGTCCAAAACGACCTCCGTGGCAGCTCCTGCCGTGGAAGCGATACAGGGCAGCCCGCGCGCCATGGCTTCCAAATAGACTAGCCCAAATCCCTCGCCCGAGCTTGGCAGCGCGAAAATATCCGCTTCCTGATAGAGCTCCGCCAGTTTTTCGTCCGAAACAAAGCCATGGAAGGTGACGCAGTCGGCGAGATTCATCTCGGCAGTACGTTGACGAAAAGCTTCCAGCGATTTACCGCCCCCTGCATAGTTGAGATGGAACTGAGCGCCCGCGAGTTTGAGCGCTTGCGCGG
>JBHJGW010000253.1:0-3599 GCA_050331415.1 Opitutales bacterium | reverse complement strand
TCCGGTCGGCCTCGTAGATCACGGCCACTTTGCGCTCACCGGCTTGCGCGCTCAGCGCGAGATCGGTGATGAGCCGCCGCATGGAATTTGGGGGCCACTGGCCGCGAACGCGCTCGGATTCGGTTCCGACATTGATCATCCGAGCTTTCTTCTGCGGGCGGAGCTCGTGATAGTCCGGGTGCCGGCGCGGTTGCTCCGTCTGCAGCATCCGACCGCACAGTTCCAGGGCCAGCGGTTCGACTCCCTCGAGCCGAGACGCCGCCAGGAGCAGCGCATGCGGCATCCGGTCCTCGCGCAGCGCTCGCTCCAGAACACGCCAGACGGGCAATTCAGTGGGCGAAGTCATGGAAGCGCAATAAGCTTGGTCGAAGGTCGATCATCGGTTGTCAGCTGACTCTCGGCACCTGGGAGGCCGATGAGGAAGGACGGAATGTTCCTTCAGTCCAGCGGGCCGAGGGGCAGGCGGGACTGCAGGGCCTCCCAGATGGCCTGGCTGACCTGTTCGGGCGCGCGCTCGCCGTTGACGACGATGAAGCGCTCCGGGAGGTTGCGGGCCAGCAGCAGGTAACCCTCGCGCACCGCGTCGTAAAATTCAATATTTTCCTGCTCCATGCGGTCGGGCAGATCACTGGGGCGCTGCCGGACGCGGGCCAGCCCCAATTCGGCGGGGACGTCGATCACCACCGTGATGTCAGGGATGAACTGGCCTACGGCAAACTCGTTGATGACCTTCACCGGGTCGTCGGAGAGGTTGCGCGCGATGCCCTGGTAAACGGTGGTCGAGTCGAGGTAGCGGTCACACAGGATCAGCGCGCCCCGTTCCAGTGCCGGCTGGATTACCTCGCGCACCAGCTGGGCGCGGCTGGCGGCAAACAGCAGCAGCTCGGCTTCAGGCGACATGTTGCTGTTCTCGCCGTCGTGCTTGAGCAGGTGCCGGATGGACTCTCCTACGGCCGTCCCGCCGGGCTCGCGAGTCACCACGACTTCGTGTCCGAAGGACATCAGGCGCTGCGAGAGCAGCCCGATCTGGGTCGTCTTGCCGCTGCCTTCGCAGCCCTCGAAGGTGATCAGTTTGCCGCTGCGCGAAAGAGTCATCGACGGGAATTCATCGCGCTTTTCCGTCCAGTTGGCCAATGTTTTTTTCTGAAATCCCATGAGTTGCGCTACCGCGGTCGGGAGGGCGGGCCCGTGCGCCGTTTCGGCTTGTTCCCGCTCTCCAGCTCTGCTGCGCTGGCGACTGGCACATGACGTTTCTCGGCATCGACTACGGGGAAAAGCGCATCGGATTGGCCGCGGGTGACGACGATATCGGCGTTGCCATGCCGATCACCGCCGCAACTGAACCGACCCTCGACGGGCGCCTTACTCACCTTGCAGCGGAGATCGAGCGGCGGCGCGTGAGCACCCTGGTGGTCGGGTACCCGCTCCACATGGACGGCTCAGTTAGCGCCAAGGCGCGCGAGGTCGACGCCTTTATCGCGAAGCTCGAAGCACGATTCGGCCTGCCGGTTTATCGCAGCGATGAGCGCCTGACCTCGCAGCAAGCGGCGAAATCCGTTCCCGGGAGCAAGCCCAGGCGCCGAAGTCCGAAACAGCAAATCGCCGAACGCCGCAGCGGCGGCCTCGATTCCCGGGCGGCTGCCCTGATCCTGCAGGACTTCCTCGACGCCCGAGCCTTTGCCAGCGATACAAGCCTTCCGGGCACAGACGAGGGCTGATGAACCCCTCGCTACCGCTGGGGTTGGGGCAAGCAAGGTGCTTTCCGAAGAACGTTTTTTGAGGGTCTTCGGCGCTCGCCTAGAGCTTTTAGCTTCGCTACAAATAGCGGTTCCGGGCAGTCTTGCCCTCTGCCGCTCGCTCAAGGACCCAAACTCACTTTCGACAACCTTATGGAAGCGACCGCACCGACCGTGACAATCTCGTTGACTGTGAGCAATGGCGCTCAGGCGATGGACTTCTACCGGAGCGCCTTCGAGGCGGTCGAGCATTACCGCCTGGCCCAGCCCAACGGCGCCATCGCCCACGCCGAGCTCTCCATCCGGGGGACGACGCTGTACCTTTCGGAAGAAGCGCCCGACTGGCATGCAAGAGCGCTGCCGGAGGGCCAACTCGCACCGTGCCTGTTCGCGATTTCCAGTGAGGATGTCGATGGAGATTACGACCGCGCCGTTGCTGCAGGCGCCCGCTCGCTCACGCCGCCGCGCGACGAATTCTTCGGCATGCGCTCGGCTATGGTTGCCGACCCGTTCGGTTACCGGTGGTCGTTCGGTAAAGTGGTCGAGCAGCTGACGCCCCGGGAAATTGAAGAACGAGCAAAAGCGTTTTACGAGGGCCTGACGGAGGGCTAGCCTTGTGGCATGAACAAATGGATTCGTCCTCTCGCTGAAATCGGGGCCGCGCTCACTGAGCTCATCGGCATTCTCGTCATCTGCCTTTTTGCCGTCTACACTGCCGGCCTTGCCGTCTGGCAACTCGCCCGGCCTCGCGAAAAGCGCGTAACCTTCCATCAGCTGCGACTGCGGCTCGGTCGAGGCATCTTGCTGGGGCTGGAGTTTCTCGTGGCTGCCGACATCATTCACACGGTTGGCGTCAAATTAAACTATCAGACCTTGGGTGTCCTGGCGATCGTGGTACTTATCCGCACCTTCCTCAGCTTCACCCTCGAAGCCGAGCTAAACGGCCGCTGGCCATGGCAACAGCCGGAAGAGGGGAAAGGTTGATGCGGAGGCTCGCCGACGGGTTTAACCCCTGCCATGCTTGGAAGGTCGCGTAGTCACGCGGGATTGACCTCGCCTGGGTTTTCGCGTTTGTCTTTGGGGTTTTGATCGTGAAGCGACGCGCTGCATTGACCACGCTGGGTTGCCGGCTGAACCAGAGCGAGACGCACCTGCTTAGTGACCGCCTGGAGGCGGCCGGTTACACGGTGGTGCGCTGGGGTGAGCCTGCGGATCTCGCTGTGATCAACACCTGCACGGTGACACGCCTCGCCGAAGCGAAGGCGCGTCAGGTTATTCGCAAATTCATCCGTGAGAATCCGAAGGCCTTCGTGGCGGTGGTCGGTTGCTACAGCCAAATGGGCGCGCGCGAAATCGCCGCCATTCCCGGCGTCGACTTGATCATTGGCAATCAGGAAAAACTCCGGCTGCTGGAATACCTCGGCGACGGAACGAAGCTGCCGCAGCCGGTCATCGTGCGCGAGAAAATCGATCCCGCCGATTTTTCGCTCCAATGGGCCGGCGAGACGCCTTTTGCGCAGCGCGCCAACCTGAAGATCCAGGACGGCTGCGACTTCGCCTGCAGCTTTTGCATTATCCCCAAGGCTCGTGGACGGGCGCGGGCCCGCGACTTTGCCGACCTGCTGCGCGAAGCTCGCAGTCAGGTTGCGCGTGGCGTGCGCGAACTGGTACTGACCGGCGTCAATCTAGGAACGTACGAAGACCGGGAAGGGCGCACGCTGCTCGACGTTGTCGACGCTCTGGAAGCCATCGAGGGTCTCGACCGTCTGCGCGTCAGCAGCATCGAACCGACAACCGTCGAGCACGGCTTACTGGAGCGCATGGCCAGCCCGGAGCACGCCTTGTTGCCATTTCTGCACCTCC
>JBHJGW010000252.1:0-8132 GCA_050331415.1 Opitutales bacterium | reverse complement strand
GGCTGCGGTGGCCGTGGCGGCGTTCTGCGCGTTCCTGCCACCGGCCACGCTACCCGATGGTGGCAGTTTTCCCGTGGGCGGCTATGTCGCCGCCTTCGCCTCCCTGCTGGGCGCGACGATCCTCATCGCCACTGCGATTGGCCCAATAGCGAGCGGGCTGGTCCCCCGACTGAGCCACCTCCCGGAAGTCCAGCACGGCCTGCAGCGGCTTCGCGCTGCTTCCAGCCGACACCGGCTCGGCACCGCTGGCTTACTGGTAGCCACTGGCATGGCCCTGAGCATGGGCATCATGACCCACAGCTTTGAACGCACCCTCATACGCTGGCTCGACGTCCGTTTTCAGGCGGACGGTTTTCTTTTTGCGCCACAGTCGGGAGGACGCGAGTACGTGCCGGAGGAGGCAATCTCCTGGTTCGCCAGCCAGCAGGAGGTGGACACTGTTCTGCCCACCAGCCGGTTCCCGGTGGCCTTCGGCGGCGGAACAATCCAGCTCGAAGGCGCTCCGTATCCAGAATACCTGACACGGCAGCAGTTCCTTTGGCTCGACGAACCCCGAGGAACCGCTCGGATACCTCCCGGTGCGGACGGCTCCGCAATCGTCAGCGAAACCTTTCGTTACCGCTTCGGGCTGAGCACCGGCGACCGGGTCGAGCTGGAAACGCCGGACGGCCGTAAGCAACTCTGGATAAGCGGTGTTAAAGCCGACTATGGCAGTGACCGCGGCCTTCTGCAGATCGGCCTCGACAACCTGCAGGCGTGGTACGACCTGCCCGGATACACCAACGCCACTCTGTACCTAAACACGGACACAGAGCTTCCGCTGGACACATGGCAGGCCCAATGGCCCGGCCTGGGCCTCCTTTCTCAGGCGGGGCTGCGTGAGACCGTCCTCCGCGTTTTCAACGAAACCTTCACGGTAGCCCGGGGCGTCCAGTTTCTCGGGCTCGGCGTCGCCTTTATCGGCCTGGCACTGGCAATGTTTACCCTCATCCGCGAGGATCAAGCCAGCCTGCGGACCCTCCACGCGCTCGGCTTGCCGCGCAGCCGGATCGCGCGGGTGCTTGCAGCAGAAGCCGCAGGCCTTGCGGGCATCGCGGGCATCGGCGGTCTGGTGCTGAGCCTCGGCCTCGGTGCGCTGCTGGTGTTCGTCATCAATCGGCAATCGTTCGGGTGGACGCTCCAATACGAGCTTCCCTGGGTCAATCTATTGACACAGGTATTGGGGATCGTTGTCGCGGGGGCCGCCACCGGCGCACTCTGCGGCCGCTTCGCCGGCGACCTCAAACTGGCAAACCGGGAATAGGCGAAGCTGCAGTTGGCCATAGGAATGCCACATCAATCAGGACATCTGCACTACAACGCCGAAAATGCCTTGTCGCCGCTGCCGTTCGCCGAGCCGCAGGGCGCCGTTTTTCAATATTCCAGTACTCGGGCATTGTGCCTGCATCGCGACGACGCGATGTCCGACGAAGCCGCCACCGCCTCCTCTTCTACCCCGGTTGAACGGGGTCGCGCCGCCGCTTCCCCGTGGCGAATCCCGATCAAGGGCTGGTGGGATATCATACGCCGTATTCAGATTGCGGTGGGCACCGACCACTTGACGATTATCGCGGCCGGCATCGCCATGCTGTGGTTTCTGGCGCTCTTCCCCGTGCTGATCTCGATTTTTTCCATTTACGGTCTTTGGGCTGACCCCGGCCAAGTCGAGCAGCAGGTCAACGCGTTTGCGGAAGTCCTTCCCGAAACTACGCGCGAATTTCTCGCCAATCAGATGAAGCGGCTCGCCGGACAGGCTACCAGCGACCTCGGCTGGGGCCTCATTATCGGTCTCGGAGCGGCGATCTGGAGCTCGTCGAAAGGCGTTCGCTCGCTGATGCAAGCGCTCAACATCGCCTACCGCGAACAGGAGAAGCGCGGCTTTATCAAGACCAACGCTTTTGGGCTTTTCTTGACGTTCGTGTTGCTGCTGGCGGCCACCATCGCCCTGGCGGTGATCATCGGCATTCCGGCGGTGCTTAACTTCATGGGGCTTGATGGCGTGCTCGAATTTGTTCTGGGCTACCTCCGCTGGCCAGCTCTGCTGGTGTTCGTCATCCTTGTGCTGTCTGTGCTGTACCGCTGGGGGCCCGCGCGGGCGAATGCCCGATGGCGCTGGATTTCGCCCGGCGCGCTGATCGCCGCCCTGGTCTGGCTTTTGGGCTCGTGGTTGTTTTCTTTCTTCGTGTCCCACTTCGGCAATTTCGCCAACACCTACGGCTCGGTCGCGGCGATTGTCATTCTGATCCTCTGGTTTAACCTTTCCGCCTTCATCGTCATCCTCGGCGCGAAAATCAACGCGGAGATCGAGCACCAGACGCACCGCGATTCCACAACCGGAGAGCCGCAGCCCATGGGCGAACGCGGCGCCCATGTCGCGGACAACGTTGGCCAGATACCGGGAAAGAAGCCTGAAGATTCCACGGCGTAGGGCTCGATCGTCCCCCCTCCGGTGGGTGATGGCGAAAGCCTTGCTCAGCTTTCGCAAATGCATTCCAGCTGCAGTAGTGGAGGCCGAGCTGCTTGCGGCTTGCCTCCCGCGGTTCTCGCCTCCTGCATGTTGAAATGGCGAAGGAAAGATTGCGTTGGGGCGTATTGGGAACGGGTGGCATCGCGGCGAAGGTGATGGATCGGGTTGCTGAAGAGGCGCAGTTCAGCAAGCCGGTAGCGTGTGCCAGCCGGGACGCCGCCAAAGCGGAAGCTTTTCGTGCCAAGTGCGGCCTCGAGCGGGCTTACGGCAGCTACGACGCGCTGCTGGCCGACCCGGAGGTTGACGCCGTTTACAACGCCCTGCCCAATCATCTTCACGCACCCTGGTCAATCCGCGCACTCGAAGCCGGCAAACATGTGCTCTGTGAGAAACCGCTCGCGATGACCGAGGCCGAGGCGGTTACCGTGATCGCGGTAGCCCGGCGCGAAAAGCGGTTTCTCGGCGAGGCGTTCATGTATCGCCACCATCCGCAGCTGGCCGAGCTCCGGGGCCTGCTCGCCTCAGAAAGGCTTGGCAAGGTACGACTGATCGAAACGCGGTTCAGCTTTAACAACCCCGACGCCGAGGCCACCGGCAATGTCCGTTTTGCGCGCGACATGGGTGGCGGCGGCCTGATGGATGTCGGTTGCTATTGCCTGTCGGCGGCACGCCTCGTGGCGGGTGCAGCTACAGAACAGCCCTTTGCGGCAGCGCAGAAACATGAGGTGACCGCCGCCTTCAACGCACCCGACGGCGTCGATGTGCTCGCGACGGGCCATCTGACCTTCGAAGACGGCCTGCTGGGCAACTACGCTTGCGGAATGCTCTGCCAGACGAACGCCCGCATCACCGCCTGGTGCGAGGGAGGCTACGTCGAATTGCCCAATCCGTGGTTTCCGCGCGTGGGCCAGATCCGCATTCACGAAAGCGCCCGCGAACCGGAAATCCTGAAGCCGGAGGCACCGCAGGACCTCTATGCACTACAGTTCGACAACTGCGCCCGCTGGATCGCCGAGGGCCGCCTGGAGCCGAGCCAAGACGTTATGTGCTGGGAAGACAGCCTACAGAACCTGCAGGCCCTCGATCACGCCCGCCGTCAGATCGGCCTGTTCTGGCCCGGCGAACCCAGTTGACACCCCTTACCCTCAGATCAACGCGACCGTTCAGGAATCAAAAGGGACTCGTCCAGCCGTGCGGAGCTGTCCTGCCGGCGGCAATGGCCATCTTTCGCAGGCAAGAAGACTTGCAAAAGTGACCAGATGTACACTAAACTGCCACCATAGTGGAAGGGCCTCGCAAAATCATTCATCTCGACATGGATGCCTTTTACGCCTCCGTAGAACTGCGGGAACGGCCCGAACTTGCCGGCCAACCAGTGGGCGTCGGGGGCCAATCACGGCGCGGCGTTCTCACCACCTGCAACTACGAAGCGCGCAAATACGGCGTACGCTCGGCCATGCCCGCCTTCAAGGCGCTCGAGCTCTGCCCGCACCTCGTGCTGCTGCCCGTCAGGTTCGAAATCTACCGCGAAGAAGCCGCCCGGATACGGAAGCTGATGCACGAGGTGACCGATCTTGTCGAGCCGCTCTCGCTCGACGAAGCGTTTCTCGACGTCAGCCACCTGAGTCGCCCGGCCACTGAAATAGCCCGAGAGCTCCGCGCTCGGATCCGGGAGGTCAGCGGCCTGACGGCCTCGGCGGGCATCGCGCCGAACAAGCTGCTGGCGAAAATCGCATCCGACTGGCGGAAGCCTGACGGTCAGTTCACCGTACCCCCGCACCGCATTGCCGAGTTCATGCCGGAACTACCCGTCGGCAAACTCTGGGGCGTCGGCCCGCGCGCCCGAGAAAAGCTCGCAGCAATGGGCGTCGAAACCTGCGGACAGCTGCAGCAACTCGAAGCCACCGAGTTGCAACGCCGCTTCGGCCGATTCGGAATCGCTTTGTACCACCAGTGCAGGGGCGAGGACGACCGACCCGTGAGCGTTTCCCGTGAGCGGAAATCGCTGAGCAACGAGCGCACTTTTTCGGAGAACCTCGCCGACGCCCATGCATGTGAAACGCCCTTACGGGCACTCCTCGACGAGCTACACGAAGACCTCCGCAAGCGGGCCCGCGGACAGAGCATTGCCGGGATCTTCGTTAAAGTGAAATTTGCGGATTTCCAGGTCACCACAGCCGAGTGCCGCAGCGAACGCCCCGATTTCGCCACCGCCCGCGAATTGCTCTACGCCGCCTGGCATCGCGGCGAGCGACCGGTGCGCCTCCTCGGTCTCGGAGTGCGCTTCGCCCCTCCCGGAGCCGAACAGCTCACCCTGCCCTTTACGACCAGCAAGAGCGAGTAAATGTCAATTGATTATCCCCGTTAGTTTTAAATAGATACTGAACCTTGGCGGCGCAGTGGCGTAGCCACTTTTTAAGGGTCAGTGTCCAATTCGTTACCTCGACCGATCCCGACCTTGAACCGCTCACCAAACCCATCATTTTCAAGATTGACCTCCACCGCGCGACCTGTGAAGCTTATCCCTTGGATCCATACGGGGGATTAGCTCAGTTGGTTAGAGCGCTTGCTTCACACGCAAGAAGTCACTGGTTCGAGTCCAGTATCTCCCACCATACCAAGAACATGCGAAAGTGCGTCCGAGTCTACACCAAAGTTTGGGGACGGGACTGGTTGGTTGATGTTTTTGGGCGCTCTTCGCCAAAGAGTGGGGACATAGGGCTGAAGATCATCCACCATGCCCCCTGCATTGATCGAAGAGATAGGCTTACGAGGATACGAGATGCTGGCGCAGACGCACAAGGCTGGAGTGACCTGGCTGCGGGTTTGCCCGCGGAGTTGATTTGCTCCAGGGCTACCAGCGCAGCAACCTCAGACCAGGCCAGCGAGGGGGTTCCGGTGCTTGCTGAGCGTGTCTGTACGCGATCTAGCCGATCGACAGGATCGATCGAAGCCGCGCGTCGGCATAGCTGCCGCGAACCTTCATAATCGTAGCCAAGACGCGCCAGCATCAACAACAGACCAGTGGCATGGCTGCTAGCCAGGAGACCATCGTAACGAAAAATGGCATCGCGTTGGCACGATTTCGATTGTGCGTGTGCGACAGGACAGTAGCCTAGCTTCTTGCCCCTACCCCCTGTTCTGATGGCAGATGCTCGCGGCCCGACCCCTAGAAACACCCCTGAGGCCAAAAACTTCAAAGACGAACCGGACGCAAAGCTGCCGGAGATCCTCGCGTACAGCGTGGGCTCGCTGACCAATGATCTGAACGGAACGTTCTTCTTTGTGATGATGCCGGTGCTAGTCATCGGCTTCGAGCTCAACCCCTTGCTGGTGGGTTTCATGCTCGCGCTGAAGACTCCGCTCGATGGCATTGTCGACCCTCTTATCGCCTGGGCCTCCGACAATATGCGCGGTCGCTGGGGGCGCAGGAAGCCCTTTCTGTTGGTCGGCGGCATCACGATGCCGCTGATTTTCCTGCTGACCTGGTTCCTCCTGCCCGAGGGGCCGACCTTGCGCTCCAATGACGCCCCCGCGGTCACCGAGGCAACCGGACCGGATGAGGAGCTGGAGCCGCCCGCCAACGCCGACGGCGATTCTCTCGACGAACGCGAGGTACCCACAGGAGATGTGCCTTCAGACGAAACCTCAATCGAGGAAGTCACCGAGGAGCAGGCGCCGGCTGAGGGCGAGGTGGACGGAGAGGAGAAAAAGCTTTCGTTCTTTGAGAACCTTTCGCGCAGCTGGCATGCCATGCTTGAAAGCGGACCCTACTCCCAAACGGTCTTTTGGACCATCTTGATTGGGATGATGTTCATGACGGTGGCGCAGTCGCTGTACTCGACGGTCTATTATGCGCTCGGCATTGAGATCTGCCCATCCTACGACGGACGTACTCGAGTCGTCGCCTGGCGCGCCGCTGTGCAGAAATCCGGTCAGTTGCTCAAGCAGTGGGTGCAACCTTTTGTTTTCGCCACGATATTCGCCACAGCTCTGCATGGCATGCGCGCCTGGGCGCTTTTGATTACGGCCATCTCGCTGCCCGCGATGTTTTGGATGCTCCTGAAAACCCGGGAGCGCTCCGTACTGGTTTATCAGGCTACCGAACATACGACCCAAAAGCGCATGGGCCTCCTCAAAGGCTGCTGGATGATCGTGACCAACTGGCGCATCATGCGCCTTTTCATCATTCGCAAGATCATCGGCGCTTCCAACAGCATCGTCGGCCAGCTCGGGATCTTTCTGAATATTTACTTCGTTTTTGGGGGTGAAGTGGCGGAAGGCTCAACCTGGGGCGCCTGGGTAGGTACCTTTGGCTGGATCATCGGTTTTGCGATGATTCCGATCACGCGCTGGCTCTGCCTCAAACACGAGAAGCATCACATCATGGCCTTTTCGGTATGGTGGCTCATTGGCGGCGCCATCCTGAAATGGTTCGTTTTCGTGCCTGGTGAGCCACAGTGGCAGCTGCTCCTGCCGCCGTTTTATGCCATCGGGTTCACAGCCTTCTATATGTTGCTTCCCACGATGTCCGCTGATCTGACTGACGACGACGAACTGCGCACGGGTGAGCGCCGCGAAGCAATGATTGGTGCCGTCCTTTCGCTGGTCGATAAGATTATGGACACGTTTCAACAGATCCTGACCGGCGTGATCATCGCCCTCTCGGGTTTCGTGGTGGCGAGGGGTGCGGACCAGGATCCCGGCGTGTTCTTCAACATGCGTTTCCTCCTCAGTGCCTTTCCGGCAGCGGGTATGCTTTTGGCCTTTGTGTTGCTGTACAAGTACCCACTCACCTCGACGCGGATTGAACAGATCAAAGCCGAGCTCGCTGCCCGCCGTGCAGCCGCTGCAAAGAGCTCTTCAGAGCCCTAGGGGCTGTCCGGAAAAACATTTTGGCCTATTTTGTGCTAAATCTTGGTTATGTTTTAAACGGACCGCCAATAAGGCTATATCGAGCCGATGTTGAAGGTTGAACGCAAAGGCAAGCGGGGTCGTAAGCGCCGCGATGAGCGGGAGGTTTTTGAGGCTCTATTGTTCATTTTATACACGGGGATGCAGTGGAAGCACCTGCCGCGAACGTTCCCGCCGAAGTCGACGGTGCATGATTATTTGAAGCTGTGGGCGCAGCGCGATGCCTTCCGGAAGATCTTCGCCAAGATCACTCGCAGCCTCGTGCAGCAGGGTCAGATTGACACCAAAACCTGCTTTGTGGACGCCACCTTTTCGGCGGCCAAGGGCGGGGGCGAGCAAGTCGGACTAACGCGCAAGGGCAAAGGCACCAAAGTGCAGTTAATTGTTGATCGTCAGGGGGTTCCGCTGTGTGTATCCTCCGCTTCGGCGGATGTCGGCGAGACCAAAATGGTGCAGCAGACCCTCGACTTTATGGACGAGGACACCCCGCCCGAGCACCTCGTCGGCGACAAGGCCTACGACGCCGATCCGCTCGACGAAGCCCTCGCTGCACTCGGCATCGAGATGATCGCTCCGCATCGCAAAAACCGCAAACCCGAGATCCGAACCCAAGACGGACGCCCCTTGCGCCGTTACAAAAACCGCTGGGTCGTCGAGCGCTTCATCGCCTGGCTCGGTAACCACCGACGGCTTCTGATCAGATGGGAGAAAC
>JBHJGW010000251.1:0-2629 GCA_050331415.1 Opitutales bacterium | reverse complement strand
GTAGTAGTATGTCTATAGGCGCGCGCTTCAATGGTGCAGTGCGTGTGTGGGGGGGGAGGTATGGCCTCTTAGATTCGGACTCCTACGTTACTGTAGGATCTTCAATGGGGCCGGGCCTTAGTGGGCCCGGAGGTGGCCGCTCGCGGAGCCCCTGATGCGTAGGGGGTTGCGGGCGGGTTTGCGAGTGGCTGGCAGAGGTCGGGCTGAAATGGGCCAAAGAACATCCTACGTTTCCGACTCTGTTGCCTTCGACCCCGCTTGGCAAGCGGTTTGCGAGCGGCTTGCGGAAATTGCGGCACCACCGGACTGCTCGCGCGCTGATTTGACTGTCGAAGAACGGGTATTGCCGCAGTTGCTTCAGACGACGAAGCAGGGTTGGTCTAGCTTGGTGTAGCTCTGGCCGAGGGCGGTGATGGTGCGCTCACCGCGGTAGGCCGCCGGGCCGAGGTCGATGAAGAGCACTTGATCCTGGTGCAGGTTCATCACCTCGCGCAGGCGGGTTTCCATGTCGGCCTTCTCCATTTCCGTCAGGTCGCACTCGAAGACGGAATACTGCAAGTGCTCGCCATAGCCCTTGCAAATCTTGAACACCTTGCGCAGCCGCTTATCATCGCGGATGTCGTAGGAAACGATGAAGTTGCGGCGCACGGCAGGTCAGCGAAGACGGATTACATTTTCGATCCGCGACATGCGTTGATCGTTTGTCAGTGTGGGGAGAGCGCGCTGCTGGTAGTCATTAGCGATTAGCCGGTCAACAAGGTTCTCGATTTCCCGCAGCGCCGCTACCGTGCGCAGATAGTCGTTGTGCGGATGGTCCGTGAGCAAGCGGACCAGGACCGAGGTGTCAATTTCGTAGCTTGGGGTTGCTGGCAGCATGTCGGATGTCCTCAAAATCAGGACTCGGCAAATGGGGATCAATGTCTCCGGCCAACGGCGCGACCATCCCGCTGCGGAAGCGGCGCGGTCGCAACAGCAGTCCTTGCGGCGTTTCGACGACCAAGAGATCTTCGCCTGCCCGCACCTGCCAACGGTCGAGAACCTCTGGGGGCACACCGACTTGGCCATTGCTGAAGACTTTCGCAGTCATGGTTGAAGGCTAGGGGGTTGGCTCTCTCGGGTCAACGTCGCTTACCGCGTCGTAAACGGAATGTACTGCTCGATCTCGCCCGTTAGGCATTTGGCCAACAGGCGCGCTTGTAATTCCAGCGCGCGGCGGTAGCTGACTTTGTAGCCGAATACAGGGTGCGTGACCGTTGCGGCGAGGCGCTTTTCATACGCTATGAAGACCTGCTTGCGGGCTTTTGGGTGAATGTTTACCGAAGTGCCCGCCCAGAGAAAATCGTCGGGCGTGACCATGCGGTTGTTGATAAGCGAGAGCGCGGTGGAGTCGGCGATGAGCGGGCGGAATTCCTCCATTAGATCGAGCGCCAACGCGGGCCTTCCGAAGCGCGGCTGGTGGAGAAAACCGACGTAAGGGTCGAAGCCGACGGCGTAGCAGGCGATCGTGCAGTCCTTCGCGAGCAGGCTGTAAAGCAGCGACAGCAGCGCGTTGACCGGGTCGCGCGGCGGGCGGCGGTTGCGCTTATCGAAGTAAAAGGTGAACTCCGGCTGCGCCTTCAGCGTCGGCTCGGCCTCGACGGCATCGGCGGTTTTGAGCATCCCGCTGAAGTTCGCAAAATAGAGTAACGCGGCGCTGCCCTCGATGCCAAACAATTGGCCGCCGCTGGTGGCGTGCAGGGCCGACGCGGCGAGGCACTTCATCGCCTTCAGCGCGCCCTTGTCGGGGTTTAAGTGGTTGCGCATCAGCAGGGTGCGCTGGTTGCGGATCTTACCGTAGATCATCAGCCGCGCGAAGGGCAGTGCCAGATCCGGGTCGGCGGCGTGGCGAAACTGCTCGATGCGCGTGAACACATTTTTCAGGCTGTGCCCGCGCGTCATCCCGTAAAACCAACCGCCCAACGTGAACCAGGTGATCGGCACATCGCGCTCGCACAACACCTGCACAACCTGCGTCGACAACTGCACCGGCCCGAAAATGCCGAGATGGTGAATATCGTGAATGCGGAACTCAGCGACTTTGCTACCATCCTCTTTAATGACGAGGTTGTCACCGCTTTTGGAGACCCAGTGTCGAGGCGTATTCAGGTACAGCGCCTTCGTCTCCTCGTTTGGCGCAATCAGGCGGCGGACATCATCGGGCGGCTTCGGCGGTTGCAGGCGAATTTCGGGCAAGGCCGCAAACGGCCCCCAGTTCAGCCGATCCGGAAGAATTTCGGCCTGCGCGCGTGCCGCCTCCGAAGCCAGTTCCACGGGCTGATCCTCCAGCAGGCCATCGAGCCCGAGCTGCGTCACCTGGGGCGCTTTGGCGGCGCGAAACTCGTCGAGGTACGCCGTCTCATCGGGCAGGCAAATGCTGACCAGCGAGCAGCGCGGGCATTTTCGGGAGTGCACCAGGGGCGCGGGAATCGGTCCGGCGGCGGTCTCGCGCGCGGCGACGATCTGCCCGTGGATCCACGCCTCCAGCTCCGGCGTCATCGGCAGCGGCACCCGCTGACGCGTCTCGCGGTAGTACAGCACCCCGCCGTCGCAGGCGTAGCCATTCTCCCGCAATAGCAGCACCTGCAAGCCG
>JBHJGW010000250.1:0-3360 GCA_050331415.1 Opitutales bacterium | reverse complement strand
ATGGAGGAGGGCACCAAAGTGCTTGCTGCGCTCGCCCAGGCGGACATGTGGATCGCCCGAGGCGTGCGCTCGATCTGCCAGATGCTGTTCCGAACGGGGGTCATCAACCTGGACTTCGCTACGCTGCGGACCGCCTTCTGTCAGCAGGGAGGGAAGACCCTGTTTGGCTTGGGCAGGGGAGAGGGTGAAACCGCCGTCGACGAGGCGCTCAACGATCTGGAGCTATGTCCTCTGCTCTACACGCCCGACTTCACCCGCGCGATCGACCGACTGTTGATCAATATTCTCGGCGGCCCCGACCTGAGCCTCGCGGATATTCAGCGGATTCTTGGGACGGTCAAAGAGCGCTTCGGAAAGATTGAGAACACGGTGTTTGGCGCGGTGATCGACGAAAGCCTTGGCGACACGGTCGAAATCGTGGTGCTCGGCACCTCCGACATGAGCAATCGGCGCTACCTGACGAAGCTCAAGCACGAGGCGCAGCCGGCAGCCGCAGTGGCGCGGACGGAGACGCCTATGACCGGTGCTGGTGGCGGCGCTTCCTCGGAGCGTCCGGTGCATCACTCGAAGCTCGATCGCCGGGGCGGCGACAAGCCGCAGGAGGAGTTTCTTTTCGTCAGCGAAGATGAGCAGCGTGGCTTTTTCGAAACCACCGAAAAAAACCTCTACGACGGTGAGGACCTCGATGTGCCCACGTATCTCCGCCGGGGCGTCCGCATCCAGTTGTAGCAGTCGGTGAAAGGGCTGACTCGGTGTGGGGTCTGAACCCCGGAAAGCGGGAGATTCGTGACGAATGCAGCCTTAGTTGGACTCCTCGCGGACGATCCAAAAAAGGCCGCCTGAAATCTGCCGAATCTGGCCGGAGCTCGCGTCGCCATCGTCGATCCGTTCGTCTACCTCATCGATGAGTTCGGGGTCTACGCCAACGGCGCCAACTGCGGAAACGATGGTATCGGCAGGGTCGTGAAGAATCGACCACGAGCCACCTAGCGGTGTCTCAGAGGCAAAGAATGCGCCCCGGATATACCCTTCCAGTTCCGGGGGCAATGCGCCGGAAGTGGCGTCAGGGTAATCGCCGCTCTGTAGCGCAAACGACTCCACGCCATAGTAGATAATGCGCATGTCATTAATGAAAGCATTGATTCGTGCTTCCTGGTGAATGCGCTGGAAAACAGGGATCGCGAGCGCTACGAGCAATCCAATGATCACCACGGTGATCATGATCTCGATAAGGGTGAAACCCCGCTGGCACCGCGCCCTCATGTTTTATTTGTATGATGGCGGCTCTAAGGACTTCAAGGCAATCTGACGTTTCCCCCAAAATATACGGAATCCTTAAATTCCCCGGGAATGTTATAAGTGAATCTTTCTATCCGCCATCACAAATTGAGGGCGAGACCATGTTTGGACGCTTAAACTAGGGCTGTATTCCGGTTTGGTTTCGAAAGCCCCAGGCATATTGATGCCAAACCAGGCGAAAACTGGGGGCAAAGTCGTTAGGACTACCCTTCATCCACTGGTCGAGCTCTTCCGGCTCCACCCAACGCAGTTCGGCGACTTCGGCCGGTTCAGCCGCAACGAAGCCATTGTACACAATGGCGTAAACCCGGATCCATTCCCAGCCGGTTTCCGGGGAAGGCGGAGATTTTCCGAGGTCCATGAGGTCACCAGGTCGGGCCCCGACGCCAACTTCCTCGGCAAGTTCCCGGATAGCGGCGCCAGCGTAATCTTCGCCACTGTCCAAGTGGCCGGCGCAGGACGTCGTCCAGGTGCCTGGAAAGGTATCTTTGTGGCGCGAACGGCGCTGCAGCAGAAACCTCCCGGAGGCATCGAATACCAGGATGTGGACGGCTCGGTGCCAGAGCCCCTGCGCGTGGACCTCCGCCCGTGTTGCCTGGCCAACGACCCGGTCTTCGCCATCGACGATGTCAAACAGCTCGTCGCCGCGTTGAGCTGGGCGCTCCATGGCGTCAGCACACCAGGTCTCCAAAGGCGTCGAAGTCTGCCGACAAACCGCCGGGCACGCCTTTGTTGATCACGGCGACGGCATCGTGGCTATGGAGGCTTTCGAGGTGCGAGCAGGCGATTTGGAAGTCGGCGATCCGCCCGTCGCCGTCGAAGCTAGCATAGAGCAATCGGGCGGCGTCCTCGACGAATTTCTCGTAGGCCCCATTGAGTTCGGCGAAGGCCTGCTCGTCCTCTCGCTTCACCATGACCTGCGTTTCGGTCTGGAGGGCATCGAGGCATAACTGTTGGATGTCCTCGAGGGTTAGGGTCGCCTGAGGCAGCGGCTCCACGCACACCCGTGCCTTGCTGCGCTGGCTGTGCGGGACGCCAAAGACGCCCCGTTCACGGCGGGCATGCTCCGAGAGCTCACTTGAGCAAGGGCAGGCGGAGGAATAAACAAAGTCGAAGTAAAGCCGGCGGCGGAACACGTCCTGTTCATCGATCAAGCCCTCATAAGCGGCTTGGTAATACTGCCAGCCGGAGAGCCCACTGCGGAGGCTTTCCTGCCGCATCGGGTAGTCGAAGCTGAGGCGAATTCTGCCGCGCGCGCTGCCGAGTTCCTGTTTGTACGCCAGCAGCACCCGCTCGAGCACCTCTGGAGTCATCGTTTCGTGCTCGAAGTCGTAGAACACCCGCATAATGCGGCTCATGTTGATGCCCTTGCGCTCGGCTTCGAGTCCCACTGTACCCGTTACGGAGGTGCCAAGTTCGCGCGCGCCGCCCTCGGCGGTGGCATAGCGCAGCGGCAGGCGAAAGTTGTGGATGCCCACCTGCAGGATCGGCACGCGCGCGCCAAGGATACCTGCCCGCCCGACGTTCTGCATGTCTGGCAGGCCCGCCCGGTAGGCCGGGTCGGCGCGAAAGGTCGCGTCATAGCGCCGGATCACCTCAGAGGAACCATTTTTTGGCAATAAATCGTTGATCGATGTCGTGGACACAGCCCGGCAGCATTGCCCGCTTCCCTTGCGGTGGCAACCGTTTATCGCGCTTTCTCAAAAGGCTTTCGATTCGCCTGAAAGCCGTTCGGCCCGCACCCGCGTGACAAAGTCGACTGCGCATCGCATTTTGCGATTTCCTTGCGCCATAAGGGTCTGATCGGCTTTCCCGCGACTTCACCGATGCGCTGACGGCGGTAGCTTCGCCAGTGGGCTGTCGTTCCATGACCTTTACCGCCACCGGTGTTTCAATCACAAACGGGTGGCGCTCCAATTACAGGTGGCGGGCGGGAGGCTGGCGGCATTTTTAGATTTTGCTGTCAGGATCGAGCGCTTTAGCGTCCAAGGAGCTATGGCTGACTACGATTTTGATTTTCTCGTTCTGGGGGGCGGTAGTGCGGGCTATGCTGCCGCGCGA
>JBHJGW010000249.1:0-12964 GCA_050331415.1 Opitutales bacterium | reverse complement strand
GGCCAAGGCGATCCTGCAGGGCAAACTCGGCGGCGTGTTGCCCGCTGGTCAGTACCAGCCGCTCTCGGCCGTGATCGAGGCTGAGCCGCGCTACACGCCAGCGTTGGAAACGCTGCTGGGAGCTTCCGCGGAAGCCATCGTGCTTGACGAGGCCGTTGACCGCGTTGGCCCGGTGCTGCGCGCGCTCGATCAAAACGACCTCGGCCGCGCGTGCCTGCAGGTGAGCGTCGCCACCCGCAAGATCGACCTCGGCGACTTCACCGTTCCCGACTGGCTCGTTCCCGCTGCAAAGGTTATCCGCCCCAAAAACACGCGCAATGAAGAGATGGGCAAGCTCGTAGCGATGTTTTTCGAGGGTTGTTATTTCTGTGATGATCTCGAGCGTTTTCTCGCGTTTTGGAATCAGCACTACCACTTCGACTTTCTGTTTGTCGCGACAAACCATGACGAGTTAGTGAGCCACCGAGGCCTGGTTTATGGTGGGCGTCAGCGGACGAGCGAGAGCAGCTTCATCCAGCGCCAGGCGCAGATCCGGCGACTGCAGTCCGAGGTAACGGAACGTAATGAAAAGCTCACGACGCTGCAGGAGCGCGTAATGGGCCTTAACGAGAAGATCGAAGCAGCGGAAACGGAACTCGAGGTCGCCCAGGCCAAGCAAAGCGAAGCGCAAAGGGAGTTGACGACTCTGCAGAGCGAATTGAAGCAGGCTCGGGTGACGGTCGACAGCAACAAGCGCACGCTCGATGGCCAAAAGCGTGATCTCGCGAAATTGGAAAGCGAGCGCGGCGAGGCGAATGATCGCTACGAAAACAGCGCAAATGAGCTCGCGGCAACCGAATCGGCGGTCGAAGAGCTGCGCGCCTCAGTCGAGGAGAAAACCGCAGCGGCCACCAAGCTTCAGGACGAGCGCGACGCACAGAAAGATGGCTTGGCGGAGGCGCGGCTGGCGCTTTCGGAGCAGCGGCAGCAACTCCAAATGCACGCGCGCGGGGTCGTCGAGGCAGACACGCAGCGGCAGGCGCTGGAGGCGCGGATCGAACAGCGCTCGAAGGAGCGCGAGCAGATGGCTGCGCAGCAGGGAAACCTCGGTAGCGAACGCGAGAAAGACCAGGCGCGCCTCGCGGAGCTCGAGAACGAGCTGACCGATGCCACGGAGGAATTGTCCGCGGCCCGGGAGGCCGTCAACGCCGCCGATCGGCAGATCGAGGCCGCCGAGCGCGAACTCGGACAGCTGCGCAACGCGTCCAGCGCCCGCCAGCAACAGCTCAATAGCTGCGAAGTGCGCCTGGCAGAGGAGAAGTCGCAGGCGCGATTCGTGGCCGACAAAGTTCGCAGCGAGTACGATCGTGATATCTCTCAAGTACGCTGGCTACAGCAGCTTTGGCTGGCCGACGAGGAGTTTGAAACGAAAGTGGATCTTTCCGACCTTGAAGAGGACTACACCGGCGAAGTCGAGCTGACGCCCAAGGTGAAACGCGAGCGGGGCGAACCTACGGCCGAAGACATGCGCCGCATGGAGGCCACTGACTGGAAAGAGGTCGAAGCCGAAGTCAAGGACCTGCGCAAGCGCATTAACGCGCTGGGGGCAATCAATCTTGTCGCGGTTGATGAATACACGGCACTGAAGGAGCAATACGACTTCCGCAAGACCCAGAGCGACGACATTTGGAAGGCCAAAGAAGAACTGCTGAAGACCATTGATGAGATCAACACAACCTCCCAGCAACTCTTCCAGGAAACTTTCGAGCAGGTGCGCCAAAACTTTAAATACACCTTCGAGAAATTGTTCGCGGGAGGCAGCGGCGACCTCGAGTTAATCGCCGCCGAAGACGTGCTCGACAGCGGTATCGAAATCATCGCACGCCCGCCTGGCACGAAGATGAAAACGCTCACACTGCTCTCCGGCGGGCAGCGCACCATGACCGCTCTCGCGCTGCTCTTCGCCATCTACATGGTGAAGCCGAGCCCCTTCGCCGTACTCGATGAACTCGACGCTCCGCTCGACGACATCAACGTCGGCCGCTTCTGCGATATCGTGAAGGAGTTTGTGCAGTACAGTCAGTTCCTCATCGTCACGCACAACAAGCGCACCATGGCTTCCGCTGATTCCATTTTTGGCGTAACCATGCAGGAACGGGGCGTTACCAAGTTATTCTCGATGCGCTTCAGCAAGGAATCCGGCGAAGCCGTGCACGAAACCGTTGTTAATGGCTAATCGTTTCTAATGACTCGGACAAAAGCAGAAATTCTGCGGAGCCAGGCCAAAACGGCTCCGGCAGCTTTCAAATCGATCGGAACACTCCTGTTGGGACTTCTTTTTGCTTACTGGATCTTCCTGGCGAATGAGCTTTTTCTGCCCGTGCTTTCATCGTGGTCTCCATCGGCTATTTTAGCGGCAAATACGTCGGGGGAACGGTCGCGCTTATCCTTCTTTCGCTCGCTGATACTCAGGATGAAAGAGAGAAGCGCTTTGCTGAAGCGCCGGTTACGGCCGATTCTGACGAGCAGGGGCTCTGATAGAAACGATTGGAGAGACGAGTCGCGCGACTCGGCGGTTGCCTTGTTGCAGAGGCACCCGCGCCTAGCGTCGGCGCCTCGCCATCAGTAATGCGGAAAGACCCCCGTGCACACCTGCTACGGACGGCTCCGGGATTTGGGTAATGACCAGCTCCGTGTTGACGGCGTCATTGAAAAATGTGCCGGTGTCCGGGCCATCTGGAAGGGCACCGGCGAGAACCCACCGATCGGGCGCATCAGGAATGGTGATGGAAAGCTCAAACTCCGTTCCAAATTCCGACGGAGCGATCACCTTGGTCAATGGTGGCACGCTGCTGCCGGCATTGCTGTTCAGGAGCATCGTGACACCGTCGCCTGGGTTGTCCGCGTTTACGGAGAAGGTGAGGGTCGCGGTGATCAGGTCGCCCGCGAAGGCGCCAGTAGAGGTCCAGCGGCGGTAGGCGATCTGGTCGGCCCCGGAGGTATTGGTCGGGGTTGTGCGCGTGCCGGTGATGAAAGGGTAGCCAGCGCCCCAGGACCAGCCGCCTCCCTCCCACACGTTCAGGAGCGGAAAGCCGCCCGCGAAGGCTGCTCCGTCACCGCTGGTTCCGCGCCCATACTCCCAGATTCCGGAGCCTGTGAGGTCCGGGTGTCCTTGCTGAGCGATGTCCTGAAGGCTGCCCGGATCAACGGCCGCGCCGGACATGCCTTTTCCGTCGTTGAGGGCCGTATCCCAATCGAGAACAGAACTGGCGATCATCTCTCCGGAGGACAAGGAACAAGCCCCAGCAAAACAAACTACAAGAGGAAACCGTGATTTCATGTAGGATATGGTGTAAATAGAAAAATGTATTTACGCAAGCCTTAAATCTCTACGTCGAGGAGGTTCTTCCACAATGCACCTCGGGATCAGAGGGTGGGCGATTGACGCCGAAACAAAGTTTCGAAATCCGTGTGCGCAGTGACGACGGTCCCGGCCTGTCCAAGCCCGGGGGCAAGGTGGTGCGGATCATGTCCTTGCCAAGCTGGGTCTGCCGACTAAGGTTTCGCTATGGGCTCAAGGATCACACCGCGCGGTATTCTGATCGACCTCGACGGTGTGCTGTATGTGGGCGACGAACCCATCACCGGTGCCCGGGAAGCCCTGCAGATGCTGAAAGAGCAAGGGCTCAAACGGGCGTTTATCACGAACACGACGACGAAGCCAGCCGCCGAGGTGCACGCCAAGCTGGCGCGGCTGGGCTTCGCGATCGGCGAGGCGGAGGTTTTTTCGGCGGTCAGCGCCACGCGCGCATTTCTCCAACAGGCCGGCGTAACCCGCGTGAGGCTCGTCGTGCGGGAGTCGGTTCGACCCGAGTTTGCCGGCTTCGAGGAGACCGAAGACCGACCGGAAGCGGTGGTGATCGGCGATATCGGAGCGGCTTGGGATTACCCGCTGCTCAACAGCGTTTTCCGCGACCTTATGGACGGCGCTCGCTTCGTCGCAATGCACCGCAACAAATTTTTTCAAACGGCGGACGGACTCGCGATGGACATTGGCGCCTTCGTCGCGGGGCTCGAGCATGTCAGCGGAGTTTCCGCCACGGTCGTGGGCAAACCGGCGAAACCGTTTTTCCAGAGCGCGCTCGCGCATTTGGGCCTGACACCTGAGGAAACGCTCATCGTCGGCGATGACGTTGAAACCGATGTCGGGGGCGCACAGCGGGCGGGCCTCACGGGCTTGCTCGTGCGAACGGGCAAATTCCGCGACGCCACTTTAGCGTCGTCGGAAGTCGCACCGGACGCGGTACTCGACTCGTTCGCCGATCTGCCTGCGTGGCTCGACCGCCGAACATGATACTCCTGAAGCAATGTCCGGCGCCTGCCGGAGCCGGCGGGGGCGCCCTTGCTCCGCGTGCCGTAAACGGCCTTTCCCGAAGGCTCAGGGGGCCAGTAGGGCGATCGGGGTCGACAGCCAAGGACTGGAAACCGGCTGGACTGCGCTTTGCGGATTGCAAGGCGTTGATCCCATTGCGAAATGCAGGTTCCGATGTCGATGATGCTCAACGGCCTGCCGAATGCGTAAATGGCAAAAAGGCGCTGCGCTGTCGAGAGATTGGCTTGCCATCGAAGCTGGCTACCGCCTGACTTTCGGTGCGTCTGCCCGAGAAACCCAGGCGGGCGGTTTTTTTTGCCGTGCCCGATTTGGAACAGCCCAGCCTCACCGCTTCGCAAAGCCCGCGACCGGCCGTCACGCCTCAAGTCGGGCCGCCGGGGCAGAATGCCCTGCTGCAGCTGCTGCCCGTGGGCGAAAACGAGGCTCTGGCGCAGTGGCATCTCCCGCAGGAGAGCTTGCAGTACCTGCGCCAGGTGACCGGTAATGGCGAGCAGGTTGCCCTGACCCTCCGCGTGCAACCTCAGAGCGGTGGACCGCCACGAGATATGCCGATCCTGGGAGCGGAAGGCAGCCGCAGCGTTCTAACCCGCGAGCCTGGCCTGCATCAGGTAACGGCATCCGTGGGCGGTCAAGATGCTCAGGGGCGCTTTTTCCCTGTCGCGAGCTCAGGTGCGATCACCCTCTCCGGCCCGCCCCTTCCCGAGCCTGCGCCCAGGCCTGAACTGCCAGCCGAAGCCGTACCGACTGCCGAGGCGGAGGCCGAAGGCCGCACCGAAGGGGCAGAGGCGCCTCCACGCGCCCCCGAACCGACCGCCCCGCCCCCTCGAAGTGCCGCCCGGAGTGGAAGGCCACCGCCAGCTCCGCGGTTTCCCCTGATCCCCGAGCCCGATGTCGACCAACCGCTGAGCGCCCTCGCGAGGATGCTTGTGCGGCGGGAACCCTCCCGCATCCGCCCGTCTTCCGGTCGCCGAAAGCGAGCGGCCAAAGATGTGCATGAAGACATGTCGACGGCCGCCGGAGCCGAAGGTACCCATTTCCCCCAAGCCGGGGGAATCGGGCCCTCGGGAGAGGCCTCGCTTCCGGCAACGCCCGCTGCTTCCTGGAGGGAGAAAACGCAGGCGCATCCCATTGGCATGGCGCCGCCTGCCAGCGAAGCCCTAAGCGAAACCGAGGCCGACGCCGCAATTCGCAGCGAACTCGCCCATCGCGGCATCCAGGTCACTGAGGTTCCTTTGCCGGGTGACGACTTCCACGTCGCGCTGGCACCGTCACCCGCGCCAGCTGCAGATGAACTGCCCAATGACGCGCTCAATGCGGGGTTCTCGCTCAGCGTCGCGCCCCTCGATGCTGACGAAGCCAGCACCGAGGCGGGCGAGGGTCACACCGACGAGTCGGCGGACGGCCAGACTTCGCCGAGCTGGGCGAGTGGCCAATCCGCGCCCATCGAGGGCGTCGAGGCCGTCGTTAAGGTCGAGGGGCGGCTTCAGCCCGGCTACGCCCTCTGGCTGTTTGGCGAAAAAGTAACGGTCCTGACCGAAGGAAGGCTAAGTGTGCAGCACCGCTTTTCCGGAGAAGCTGCGTGTACTGCCCTGTTGGCCCAACTGCCGCCGCCCGACGCCGACGGCGCTCTGCTGACCGTCGCGCCTGACGGTGCCGAGCCGATACTGCGCCTCGAAGCCAGCCTGCACCTCAGCGGCCGCGCCTCCGGCTCCTTTGCCGAGCGCATTGCCGCCTATTGCGAGGTCAATGCTGAGGGCTGGTTCTCCCTCGAACGCCCCCTGCCCCACGGCGCCCTGCTCCTTTCGGGCTGCCTCCTGCTGCCCGAATAGCGGAACCTGCCGAGCGCGCTCGTTCGACAGGCCGCGCGCCGCAGATACCGGTTCCTTTGGAAAAGCTCGCGCTCATCCTTGCATCGAGCGGCTTGTACCATCTTGCCGACGAGGTCGGTGAATTGATCGAGATAATTTTGGATACAGACCAAGACAGCGAAGTCGACGGCTGGGCCTGTAGGCCCCCGCTTCGTCGTCGCGAACGCCGCTCGGCGCCAAAACCATCCGAATCCGCCGCGCGGCGTTCAATCAACCGATCTATTCGGTAAGGTGGAATAACAACCTCAGGGCAGGTGCGCGCCAGTCAGCTCGACCAGTACAGGCCGGTGGTCGCTGGTGTAAGTGGTCAGGACCTGCGTATCCACGAGATCAACACAAGCGGGAACGAAAACAAAATCAATGCCCCGCGTCGGCATCACCGAGGGGAACGTACGCGCGCGGCGGGGCTCGATGCGGTACCCCGCATCCCCGGGAAGGTGGTGGCGCAGGTGCCGGACGGCGTCCCGGCTGTTGGCATCGCGCGCGTTGAAATCGCCGCAGATGATGGGGTCCAGAAGGGGCGTTGCCGCCCGATTCGCGGTGTCGCCATCAGCGCTGGCAACGTTGGGGGCCCCATCGTGACCTTGGACCTCCTGCCAACCTTGGGCCTTCCGGTGCAGCAGCTCAATGACTTCCTCGACCTGCGCGACCCGCTTGCGGCGCGAGGCAAAGTCGAGGTGCAGGTTGAGCACGGGCAGGCGCACGCCGCCGGGCATGGCAATCTCTGCCCAGAGCAGGCCCTTGCCCCAAATCGTTTTCTGGTCGAAACGTAGCGCCTCCCAGTGGCCAATCGGCCAGCGCGAGAGCATTCCGTTGCCGTACAGCAAGGGTTTCATGCCACTGCGCCGGTTCGTGGCCGCCAGTTCGGCGTAGGGGTAGCCGCCGGCTTCGCGGAGGTACTCTAGCAGGTTGAGTCGGTGGTTCCAATGCGACTCGACGTCGACCTCCTGCAGGGCCACGACGTCCGCATCGGCCTCGCTCAGCAACGCCGCGATCCGGTCGAGGTTGCGGCGCAGGGCGCTCTCCGACTGCCAGCCGTGGTAGAGCCCAAGGCCGCGGCCATGCGCGATGTTGAACGTCAGGAGGCGCATACCCCGGCATTGAACCAAGTTTAGGGCCAAAGCCGAAGGCAAAAACAACGACAACGCCGAGTCAGCGCACGGCCTCCGGCAGCTCTTCTTCGGCTAGCGCGCCGCGCTCGGCCCAGCCTTGGACATCGGCGACGCCCGGCGCGGGCTGCAGCCGTAAGCGTCCGGGGCCGGTGGTCGGTGCCGACCCAGCAAGAACGCCGACTTCATCACCCACAAGGCTGCCGAGCCAGTTGCCGTCGGGCAGGTAAAGCCAATCCCGGCGCGCCGGATTGAGATCGCCAAAAAGCTTTTCGATACCGCCGCGCATGAGTGTCAAGTGCCTCGGCGCTTGGGGCATCAGTCGGTACGGCACCATGCCATAGCCCCGCTCCGGGGCAGCGCCGATCAGAATCGCCTCCGACGCCGCCGTGGGATCATTGGCAGCCTGCGCAGGCTCGACGCCGAGCTGCTCCAACTCGGCAGCGCTGAGCGGTACCCAGCCAAGCCGCGGGTCCGCCTGCAGCCGCGCGAGCGCGCGCGCCTGAAGCGTTTGGTCACCCTTGGCGACCTCGACCGACACCCGGCGCAGCGAGCTGCGGTTCAGCGGCGTCTGATCGAGGGGGAAAACTACGCCCGCCTGGCCGCGAAGGGTGACGACGAGGCCCGGAAGGGCAAAATCGCGGACGCGGTCGCCCAACAGCAAAGACTCGCGCGTGCTCAAATCCACCGTGACCAGACGCCGCAAATGGGCCTCGTAGACCTGGTTGACGGATTGCGGGCGGCTCGCCGCGACCTCCTCGGCCATGCGGTCCTGAGCGGCGCTGAGCCGCTGAAGGTTGTCGAACAGGCGTTCGGTCTGCTCACGAACCGCGCGGTTCTGTTCGGCGCTGGCGGCGAAATTCTGTTGAGTCCGCTCCAGGCTCTCGCGCACAGCCTCGGCCTCTGCCTGAACCACCGCGAGGCGTTGCTCGAGTTGGGTTCGGGCCTGCTGCTCCGCAGCAGCGGCATTCGCCCGCTGGCGGGCCTCCTGCCTTGCCGCTTCGAGCGCCGCCTCGCGCTCCTGCAACAGCTTCTGCAGCTCGGCGAGGCGCTCGCGGGAAACGTCCGCGGCGGTCCGCGTCGAGCCGAGCGATTCGGCGAGCTCGGCCTGCTCGGCTCGGGCGGCGGCGAGCTCTTCGCGGGCCGTTTCGAGGCGGGCCTCAGCGGTCTGCCGCTCCTGTGCTTCGCGCTGCCGCTGAGCCTCCAGGGCGGCGCGCGCCTCGGCGATTTCTGCCCGTTCCCTTTCCAGCCGCTCGGCATCTGCCCGGGCGGCTTCGAGCGCCTCCGTTCGTTCCCGAAGTGCCGCTTCGCGCTCTGCCAGAGCGGCTTCGCGTTCGGCCAGCTCCGCGGCAGTGGCCTCTGCGGTGGCCGCGAGTTGCTGCCGTTCCTCACTCTCCGCGGCCAGCGTTTCCTGCAAGGTTGCGACCAGGTCTGCCTCCGGCGGTGGGGCCGGCCCGGTTTCGCCGGCCTCTGGGCCCGCCTCGCCTTCGGGCGGCTCAAAGCGCGCGAGCGCCAGGAGGCTCAGCAGCAGAAAGTCACAAATGACCAGCAACAGGGAGCGGTTCATGGCTAGAGTGCGGGCGTTGTGGGGCCGGGCGTTCCAGAGGCTTAAAAGACCTCAGGCTTCGTCGAAGGAGACAGCCTCCGGGTTCTCGGATAACGCCGGAACGGCGCCGGGAGTCGGTTTGCTTGCGGCCTTCGGCTTCGTGTCCAGGACAAGGCGCGCGCGCAAGGGGCGCAGGTGAAAGATCTTGAGGACCGCCACGAAGATAATCCCGAACAGCGTCGAAGAGTACGCCGCCGGCAAGATCGCGTCCATCATCCCCGCGGCGAGCAGCAACAGCGAAATGACGGTACCCGCGAGCCCCACATAAAGGCCGGCATCAAAGAGATGCTCCTCATTGTCGAGCAGGCGCAGCTTCACCGCTGCGGGCACAGACATGCGCTGAACCTGCGACAGCTTCATGAGGCTGAGCCCGTAGAGCAGCAGCTGCAGAGCAAAGAAGCCCACGAGCACCAGGAGGGTGGTTTGATCGAGGTTGAAGGTGGGCACCACCGTGGTTTCGGTCTGGAGCATAGTTGCGGTGAAATCCAAGCGAAGCTTCGCCGATTCGTCAACGGCGCGACGCAGCAGTTCCGGTTCGAGCAGCAATTGCCCAACGATTGCGAGAAGCAGTCCCGGGGCGAGCAGCCGGATCAGCGCGACCTTGAAGCTGGTTCCGGCGAGCAGCCCCGGCCCGCCGACCGCCAGCACAAGCAGACCGCCACCAAAAGCCAGCAGCGCCCACTTTACGACCCAGGCACCGCTCGGGTGTTCCGCAGCCAGGCCCGCAAACGCCGCCGTGAGCCCCTGAAATCGCTCGTACGGAGCAAGCTCGGTGAAAAGTGCGTCGAGCGGCGCCCACTGCGGGCCGATTCGGAGGGGATGATCCGCCGCCAGAAGACGTTTTAGGGCCGGTTGGCCCGCCAACAGCGCGACCGCCAGCGCCTCATCGGCGCGGCTCGGGCGGGTGTCGAAAAATTCCAGCACCGGCGAGGCATCGTCCATCGCAACAACGGCGGCCAGGCGCACATCCGGCACACGGGTACTCCACCGGTCAGGCTCCTCCGAGAGCGCATCTGTGGTGCCCGCCGGGCGCAAAAGCAGCTCGCGAAGCGCGGGCCATTCGCCAAGGGAATCGATGGTCGATGCGAGGGCCCGTAGCTCGGCGAAGCTCAACTCGCGGGCAAGCCCGAGGGTGGCCAGAAAAAACGGTTCCAGCTGTGCTACCGCCTCGACCTCGCCACCTCGGGCGGCAATCGCCAGCTCGACCAGCCGGGATTCCACGGGCTCGGGCCACGCGCCCGACTCGGCCAGCAAGGCCGTCAAACCGGAAGCCACCAGCAAAGGCGCTTCGGCACCGGTGCCGACCGCCTGAAAGCGCACCCAGCCAGCTGAGCGGGCGGCAGCGTCGAGCGTCGCGACTACCGGGGACTGGCTGTTGGCGACGAAATCCGCCAAGCGCGCGCGGTCCGACGGCCGCGTGAGGAAACTCAGGGCAACGGCCGGGCCATCGGCCCAAAACGCCTCCGCGTCGAGCCGAAGGCCCTCCGGGATCTCCACGGTGTCGAGCCAAAGCGGAGCGGGCCCACCGGCGGCGAGCGCTACTTCGGCGGCGACAGGCAGCGCGGGGCGGGCAACGGAATCCGGCGCAAGAAGGCCTCCCGCGCGGTGCATGCGCCGTGCAAGCGCTACCTCGCCGCGACTCGCCAAGGCGTCGGCACGGTCCTGCACAGTCACACCCGAGGGGAGCGCTTCGAGGACACGCAGGTCGATACTGCCGTAAAACACGGGCACGAGCATGCCGAGCAGGACGCACGCGAGCCCACCGCCGCCCGCGCCGAGCGCGAGCAACAGCCATGCTGTAGTGCCATTGACGCCTTTCATGGTTGTGCGATGTAGCGGTGGACCCCAGCCAGCCGCAATGTTTCCTTTTGCTTTCCAGAAAGCAGGTCGGAATCAAATCCCGGGTTCATCCACAACCCGGAGTCGCAAAGCGAAGGGACGGTTTTCGCCCCAGGTGGAGCCAGGGGCGTACACTGAAGAGTCGCCAAGGCTTGCCAGGGGCTGCAACTGACATTCGCCTGTGCAGCATGCTCGAGGCACTCCACCTGTCGTCCACCGCTGGTTTCTGCGCCCTGCTCTGGATAACACAGGTGCTGGTTTATCCGCAGTTTCGCCGGGTACCGACTCCGCAATTCGCGCCTTACCACGCCGCTCACCTGCGCCTGATGCTGCCGCTGGTGGCCCCCTTTTTTCTCGGAGAAACCCTTTGCATGGCCCGGGCAGTACTTTTCGGCTGGGAAGCGGCACCGTTGCGCCAATCGGCTTCGCTGGCGCTCTACGCTATCGTCTACGGCAGCACCTTTGCCTACTTTGCCCCGCTGCACCAACGCCTCGCATCCGAACCCAGCCCTGAACGCATCGAACGACTCATTCGCGCCAACTGGCTTCGGACCCTGGCCGAAAGCGCACGTCTGGCCGTCGTATTTTCGCTCAACGTTCAAGGTTAAACCCAATTCAACCGAGTTTCCCGGTGACTGGAAACCTCTTTCGGGGCGGGTTTCTTACTGACAGCGGGAGGAAAGCAGCCCCGACTCATCCACAACGGCTTGCTCCGGCGTTTACGGCTCGAAGGCCGGCGGCTGGTTGTTCACGGCAATCAGAATCAGCGTGGTCCATGCTGAAATGAGCACGACAAAAGCTACCGCGACACAGATCCACAGGGCGCGGGAACGACGTTTTGCAGGAGGTTCCTCGGCTTCGTTATTCGTCAACATAACGGGCTTTTAGACGCTCGGGATCAGGGCCAACGAAGTCGAAGCTTTTCTGCATCCGCAGCGAACCACTCTCTGAAACCGCCTCGACGCGCCCGGTGAACCGGCCTTGGTAATCGTCGATCGAAGCGCGCACAATAAAGGGGACGCTGGTTTCCTCCATCGGGGCCAACTCAATGGGCCCATCGACGCCGATCAGCTCGTGCCCCTCCGGCACATCGTGAAGGCTGACTTCTACCAGCGCCGTGCTGTCCTGTTTGTTGATCAGACGCAGCTGATACTGGTTGCGGATCGTGCGGTCGTCACGGTCGATGACATACGGCGACGTCACCATCCGGCGAACGCCAACGTGCACGGGATCGATCGAGTTGACTGACACCGCCATAACTGTCACCCCGGCGAGCATCAGCCCTCCGTAGAGAAACAGGCGCGGGCGCAACCAGCGCCGCTTACCCCCCGCGAGGCCATTGGTCGAATCGTACCGAACGAGACCGCGGGGCCGATTGAGTTTATCCATGATTGCGTCGCAGGCATCGATGCAATTGGCGCAGCCGATGCACTCCATTTGCAGTCCCTGCCGGATGTCGATACCGGTGGGGCAAACCTGCACACAGCGGTTGCAGTCGATGCAGTCCCCATTCTGAGGATTGCGGGGGGAGCCGCGGGGCTCGCCCCGCGTTTCGTCGTACCCGATCACCATCGTGTCGTCGTCGATCAGCGCGCTTTGAAACCGTCCGTAGGGACAAATGATCAGACAAAGCTGCTCCCGAAACCAGGTAAAATTGAAGAACAGGATGCCGGTAAACGCGGCGATAAAGGCGAAAGCGCCAAAGTTCTCCTCCGGGGCAGCCGTCATGTAGCCGTAGAGTTCCGGCATGCTCACGAAGTACGCCAGGAAAAGGTGCGCGATAACCGCGGACAGGATAAGAAAGATGACCATCTTGACGCCGCGGGTCCTCAGCTTGCGCGGGTCGGACCAGTCCATCGCGTCGATTTTGCGCTGCCGGACGTGGTCACCCTCGAGCCAGCGCTCGACCCGTCGATACAGATGCTCGAGAAATACTGTCTGCGGGCAGGCCCAGCCGCACCATACGCGCCCCAGCAGAGAGGTGACGAAGAACAGCGTGAAGCCAAGGCCGGTGATCAGGAAAAACAGCAGCCAAGCGTCCTGCGCCGCCAGCGTAACGCCAAAGAGGTGAAAGCGGCGCTGCACAACGTCGAGAAAGACTGCCGGCTGCCCGCCAACCGGGATCCAGGGCAAGACCAGGAACAGGGCCATCAAGGCTAAAGCCACGACC
>JBHJGW010000248.1:0-4416 GCA_050331415.1 Opitutales bacterium | reverse complement strand
GCGTTCGCGACGACGAGACGGGGCCTTCAGGCCCAGCCGTCGCCCTCGCTGCCTTGCTCTGCATCCAAAATCATCTCGATCAATTTACCCACCTCTCCGGCAAGAAGGTTCAGTTCCCAGCAAGCGCTCGCTTGGCGGCCTTCGACATCTTCACCATCGTCATGTGGGCGTCGTGGCTGCTTTCGAGGCGGTGATCGTAGGTGATGTCGATCTCGCGTTCACCGCTCGGCAAGGTAACCGCGATGCGCATGACCTCGGGGCCGACATCCACAAGCCGTGCGGACGTGGCCTCGCGCAGACCACCGAAATGCTGAGCATAGGCGAGCACGGAATCGGCGTGGTCATCGTTCATGTGCTCGACCATGCCGCGGACCTGCTCATCCGTGAAGGGAGGCTCCTGCGCACTCATGCGTTTTCCTCCTTGGTGTGGCCGGAGCCGGTTCCGCGGATGTAGCCGATTTCGCCCATGTTGGGGCCGCCGACCTCGAAGGCTTTGCCGAAGCCAAATACGAGGCGGCCCTTCAATGGCGTGAGCCGATAAAGGGAAAAGTCGGCCATGGTTTTGAGGTGCGACATCAGTTTGCCAAACTTTTCCTCGAAGCGGGCTATCAGGTCTTCCCACTGATCGCTGCGGCGCTCGATCAGTTCGGATTCGCAGGCGAACGTCACGCGCTTCCGCGCAAAAATCTGCCCGCAGGTCGCCTCGTCCTCGATTATCATGACAGAGGCGCGAGGCGTTTCGCGAAGGTTGCGGGTGTGGCTGGCCAGCTCGCTGACGTAGACGAAGAAGTTGCCAGCGTCATCGACAACCGCGGGCGAATAACTGGCATCGGGCTGGCCTTCGGTGCTGACGGTGGCGAGCTGCACGGACGAGAAGCCGCCGAGCAGGGCGTAATATTCACGACGCGCTTCTTCGAGCGCGGGGTCTTGTTCGGTGGTGGTCATGGTTGGGTTGGCTTTGGGTTGGCGGGATTGGTAGAAAGACTGCGGGTGTGCAAAAGCAGTTCGCCCTGATGCTCCACCCATTGTGCTTCGACCTCGAAAACATGGCGGATCCGGCTCGCGGAGAGCACATCTGCCGCCGGGCCGTAGCCTCGGACGGCGCCGTGGTTGAGCACCATCACTTCGTCGGCGATCTGTCGGGCCTGTTCAAGGTCGTGCAGGATTACGCACACGGCGAGTCCGGCGACCGCGAATTCGCGGGCTGTATCCAGAATCTGATACTGATGTTTCAGGTCGAGGTTGGCAGTGGGCTCGTCCAGGAACAACAACCCGGGGCGGCCCTGCTCGACGGCATCGTGCAGTTGCGCGATCACGCGCGCGAGTTGAATCCGTTGCTTTTCACCGCCCGATAGCTGCTGGAAGGAGCGATCGCGAAAGGCAGTCGCGCCGACTCGCTCGAGGGCCTGCTCGCAGATATCGTAGTCGCGGGCAGTTTCGCCCCGCACCAGGTGCGGCGTGCGGCCCATCATGACGACATCGAGCACCGAAAAATTGAAAAACAGGTTGCTCTGCTGCGGCAGCACGGCACGCCATTGCGCGATTTCACGCGGGTGCCGCAGATGCTCGTCGAGCGTTTTGCCGAGGATGCGCACACCGCCCCGCGCCAGCGGCAGTTCACCCGTAACCGCCTTGATCAGGGTCGACTTGCCCGAGCCGTTGGGGCCGACGACAACGGTCAAGACTCCCGGCCGCAGCGACAGGTATGCTTGGCGCAGCACCGTGTTCCTGCCCCGTTTGACGCTGATGTTCTCGGCGGTCAGCATGGCTTAGACGGAGGCGTGCTTTTTTGCCCCAGCGATCAGGTACAAAAAGAAGGGCGCACCAATAGTGGCGGTCACAACGCCGACCGGCAGCTCCGAATACTGAATCGCAGTGCGTGCGAGCAGGTCAGCCGCCACGAGCAGACTTGCCCCGAGCAACGCACTCGCCGGTAGCAGCAAGCGGTGGTCGGGCCCCAGCACGAGGCGACAGAGGTGGGGCGTGATCAGGCCGACAAAGCCGATCATGCCGCACAGCGAGACCGTTAACCCGACGACCGCAGCCGTTGCGAAAATCAGTTTGCGGCGCGTTGCCTCGACATCCACACCGAGGTGCAGCGCCTCGCTCTCGCCAAGCAACAGCAAATTGAGGCGGCGGCTGAAGCTGCCCGCGAAAAACGCCATCGCCAGCACCAGGGGCCCCAGCACGCCCACGAGCTCCCAGTCCAGCCGCGCCAGGCTGCCAAGCGACCAGAACGTAAAGCCGCGGAGCTGGTCGTCCGAAGCGAGGTAGACGGCGTAGCCGATGGCGGCACCGACGAGCGCATTGACCGCAAGGCCGGTCAGCAGGAGCGTCGACACGTGCGTGCGCCCATTGATCTGAGAAAGTTTGTAGACGAGGATCGTCACCAGGGCGCTCCCCGCCATGGGGAACACGATCATACCACCGTTGAGCAGGAGCGTCCAGCCTGCGGGTACCAGCGCCGCACCGAACACAATGAAAACAATGGCTCCAATGGCACCGCCAGCGGACACGCCGATGAGGCCGGGGTCGGCCAGGGGATTACGGAAAATTGCCTGCATTACTGCACCGCACAGGGCCAGCGCCGCACCCACGAGCGCCCCGCCCACTGCGCGCGGCAACCGGATCGAACGCACAATCATGGCGTCGATCTCCGCGCCCGCCGGTTCCGCGCCAACAAGGGCCTGCGCAACCGTCGCCGGCCCGATCGCCTTATCGCCCAGCGCGCTGCTGGCAGCCAGGATAGCCAGCAACAACAGGCCGAGCCCGGCCATGGTCAGCCGGGCTTTCGGGGAAACGCTGCTGTTTTCGGGCGTCTTCAAAAGCTCACCGGGTGGCTTCCGCGAACAGGCGGTTGAGCGACAGGATAGCCTCCGCGGACCGGATGCCAAAGCCAAGGGTACGCCCGAGCGGCACCTCATGCACCTGATCGTTGGCAACAGCGGGCACGCGTCGCCATTGGGCACCGTCCAGTGACGGCGGTCCGCCCGGCATGCCCTCGATCTGGCCGATCAGGATGACATCCGGCTGCAGCACAATCATGGCTTCAGCCGAAAGCGGACGGTAGCCGCGGTGCGATTGCACCACATTCTCGCCGCCGGCGAGCGCAATCACGGCATCGGCCTTAGTCGCCGTCCCCGCAGCGGTCAGGTCACCCTGCCCCGGGCTTTGCATGAGAAAAACGACACGCGGCGGCCTGCCCAGCTCAGAGCGTTGGGCAAAGGTTTCGCGGAGGTCAGCTATCAACTTTTGGGCGCGCTCGGAGCGGTCCAGACGCTGGCCGATCGTACGGATCGCGGCGTAGAGCGTCTCCGGGGAATCCGGTGCTTCCACCGTGAGCATTTCGACACCCGTGGCCTCGATCTGCTCGGCGGCATTGCGCGGGCCGATGGCGGACGTGGTGATGACCAGCGTCGGCTCCAACGCGAGGACACCCTCGGCGGAAATTGCGCGGATGTAGCCGACCTGCGGCAACTCGCGAGCTTCTGCGGGGTACTGGCTCGACTGGTCCACGCCGACCACCTGGTCGCCCGCGCCAAGGGCGAACACGATTTCCGTGGTGGCGCCGCCAAGCGTTACCAGGCGCTCCTCGGCAGCCGCGCTGACCAACGCGGTGAGCGAGCAAAGAAGGATTACGATGAACATTCGCATAAGGCAAAAGGGAAAGCGGCCGCGGCGGCTTTGTCGAGATCCGCCACGGCCATTTGGAACTTAGGTACGGCGACGGTGGGCCAGCAGCATGACGCCCAACCCCAGAAGCACGCCGGTGAAACCGGGCTCCGGCAGCGCAGCGGCGACCTGGTTGCCGGTGAAATCGTCGCTGGAGTCGAGCCGCAGCTGGAAGGTGGTGGCGTGAGCGGCGGTAGTCCACTCGATCTCGTATTCCGTAATTGCCTCGGAGACGCCACTCAAGTCCCACTGATAGCCGAACAGCGTGGTGGTTGCCGGGTTACCCGTCTGCGGATTGGTAAACGAAGTCGGCCCTGCGACCGACTGATCGAAATCCGCGGCGAGCGCTTGGGCTCCGCCATTGTAATTGAGCAAGGGTTGCGACCGGAAAAATGTCTCCCCAATGCCGAGGTCGAGCTGCAGGAGCACGGTTTCAAGGCCGCTGAGCGGAGCAGAGTTGACCACTTCGAAGGTGCCGGGCACCGTAAAGTTGTAGATCGCCTGCGTCGCCGGATACCCGCCGCCGCTCACTTTGTCGAAGACGGCATTGCCAGCTGAACCGGCCACGGTGGAGCCGATCGGAGCCAGCCAGGGATCCGTTCCGGGGAAGACCGGATACGTCGGCGGGGTGTAGTTGGAGGAGGTGAGGTTATCCCAGCCGTCGAACTCGGTGTTGCCCGAGAAACCGGGGCCCACGAGAGCGGCAGAAGCCGCCAGCGGCAGCGCAAGACCGGCAAGAGCCAG
>JBHJGW010000247.1:0-17500 GCA_050331415.1 Opitutales bacterium | reverse complement strand
AGCGCCGGGTAGCTAAGCACGGAACTGATAAGCGCTGAAAGCATCTAAGCGCCAAGCAATTCCCAAGATAAGTTCATACCAGCTCCTGGGAGACTACCAGGTTGATAGGCTGCAGGTGTAAGTGCGGCAACGCATTGAGCCAAGCAGTACTAATGAGCTGAGTTTGTGACATGGTCCAATTACGTTAAGGCTGAGCTTCACTTTTTTGGTGACGATAGGTGCGTGGAAACACTCGTTCCCATTCCGAACACGAAGTTAAGCACGCAACCGCCGATGGTAGTGCCGCCCCGCTGCGGTGTGAGAGTAGGTTATCGCCATATTTTCTTCCAAAAAGCCCGCAGGTCCGCCTGCGGGTTTTTTGTGTCCGCTCTTCCCGCCTTTTTACAGCGCCCCCGGCGGACGAAGAAATCGCAGACCGGGGCTTCCTTCCTTACCTCAAAGTCTCCCTGGCTTCCTTGCTCCCTGCGCCCGTGCCTGGCTGCGGCGAGCTTGACCTTTCGGAGCGCACCAAGCATCTTTTAAGGCTGGTATGTTACTGGTCATCGATAACTTTGACTCCTTCACTTACAGCCTGGTGCAGTATTTCGCCCAGCTGGGGGTCGAGCAGCGCGTGTTCCGCAACAATGCCATTACTGCGGATGAAGCCGCCGCCCTGCAGCCCGAGCGCGTGATGATCTCGCCCGGCCCATGTAATCCGGACCAAGCAGGCGTCAGCCTCGATATCGTCCGCAAGTTCGCTGGGAAGGTCCCCCTGCTGGGAGTGTGCCTCGGGCACCAGTGTATCGGGCAGTTCTACGGCGGAAAAGTCGTTCGGGCGAGTCGCTTGATGCACGGTAAAACCTCACCCGTCACCCACCGGGACTGCGATCTCTTCCACGGACTGCCACAAGGCTTCAAGGCAACCCGGTACCACTCGCTGTCCGTAGCCCGCGACGGCTTTCCGGCAGAACTGGAAATCACTGCAGAGGCCGACGATGCTGAGATCATGGGCACGCGTCACCGCGAGTTACCGGTTTACGGCGTGCAGTTTCACCCCGAGTCGTATGCGACCGAGCACGGCCTCGACCTGCTCCGCAATTTCCTCGAACTCTGAACGGGTTTTCTCGCCATGCAGTGCCCCAAGTGCGCCAGCCCGGACACCAAAGTGCTCGACACCCGCGTGGGCAAGGACAACCTCACGATCCGCCGACGACGACAGTGCCTGCGGTGCGATTTCCGATTCACCACCCTCGAGGAGATTCTGCGCGAAGGCATCATTGTCATCAAACGGGGTGGCCAGCAGGAGGAATTTGACCGGCAAAAACTTTTGCAGGGCATCCGAAAAGCTACCGAGAAAAGGCCCATTCAGGCCGAGCAAATCGAAATGATGGTAGCGGAAATCCTTGACCGTCTGGAACGTGAGTACGACCGAGTCATTCCCACCGAGGCGCTGGGCCAGGCCGTCATGGACGGTTTGAAAGCTATTGACCACATCGCCTACGTCAGATACGCCTGCGTTTATAAGGACTTTCGGGATCTCGATGAACTCGAAGCTGAGCTGCGGTCCCTGCGGCCCTCGTTCACTTCATAGATTCTTATGGCACTACCCCGCAAATTCGCACAGCAGGTGCGATCGCTAAACTGCCTGATGGCAGCCGCCACCGGTAGCGAACGCGATAAAACGCTGGAGGTCGAACGGGCCATCGAATTCGGGATCCGCAGCCCACGCACCCCCGTTTCCACGGCGCCGATCGCGATTGTAGCACAGCGCCTTTTCGACATTCATAACGCCTCGCGCGAGGCCAGCGATATGCAACACTTCGCGGTGGGCTCCGGAGAGCATCACCCCCTTTGGCTCCGTGAGCGCGTGCGCGGCCACCTTCGGCGGCTCCGCCGACACCGCGATGGCCTTTTGCTCGTAACTGGGCTCAAACAAGCCATTTGTGAACCTAGCGGGCGGTTCACCAGCCGCCGCCAGCGTGAATACGAACGCGCAACTGCCCTGGTTTACGACGAGGTCGCCCGAGCCAGCGCGCCCAAGCAGCGCATCCATGTGATTGTTCTCTAGGCAAGCGACAGCCCTGGAACGACTACTGTTCATCCGAAAGCAGCCGCCCGTTTATCGTCGAAGCTGCTCTCAGGCCCAGTACAAGAAGTAGCAGAGCTGTTTCTCCGGAACACCTCACGGCGTTCATTGATGGGCACAGGCGCATCGATTCATCGATTCGCTGAAATCAACCCACCCTTACCGGTTCGCCTCGCCGAAATACCAGTCACAACCGGCTAGACCTTCGCGCTCGACCCATTTCTCGATGTAACGCAAGTCCCCGGCGCTGAGAGCTTCATGGTAGCCGCCAACCTTTCCTTTGCGCGTTTTGAAGGCGCTCTCGCCGCCGCTCGTTCCCGGGCGAAGCGCTTTGACGCGGAATTTCCCAGAGGCCTCCAGGGAACGCAGGTTGCCGAACCGCGCGTACTCGACAGCTTCGGCCAGCAGGGCGGCGTCGGGCTCCGTTTCACCAAGGCGGGCAAGCACTTCTCGCAGGCTCTGTTCGGCATCGTGGTGCAAGGCCTCGTAGGAGGTCAGGTGGAATGTTCGGGGAAGGTTCTGGTGCAAGTACCAAAAGTTGGTGTAGGCCACAACCTTCGCAACACCAAGGCTCTCGTCCCGCAGGAATTCGCTCAGGGTGCCCTCAAACATGCGCATGCGCTGCGACTCTTCGAAGTAATGGGAGACGAGAATGTCGCGGATGTCGCGCTTGATGAAGACCATGTCCCGCGTTCCAAACCGTTCTCGGTCAAACGACAAGCTGGCGTAATGGCCGTAGTTCTGAAGGTTGAACGGTCCCCCGTGGGTAAACTGAGCTCGCTTGAGGCCTGCGGTACCCGTCAATCGGTAAGTATCGAGAACCATGGATTCCGGGGCGCCGTTTCGCAGCTGAAGGTAGCGGCCCAGCAGCACTCTCAACCATGTGCGCCCGGCCTTTGGGTACGACATGAGAAACACCTCTGTCTTACGGTTGCGCAACAGTGACTTCACCGCGGCCAGTGTCCGGTCGGGCTCGCGGAGAGCCTTGGAAAGCAGACGTAACTGATAGATCATGACGGCGGTTGCGGAGGATAGAGCGGAGGTGTCAGACCGAGAAAACGTACCGCGACGAGGCTGCCCGCCAATGGTTGGTCGGCTGGCGCGGCGACCACGACGATAGTTCGCTGGGGCTCGCTCCCCTGCCCCGCGACCTCAATGACTCGCGTTCCACCGGGTGCAATCCTAACGCGAACCGCGATTTCGCCTTCCTCATTCAGAACCACTGCCTGCACCGTCAGCGTCGAAAGGTTCGTTAAGGAAAGCTTGGCCGAAGCGAGCCCATCGGCAGCCTGCCACAGTAATTCGTGGATCCACCGGCCTTTATCGGCAGAGGCCCGACGATGATTGAGGACCACACCTCGTGGGGCGGCTTCGCCTTCGCGCAGGCGGCGGTAAAGGGTCGTATTCATTGTCCTGAAGGCACCTGTGATCCGATGATCCGCTCGGCTGTAGAGACCAGGCACAAAGGGTGCGAAAGTGCCTTCGGGCACGACCAGCGCGTCGACGCCCATCCCTTCAAGGGCCGCCTCCGGTCCCTCGAACGAACGCACGCGCGCTAGCGGCGGCAAGCTCACCTCGAGATCCTTGCCGGTTCGGAAAAAAGCGCTCCGAAACGATTTTTCCGGGAGGGAGACAGCCACGCGGTCCCCCGGTTGCAACTCCTCGGCGACGATTCGCGCATGAGCATTGACTACGGTCGCGACAATCGACGTTGGCGGGTCACCAAGAGCGTAGGTGGGCAGGCTGCTGTAATCCGTCCAGGTGGTACGAAGCCCCGTAAGAAGAAACAGGCACGACACGAGCAAGACGCCAAAATAGCGATTGCGACCGCGGAGCAATGAAGTGCCCAGCGCGCTGCCGAGAATCAGTACCGGGATCACCAGCAAGAAAAAACGGGACTTGAAGGGGGTCCACAGGAAAAGCCCGGACAGGACGGCGAAAAAGCTTAGGACCGAGAGCAGCCACGGCACGAACAGCCATAGGCGCACAATACGGCCTCGCCGCCGATACGCCTGAACCCCCACTCCGGCGAGTCCTGTGAGGAGGATCAGGATGCCCGTTGAGCCTTCCAGGGCAAAATTGCCGCCAAGGTTGCCAAGCTCTTGCCGCAGGATGACCTGACGCGGCCGGTTCATGGTGTGAGGGTCAGCCTCACTGGGCATTTGCCGGGTCAACGCGGCAGCCGTTGGCCCAAGCACCGGGTCGAAGACCGGCGGATTATTGCGGGGCATCAGAGCCTGCGCCAGATAACTGAGCGTGTTCAGGCGCAACTTTTCCAGATCGGCTCCGCCGCCCGGCTCTTCATCGCCGTGGCGCTGGGCGATGTCGTCCGCTGGCGCAAATGGGTTACCGTAGGCGGCCACGTTTTCCAAATACCGGGGCGCAGCTACGACCAGCAGACAGACGATTGCTGCCACCGCCTGGCCGCTGAGCATCCGTTTTGACGGCTTAAAGACCCACGCCCAGCACAGCCCAAGCACCAGCAATCCTGGCGACCAATAAAACATTGTGCCCTTAACGCCGTAAGCCTGCGCCAGGCCAAGCCAGGCAAACCACGGGCTGGCGCGCCCCCGGAGGCTCAGCAACAGAAAGAGGAGCCCACCGGTGGCCATGGCCGCCACCAGCAAGTCCACCTGGGTGCGGTTCATCTGGTGCAGCAGCACAGGCAGGCCGAGCATCACGGGCAGCAGAGCCACGCGGGCTTCGCGGCGCAGCCCTAGCCGACGTGCAAAAGCATGCAGGACCACCGCAAGATAAAGGCCCGCCGCGCACTGCACCAGTTTCGTCAAGGGGTAGCCGCTCGAAAACGGCGAAGTCAGCCACAGCATGAGCAGGTCGCCGTTGATTGGCGAATAGTTCATGCGGGTGTCGGTCGTAGGGGTCTGGTAAACGGCGGCTTCCTGCAGCCACAAGCCGATGCGACTCAGTCGGTAGCCATGGGAGTCGAAGTCGATCGGCGGCAAGACCAGCGCGCCCAGCAACTGCGTAAGGATCAGGACTACCGAAACCCCCAGCACGATGCGAAGGCCTGCCGGGAGACTCTGGAAACGCCGAAATGGCTCCCTTGCGAGCCGCCGGCCCTCGACCAGCGACATCACGATGTGCCCCCGCCGCCACCAGGCAGCCGCCAGGGCCAGAGCGATGGCCACGAGCGTCAGCGCCGCCGGCGTCAGCAATTGTCCGTACCCGAGCAGCGAAGCGCTAACCGTGAGCAACGTCACCCACACAAGCCCGAACGCTGTCCAGCCTTCGCTCCAGCGGTGGGCAGGAAACGCGTGCAAGCGGCAAACCACGAGCATGGCGGCGAACGCCGTGGCGAGGACATTAACGAGTGTCCAGATAATCCCGCTCAACATGAGGCCCTTCCATCGTGGAAATAACTTGCGCCGCCTTAAACCCTCGGCGCGAATGGAACGCAACCGAAAAATGGAGTCCCCCGACATCACCATCGTGGTGCCTGCTTACAACGAAGGAGGCGCGATCACAAAGACCCTGGAAGGCCTGCGCGAAGTGGTGAGGCGACTTCAGCGACACGTCGAGATCATCGTCGTCGACGACGGTTCTCAAGATAACACTGGCGAATCGGTAAGAGCGTTTCCGGAGATAAAACTGCTGCGACACACGATCAACCGCGGCTACGGCGCGTCACTGAAAACAGGCGTCCATGCCGCGCACGCGGAGACGGTGGTCATAACGGACGCCGATGGCACCTACCCCCTAGACGAGATCCCGCGGCTGTTGGAGCGCTTCGAGGCGGAGAAGCTCGACATGGTCGTTGGCGTGCGCACGGGCGCGCGGGTAACCTATTCAGCCCTGCGGCGCATCCCCAAAATTTTCCTGCGTCGCTACGTCAACTGGATCACGCAGTCCGAGGTCCCTGATTTTAACAGTGGCCTGCGGGTTTTCCGGCGTAGCCTGGCCGTCAAATACACGCCGCTGCTGCCCGACGGTTTCAGTTTCACGACGACGATTACAATTGCAGCCCTGTGCAACCACTACCATGTGCGCTACGAGCCGATTGACTATTTCCGCCGCACGGGCAAGAGCCACATCAAACCGATTCAGGACACGCTGCGTTTTTTCCGGCTTGTGGCGACCATCGGAATGTTTTTTGCGCCCTTGCGCATTCTCGGCCCGGTAATCGCGGTGAGTCTTGCCGCGTTTTTGGCAAGCATCATCTACGACGTCTTTTGGGAGCAGAATTTGCAGGACAAGACGGTCGTTTTGTTGACCTTTACCTTCAATTTAGCTCTATTCGGGACTTTGGCCGACATGATCCGCCGCTACCGTGAGATCAAGTAGCGCTCGGGCACCGGCAGCTTTCTCTTGCCAGTAGCGACGCCCCGGCCTTGTCTCTGCGGCTCGCCGGTCACGCGTCAGGCTGCCCGCGGGCGACCTGCCCTGCCCTTCCCTATTCTGCACGCCATGATTACGCTTCAAGACGTCAAACTTTCCTTCGGTACGAAGATCATCTTCAATGAGATCAGTGCCACGATCAACCCTCGCGACCGCATCGGGCTCGTTGGCGTGAACGGATCCGGCAAATCGACCCTCTTCAAGGTGCTGCTCGGCGAGCAGGAGCCGGATGAGGGTCGTGTGGAAAAACCCAACTGGGTGAGCCTTGGCTACCTGCCGCAGGACGGTATCTCGGCAAAAGGCCGTTCACTGTACGAGGAAGTGGCAGCGAGCTTTGGCAACGTCAAGGAGCTGCAGGAAAAGATCGAGGAAGCCGAGGCGCAGATGTACGAGTTCGACCCGGATGCGCCCGAATACTACGAACTGATCGACCGCATCGGCGAAATGGAGCAGAAGCTCGAGGATCAGGAGCCACAAAAGATGCGCAGCAAGATCGAGCGCGTCCTGCAGGGCCTCGGTTTTTACCACAGCGATATGGACCGGGACACCGGGGAGTTCTCCGGTGGATGGCAAATGCGCATCGCGCTGGCGAAGCTGCTGCTGTCTGAACCTTCCCTTTTGCTTCTAGACGAGCCGACGAACCATTTGGACATCGTCAGCCAGAACTGGCTGGAAAAATACCTGCAGAATTATCAGGGCGCGCTAATGGTCATCTCCCACGATAAGGCCTTCCTCAATACCATCTGCAACCGTACCTTCGAGCTGAAGTTCGGTAACCTCGGAAGCTTCGGCGGCAACTTCGATTTCTACGCCAAGCAGAAGGCCGAGCAGATCGAGACTCAGCGCAAGAAGCGCGCAGAGCAGGAGAAGGAAATTAAACGTCAGAAGGAGTTCATCCAAAACAACAGCAAACGCGTGACCAAAGCCGGCGCCGTCCAGAGCCGCATCAAGCAGCTCGACAAAATGGAGCTGATCGAAGTCGAGCGCGAGGAAAAGAAAATTCATTTCCGCTTCCCCCCGCCTCCACCGGGAAGCCAGAAGGTCGTCGAGCTGACGAATCTTCACAAGGCCTACGGTGAGCAGGTGATCTTCAACGGACTGGACTTGCGCATCGACCGCGGTGAGCGCATCGCCGTCGTCGGCGTCAACGGGGCGGGTAAGTCGACGCTCGCGCGCATCCTCGCCGGCACCGAACCGTTTCAGGACGGCGATCGGGAGGTCGGCCCAAACACCGTCGTGGGCTACTTCGCGCAGCACCAGGCCGAGGAGCTTGATCCCGCGCTGACGGTGCTCGAAGAGGTGGAAAAGGACGCCGACGTCAATGAAAACGCCAACCCCAAAGCGATCCTCGGCGCCCTGCTATTCCGCAAGGAGGAGCAAAACAAAAAGGTCGAAGTGCTCTCCGGCGGGGAACGCAACCGCGTCGCCCTGGCGAAGATGCTGATGCGCCCGGCCAACTTCATCATTCTCGACGAGCCGACGAACCATTTGGACATTCGCAGTAAGGAAGTCCTGCAGGACGCCATTAAAGACTTCGACGGTACGATGGTCCTCGTCAGTCACGACCGTGACTTCCTCGACCCGGTCATCACCAAGGTCTTGGAAGTCAGCCCAAGTGGCAGCCGCATGCTGACCTGCAACGTGAGCGAATACATCGCGCGCATCGAAGAAGAAGCCGCGGCTGCCGCTACGGCGTAACGAAAGGTGCAAATCGGAAATCCTGAATCTTCAGAAACTTTGTGCGGGCGGGAGACCGTTTTTCCCGAAAAGCAGCCGCCCGCTAAAAGAAATCGCCCTCTTGGAAGACTAGGCCGTTCGATCCGAGCGGTTCAGGATTCCGAGTTTGGGATTCCCAGCAAATCTTCCACGGGCAACTCACCGGCATCGTTCCAGAGGCGCTCGAGCTGGTAGTAGTCGCGTTGCGCTTCCTCGAAGATGTGCACCATGTAGTCGACGGCATCGACGACGGCCCAGCCGCTGCCGGGTGAGTGGTCCGTCTCGAAGTATTCGTTGCCCTTGAGCTCGCGACTGACGGAGTTGACGAGCGCCTTTAGGTGCGGCTCGGAGTTCGCGGATGCGATCACGAGAAAGTCCGTCAGCGAGGAAATCCCCCGAACATCGAGCAAGGTAAGGTCGGCGGCTTTGCGATCATCGAGCGTCTGCAGACAGTCGCTCAGGCTACCGGGAAGTTCGGAAATGGCAAACGGAGGGTTGTTGGGCATGCAGGCTGTTTGGGGGTGATTCGGGCTCAAAGCATACTTGTAAATACCAAATCGAGCCGCAAAACAAGGATTTGGATTTCCGGCATCTGGAGCGGTTCGAGTAAATCTACAAAAGGAACTTCGCCTCCGCCCGGGGGAAAATCAATTTCAGGCGCGAATTCGTCCGAAGAAAAGAGATCGCCCTGCTTCAATTCAACTTTCGGCCCTGCAAGGAGACGTTCAACGCGTTTGGCGTCAAAAGACCATGAGCCCTCAGATCGGATAAACCTCACCCCAAGGCATTGCCGACCTGTTTCGCTGGCCCGGCTCAGTTGTTGTCGTCGCTTCGAATGAAGCGCCGACGTGGGACGATGCGACGCCGGATCTCACTTGTCTCCTCCCCGGCGTTGCTGCCCGAGTTGACGCTGGAGCTTTGCGGGTTGTTCGGAGTTCTGCCCGTGCCGATCCGCTGGGTGCTCGACACGACGCTTACCTGACTTCCGGAGCCCGAAGCGCCCGAGCCGTTGGATTGGGACGTCCCACCGCTCTGAACGGTGTTGGATTGAGCATTTTGGCTTCCCGAAGTGCCTCGCCGTGCGGCGATAGCCCGGCGTAAGTTCGCGTTTTGATTCGCGTTGTTGTTATGACTTGGAGTCGAGGACGATCGGGCGTTGATCGCGGCGAGCCCCGACGGACCCGCGGCGCTGTTGCCTTCGGCCAGTCGAATGGCTGCGACCTGCCCGCCAGCGCGCACCCGCACCCCCGGTAGACCGGAGCTGTCGGGCGGCAAATACTGCTCCACCAGCAAACGGCCTGTCGATTGCCCTACCGTAACCGTAGAGGTAACCGGCCGCCCGTCTTCAGAGTTCAAGTCGACCAAGGTGAAATTGTGGCGTCCTTCGGGAAACTCCGAATAGGAAACCATCCGGACCTCCTGCGTCAGCGTGTTCGGGCGCGGTGGAGGTGGCGGAGGCGTGCGTTCGGGCTGTTGCTGCCGCTGATAAAAACTCGGCGGCGTGAAGGGCATCCGCTCCAGAAGCGAGTCGTAGCGCTCCGCAAGGTCATCGGACTGAGCGAGGACCGTGCCACCGGCGAGAAGGCCAGCAATGAGCAAAAGCTTAAAAGGGGACATCATCATCTTCGAATTCACTTTCTGCTGCGGCCGGGGCCGCTTTAGAGTGCCGTGGTGCCGGGGCACTGCGCTCGTAACTGGCGGTCGAGCCGCCGCCATCGTAAGCGCCGCCACCGTCGTTGTCGCCACGACCACCGACAAACTGGAAGTTTTCACAGACCACGACCATCTTGTTGCGCTTCTCGCCACTTTGCGTTTCCCACTGGTCGAGGCGGAGACGGCCCTCGATGAGGATAGGGCGGCCTTTACTCATGTATTTCGAAATCACTTCAGCCTGTTTGCCAAAGCAATCGACGTCCACAAAGGTCGTTTCCTCGCGCTGCTCGCCCTGCTGGGTAGAATACTTGCGGCTGACCGCGAGCCCAAGTTTGCAAATCACCATGCCGCCCGGCGTTTGGCGGGTTTCGGGGTCGCGGGTAAGGTTACCCATCAGAATCACCTTGTTGAAGGAAGCCATATAAGAATTCAGCAAACGCGGCAGAGCGAAGACGCGCAAGCCAAACCCGCGCGCCCGTTCATTAGTGGGAAAACCGCGCTGCTGCCAAAGTTTCACCAAGGGCAAAAAAACAGCGCCGCTAACGGCGCTGTTGTTGGGAGCAAGACTCCGCCCAAACCTATGCTAGGCTTGGTGGTCGGGATTATCGGGATCGTCCGGGTGTTTCTCGCGGGGGCGATCGGCGTCTGGTGAGCCGGCCCGGCCGCTCTCCTGATTTTCCTTGGCATGGCGTTCACGAAGGATGCCTTTGATTTCGTTCACGCGCTCGCGGGTGAGCGGATACTTGAACAGTACAATCAGCGCGCCAAGAAGCATCACCGCCGGAACGAAGGAGAACATCAGACGCATGTTGGTGATCGTCTGCGGATCCTGGCGGTATTCGAGTTCGGCGTTGAAGCCCGAAGCTACCAGCACCGCCGCGCCAGCCAAGGGCGTGATCGCGCCGAGCTGCTTCATGAGGAAGCCCATCACCGCTCCGAACATCGCCTCGCGGCGCACGCCGTGGTTGAGTTCGTCGAGGTCGGTCACGTCGGCCATCATCGTCGGCAACACCGTATAGATGGTCGCGATGCCCACGGAGAAGAAGAAGGGCAGGATGAACTGGTACTCGGGGTGTTCGGGGTCCATCAGCCACCATTTCAAGGCCGTCCCGAGAGCCATCCACACGACGCCGAACTGCATGACGCGGTGCTTCTGGAACTTATCGCAGGCCCACTTGATGAGCGGGAGCTGGATGAAGCTGATGATCCAGGCGAGCATGGAAACTTGCGCCCCGAGCACAGCGCCCGAGAGAGCCGAACCCATCACCCAGTAGATATTCAGGAAGAGCCCGATCTGCTGGAAGATCCCGTTGACCATGCCGATGAACACGAACAGGAAGAGAATCCGCAGAAAATTGGGCTCCTTTGCGATCTCCCACATCGCGCGGATGAGGTTCTTCGCGGAGCGCTTGAAGCTGAACTTGCCCCCCGTCTCCGCGACCGTCGAGTGCGTACGCTCGCGGGTTTTGAAGAACATCAGAACCGTGGTCGGTATCCCGATGATACACGCCGCGATTGCCACCCAGACCAGGGCATCGAAGGCCGTGCCGAAGATCGTCGCAAACGTAAAGACCGGCACCCAGGGCGCCACCAGACCGATGATCTTGTTGGCGATCGAGCGGTAGACCACCACCTGCGTGCGCCCTTCGTAGCTTGGGCTCAGTTCGATGCCGAGCGCGTAGTACGGAGCGTTGTTGATGGTCGAGAGCGTGGCGAAAATCAGGTAGCCGATCAGCACGTAGAGCACGAGCGTGCGCTGGTCGAAATTGGCCGGCCGCATGAATTCCTCGATCCCGTCGGAAATGGGTGACCACGGAGCCACCCAGCCCGCTTCCCACGGCCAGATGAATTCGTCCTGCCAGGGCCAATAAACTTCCTTCGGTTTGGGAGCAGGCCTTGGCTCGACCTCGAAGATATCGATGGGCTCGAGGCCATATTCGCGCATTTCCTCTGCAGCGGCCGCTTGCGCGCCCTCCGCGCTTGCCGGAAAGTCACCTGTGGGGATCCGATCGTAGGTGCCCAGCAAATAGGTGGTTCCCCATTTGACGGCAATCGCATGTTTCATCGCCTTGCGGCCATTTTCGATAAGGTCTTCAGAGGTACTGACCCGCTTCTCGGCTTGTTCGAGCAAGCCCTCGGCTACCTCATACTCTTCGGAATCCTCGGCCACCCCCTGAGCCTTCAAGTCAGCGATTTGGGCCTCCCGTCGTTCGAGAATTTCGCGGCGCGTGGCTAAATCCTCTTCGAGCTTTGGTAGGTTTTCCTTCAAATAGCCGAGCTGCTCGTCGGCGACGTATAAAAAGCTGGTGTCTTTGTCGGGCGTAAAGACGCCCACGACATCGGCGATCCAGCTCGTTTCCAGCGTGCCCTCGAGCATGTCGAGCGTCTTGGTCTGCACCTCTGGATCGGCCTCGGGCAGCTGATCGAAGCTCTTGGCGATCGTCGTAAAGTTCTTGTCCAGGACGCTGGCGGCATCGTTGACGCGCCGTTGTGCCTCCATCACCGGGTTGTCTGCAACCGTTTCCTCGTTGATCGGGAGGAACGCGATGAACGGAACCAGGAAAAGTACCCGGGACACCCCTCCCAACAAGACCCACGGGCGGCGACGACCCCACCGCGTTTTGGTATTGTCGGAAATGTACGCCATGATGGGGTCCATAATCCCGTCCCAGAGCGTCCGCAGGCCCATGACCAAGCCGATGAGGAGCGGATTGAGGTGGGCGACCACGATCAGGACGTTCTGCAGCGTCTCCGGCATTTTGTCCGCGATGGCACCTTCGATATTGGCGAAGGCATAAATGGCGACCTCGCCACGGCTGGCGTCACCCTCGCCAGTGGCGGTGCGTGGGTCGGGACCCGGGGATTCAGGAGGCGGCTTGCTTTCTTCCATAACTTGTTAGATGGGCGCCTTGGTATCACTCCCCACCGGTAAATCCACCGCTTCCGAAAGCGGGAAACACCGGTACTTTTAACCCTTCGCCGCAGCGTGAACCCTGTCGGGGTTGCTCGAAGCACTGCCACCCTCACTGCAGAATGCAAGAAAAGTGGCGGGTTTCTCGCGTCATCTGTGGCCGGCGCGGGCAAGCTGCCGTTTCTTAGTGCCTCTTTTGGGGCTGGCATCCCAGACTCGAAGGTAATGATGGTTTCGGCATGCGAACCGCTTTACTCGAATCGTCGTGTCTCGAATTGCCCCCTACACCAAACGCCGGTACGCCTACCTCGCGCGTCTCCAAGATCCGATTGTGCACCGGTGGATCCTTGCCGCGGCGGTTTTGGTAATCGCGGCGCTTGGCCTCTTCCTCCTGGCAGCGCACTTCGGCCTCGCGACTTACATTTGGATGCACCTTCCGGAGCCGGATACCTTCGGCGAATGGCTCCGAACGCTGCCAACCGGCTGGGTGCTGTTACTCTTCCTGCTACTCCCGCTGGCGGGCCTGCCACTAAGCGCTTTCCTCGTACTCATTGGCTTTCGCTTTGGCTGGCTGACGGGATCCGGGATCGCTTTGGGGGTACTCGTCCTACACCATCTGCTTGCCTATTTCGCGATGCGCGGCAGCCCGGGGGCGTTCCTGCGACGCAAGGTCAGCTGGGCCGTCCGCGACTACCGTGAGGTCTCAAAATTTCGGCAGGCACGCTTTTTGGCGACGATGTCGATCTTTCCCGGTATCTCCTTTGTCTTCAAACTCGTTTACGGGGCGTCAACGGGTGTCCCGCTGACAACCTATGTGCTCGCGAGCGTCACCGCGCAAATGTGTGTCGCGCTGCCCTACCTCATTCTGGGCGAGACATTTACCGGCGGCAACCTCGTTACGGTAACCAGCATTCTTGCCGGCATCCTCATCCTGTCGGCGGTCGTACAGAAGGTGATGAAGCGCAAGGGCACAAAAGCCCCCCCGATTCCGCCCGATGCCGCAGACGGAAACTCCCGAAAACTTCCCGATAGGGCCATTACCGCCCAATCGTACTAATCCGAAGTTCCGCAATCTCGATCACCCAAGAAGGGAGCGGTTTGCGGGCTGAGGGTGGCGGATTGATTTGGGCCCCTCATCTGCTAGGACCCGGCTTTGCCTTCAGACGACTTATACCATCTTGCCGGAGAGGCCGGTAAATTGATCGAGATGATTTTGGATGCAAACCAAGGCAGCGAGGGGGACGACTGGGCCTGTAGGCCCCGCCTCCTCGTTGCGAACGCCGCTCTGCGCCAAAAGCATCCGAAGCCGCCACCGCGGCGTTCAATCTACCGCTTCTCTTTGGTAAGGTAGTATTAGCTGCCAGGAATGGCTTCACGCTCCAGGGCACGCTCATAGCAGTCGACGAGCTTGCGGAAGGAACTGTCCCAGCCGTAGCCACCTTCGTCGATGTGGCGGCGAGCAGCTTCTCCACAAGTTTTCCGGTCCGGTGCGATTTGTTCAACGGCGCGCGCGAAGGCCTCGGCATCCCCCTCGGGAACAAGGCGCCCTGTGCCGTCAACCACGCGCTCAGTCAGCGCGCCTGCTTTGACACCCACGACGGGCAGGCCGCAGGCTTGCGCCTCAACCACGCTAAGGCCGAAGGTCTCGTGCGGGCCAGCGGTGACGTAAATATCCGCCGAGGCCAACAGCGCCGCGTAAGTGGGCTTGTCTTTTTCGTAGTGGCGGATCTGCATGCCGTGGACGCGCTCGGCGCGCTCCTCCAGATCCTCGCGGCGGGGCCCTTCGCCCATCATCACAAGCTTTGCGTTGGGCAAGTTGAGCGCCTCGAAGGCGTCGGCAAGCAGATCGACATCTTTCTCGACATCGAGGCGCCCTGCGTAAATCAGCACGATATCATTTTCGCCCGCACCAAAGGCTTCCTGACGCATCTTATCGGAGCGCTTCGAGGGGTGAAACAGCCGGGTGTCGACCCCCAGGGGAATAATTTCGGTCCCGCCGACGCCGTAATGGTGGAGACGCCGGGCCTGCGCGGGCGTGGCCGCGAATGTCAGGTCGCATCGCTGAAAGATGCCTCCAAAGTGATTCTCCATCCGGTTCCCGATGACATCGCTGAGCTTGGTGCCCCAGCGGTGGAGGGTATCGCTCCAGGAGAGAATCTCATCGGTGGCCTCCTCGATCGGATGGGCGAAGTAGGCATCGGCGAGGTCGGTGTGAAAATAAGCCCCGACCACGCAAGGTTTGTCCGCCGCCCGTCGTTCGCTCCGATAGCGGAACGCCGACCAGGGCGAAATGAAAAAACTGCCGAGTTCGACGGCATCGGGCTGGGTCTCTTCCAGGGCTGCGCGTAGCTTGTCGGGCCGCCAGAAAAAGCGATACGGCTCGCAACCGGGAATCACCGGGCTGTCGACTGTGATGACCGTCAACGGGCCGTCGCGCTTTACAGAATCACCTTTGCCAGCAATAATGAGGGTGTGGCGGTGATCGGTCTCCTCCGCCAGAAAGCGGCGTTTCTGGTCGATGTAGGTGCGGATTCCGCCACTGGTTTCGGTATAGGCAAGCGTAAGGTCGCAGAGGTGCATGGAAGAAAAGAGTCGTCGGAAGTCGTTTGGCCTGTGACCCCGAAAGTTGTCTCGGGAAAAGTCGGGCGACGCACGTCGGGGAAGCCCTGATGGGCGTGGATAACGAAAGGTGAAACAGCGAAGATCAATAACGATGACACCAAAGAACCGATGAATTAAAACCGGATTTCCTCGCCAAATGCTAGCTCGAAAGGGTGGGAGGTCGTACCAAAGGTCAAGATTCCGTGGGTATTTTGGCGCGCATCGCCAGTGAGTTCCAGCCGGGCGTCATCCTGAGCGACTTCCAAAATGAGCGTAATGCCTGCCAGGTGGGCGGGAAGGCAGGGGCGCAGCCGCACGTGGCCGTCAGAGCGGTGATAGCCTAGCAGCACCTCGATGAACAAGGTATTCACCAGACCGCTCCAACCGACAAACTCCTTCTGCGGGCCGCTGCCCAGGGTAATAGCCTTCCAGAGATTGCCCTTTTTACGGTGAAGAAACCGCGTGTGAAAGTGTTCGGGATCGTAAAATTCGTACACCTGATGCTCAGCTTCCAGCACACGGAATACCCCGTCACAAAGCCGCCAGGCGACCTCGGCGGCATCCCTCCGGAAGCCGTAGCGCAGAAGGCCCTGCACGGCCAGGTAAGCAACGTTGATCCAGACCGGGCCTCGCCACATGTCGCGTGCGAAATCGGGATCGTCGAGCGCCACGGAGGGTAGCGGCACCGTAGACCCGAACGACGCCGGATTGCGGATGTGTTCCACAAGTCGCTGGGCGCGCTCAAGGTCAGGCACGCCTGCAGCCAACGGCAAAAGCGATGCGATCGTCCGGGAACGTATAAGATTTCCATCGGGCTCGGCGTCGTAGTAGAGCCCGTCTTGCTCGTCCCACAACTGGGAGTTCATTTGTTGGCGAAGTTCTTCGGCGTGCTCGTGGAATTTTTTCGCGGCGAGGCCATCGCCGAGTTTCTCCGCCATCGCACTTAAAGCCTCACACTGCAGAATAACATAAGCACAAAAGTCAGGCGCTGCGATTTGCCTTGTGTCGGCGAGGAAGCTTTCGTCTCGATTGGCAAAACGCGGCGCATTTTCCACCCCGGACTCATAAGGATGCAACCAGCAGTAGAGCCCATCATCCCGCCGCCTCTCGGCCTGCAGCCAGTGGTGGAAGGCCGAAAGCGCGGGATACACCCGGCGGCGGTACGCAGCAGTCGCGTCAGTGTCCGGCTCCGACTCCATCAGACGCTGGGCAGCCCAGGCCACAAGGGGCGGCTGCGTGAAGGTGCTCGAGACGAAGTCCGCCACGACGTGCTGTAACCGGTCCCCCTCGCGGAGTTCGATGACGGCTTCGAGGACTTCCCGTGCAGTGGCGCGGTCCCAGGTGTTCCAAATTTGCGCAATAAAGGCACTGTCCCAGAGATAAACCCCGGCGAAGGCCGGACCCGGCACCGCATGGCGTAACGGGGTGATGAGATCCGCGCGTTTGAGATTGGCAAAAAGAATGTCGTAGACCGCCCGGAATCCGCTCTCGACGTGCTCGGCGCCACTACGGCCGCGACATTCCAGCTGCGGCTGGCCAAACGGTACTTGTTTGGCGTGGCGGAGATCTTCCGGAATGACAATCCGCCCCCAATTCTGGCGCGCTACCACGACACGCGACCAGACCAACAAGTGAAAAAGGTACTGCAAGGTACGGCGGAAGCGATAGGCGATCCGCGGCACCCGCTGGGTCCGCCAGCGCGGATGGTGCTGCCAGGCACTGGCACGGGGAGGCTCTTGGGGCTTCTCAGGCATTAAATTCAGCCCCACGATCGTGCACGCAGCGTGCCGAAGGCCAAGCTCCTTTCTGCGTCGCCGAGCCAGGGCGTAAAGATACCGCTGGCTGGCTCCTGCCAGGACCCTCGTGGGCTTCCAGCGCTTAGCCAGCGGGTCTCGAGCTGCGTCGCCACCCCAGTTTTTTACGGGATGTGCTTGCTTTGCCTCCGGGGTGTGACGAAAACCAGAGAATGGAGGTTTATCCCGGATCGCTTCTCATTTTGTCCGGCCCGGCCGGCTGCGGGAAGTCGACGGTGGCCAGCCGCCTCGTCCAGGCCTGCCCCAACCTATCGCGGGCGGTAACGGCGACTACCCGCTCCCCGCGCCCAGGAGAAACCGAGGGTGTGGACTACTTTTTCCTCAGCCAGGAAGCTTTTGAGGAACGGATTTCCCAGGAGGCATTTTTCGAGCATGCCGAGGTCC
>JBHJGW010000246.1:0-25848 GCA_050331415.1 Opitutales bacterium | reverse complement strand
AGGCCTGGAAGACTGCCATGGCGGACAAAGACGGGCCGCGCCGCGACACCATCAAACCACTCGAACACCAGTGGCTGCTCGACCAGCGCGCGCGGCTTTTTCGCGGTTTGCCGCTCGATCGCTTGCGCCGCCTGACGATTGCTATCGCCACAAATGCAGGTGAAGACGAAGCCGGGCCGGATCCAATGGAAAAGGCAGACCGCGTGATCGCCATCGGCCTGCTGTGGAACGACCCAGCGGCGGAAAACGCCTTGACCGTCGAGATACTGGAACTGCCCGAAGCCAACGACCAGATCGAGCGGCAGATGCTCAAGGACTTCGCCGCACGCCTGCAGACGATCGACCCGGATATCATCGAAGGGCACAACGTGTTCGGCCATGCGCTCGACTACCTGCAGCGGCGATGCCGGCGCTTTAAGGTGACCTCACCGGTCTGGGGACGCTTCGGCCAGAAAGGGGCGTATCGCCGCAGCCGTTTGCGCGTCGCGGAGCGGTGGATCGACTACCCCCGCGCCACGCTTCCCGGACGCGCTGTTTTCGACACGCTGCTGATGGTACAGCTCTACGACCTCGCCGCGCGGGAGCTGCCAGACTATACCCTGCCCGAGGTCGCCGCGCACCTGAACCTCGGCGACAGCACGGAGCGGCCCTTTCTGACCGTCGCAGAGCTCGCCACCGCCTTCGAGGGTGACCGCGCCGCCTTCCGCAAGCAGCTCGAGCAGGACCTGCGCGAGGCCCGCGCGCTCACCGACCTGCTTTTGCCGACCTACGCCGCGCAGTGCCTCAACCTGCCCATGACACTGCAGGAAGTCTGCCTGCGTGGCACCGGCGCCAAGGTCGAGAGCCTGCTGATCGAGCGCTACCTCGCAGCCGGGGCCGCTCTGCCCGATCCGCCGGAAGTCGAAACCTACGAGGGGGCCTTCACCAAGAGTTTCCGCACCGGCGTCTTCAAGCATGTGCTGCACTACGACGTCGCGAGCCTGTACCCGAGCCTGCTGCTGAGCATAAACCGCAACCCGGCCGGTGACCCCCTCGGCGCGTTCTTGCCCTTGCTCACGGAGCTGCGCGAAGAACGCCTGCGCTACAAAACCGCCGCCCGCGAGGCCGACGATCCGACCATCGCGCGCGAGTATAATGCCCGGCAAGCGAGCTACAAAATTCTCATTAACAGCTTCTACGGTTACCTCGGCTTCGCAGGGGCGCGGTTTGGCGACAGCGAACTCGCCGCCGAAGTGACCCTGCGCGGCCGCGAACTGCTTCAGGAGCTCATCGAGCGCTTCGAGGCCGAAAACGCGCCGGTCCTCGAAGCCGACACCGACGGCCTCTATGTCGCAAGCCCCACCCCGGATACCGACCCCGAGGCTCTGCTCGCGAAGATCACCCGCGACCTGCCCGCAGGCATCACCCTGGAATTCGATGGTGCCTACCAAGCGATGTTCTGCTATAAGGCAAAAAATTACGCGCTTTTTGACGGGGAAAACGTGACCATCCGCGGTTCCGCTTTGCGCTCGCGCGGCATCGAGCCCTTCCTCAAAGCGCTGACTGACCACCTGATCCGCTATCAGCTCGGCGCCACGGAGATCCCGCCGGAAACCCGTATCCGCGAATACGAAGCAGCCCTTGAAGCCGGCACCCTGCCCGTGGCGCAGCTCGCTAAAAACGAGTACCTTTCGCAGCGCCCGTCGGCTTACGCCAAGGCGGTCGAAAGCGGTGGCAAACCCCGCCGCGCCAGCCTCGAAGTCGCGCTGCGGATGCAACCGCACCCCCGCCAGGGCGAAGCCGTCCGCTACTTCATCACGCCCGGAGAAAAAAAGCGAAGCCCTGACTGGCAAGTCGCCCGTCCCCTGAGCGCGTACGATCCCAACACAACGCCCTACGACCCCGCCTACTACCTGCGAAAACTCAAAGAATGGCGAAAGCGCTACGCCGAATTTCTTTCCTGACGACGAAGCCGTTACCGCGGACGCTGCGCTTGGCGAGGCGCGATTATCATGACCGTATTCTTGCCAACGAGATTTCCTCCATCGGACCGCTAACCTCCGTCAGCCTGCCACAGGCCCATATGCCCAGACGGTCCGAAGGGCCACCGCCGCTCGGCTCGCTCGGCTTCCCAGGCATCGAAGATAGCTCGGAGTTCGGCGAACTTTTCTGGGAAGTGCGCCTTTAGGTCGAACTGCTCCGCGGGGTCGCCAACCAGGTGGTAGAGGTGCCAATTCGGCGTGGGATCCGGAGGGGCCATGCCGTGTTTTTCGCTATAGAAGCCGAAGCCGCTGTAATAGAGTTTCCAGTCGCCGATGCGAGCGCCCTTGTTTTGGCCGAGCCGCCAGAAAAGCGCTTCGTGAGGCGCGCCTTGGAGCTGACCGGTGAGGTAGGGCAGCAGGTTGACGCCGTCGAGCTGCCAGGCCGGGTCGATCTCGCCGCCTGCCGCCGCCACTGCCGTGGGTAGAATATCGAGCGTCGACACGATTTCCCCGAAGGTGTCGCCGGCGGGCAGGTGCTCCGGCCAGCGCAGAATGAAAGGCACGCGCACGCCGCCCTCCAGCACGACGCCTTTACCGCCACGGTAGGGGTGGTTGTGAGTCCAGTCGCCATTGTCATTGGTAAAAATAACCAGCGTGTCGTCGCCTACACCTGAGTCCTCGAGTTGCGCCATGATGCGCGAGACGGCTCGGTCGAGCGCGCGCAGCATGGCGCGGCGCACTGCGATCGTTTCGAGCACCCTCGCGCGTTCGTCATTATCGAGGCCGGCAAGGCGCGCGGCTTCGAGGGGCGGCGGCGGGAGCTCGCGCGCAGCTTCGAGATCCTCCGGAGTCGCCTGGTAGGGCGTGTGCACGGCATTGAACGCGACGTAGACGAAAAACGGCCTCTGGGCATGGCGCTCAATGAAAGCCGCGGCCTCCCGGGCCAGCATATCGGTCAGGTAGGCCGGGTCGCGCACAGGCGTTGGCACGGCGTCGCGATACAGCGCGTTACTTCGGAAGTAGGGCACCATACTCCCGTGAAAGCCAAAAAACTCATCGAAGCCTCGTCGCAGGGGATGAAACTCCGCACCGACCTCCGCGTCCCCGCCAAGGTGCCACTTGCCAACGATCCCCGTCGTGTAGCCAAGCGCCTGCATGCGCGACCCGATGGTCGTCTCGGTCAACGGCAGCCCGACGCCCTCCGCGCGGGGTCCGTTGAACTCCGCGCCAAAGCGCGTCTGCATCCGCCCAGTCACCAGCCCTGCCCGCGATGGTCCGCAGGTCGGTGACGTAACATAGGCATCGGTACAGCGAACGCCTTCCGCAGCCAGGCGGTCCAGCGCCGGAGTCGTCATTCCCCAGCGCGCGCCATAGCAGGAAGCTCCACCAAAGCTCATATCATCCGCCAGCAACACGACGACGTTGGGCAGCCGTTCGTCAGAAGCCTTGCCAGTAAGGGCGGCCATACCGAACAACAGGGCCAGGAAAAAGAAGCGCCTTAGCATGACCCAAAAAATGGCCAACAATGACGGATTAGACAAGCGTGGAGCTCCGCCGGCAAGGCACCCTTGCGCAAAGTGGTCTGACGAGCCTGACGGCCTTGCGCCAGCGACACTTGCTTTCGCACACATAAAGCTTGTCAACAGGGTGATAGATTGGGATAAACTAGCAAAGCTGCCGTGCTTATCGCCCGTGCACCCGCCTCCGGCTTCCATCTTGTCACGACGAAGATTACCGCCGCCCCCGCCCGCCTCACCTGGACCGCCAGCAACGAACGCGACCCAGCCCGCTACGTCGGCGTGGGCTGTGGAAGGCCAGTCATCCAATTTCATCCGCCCGGAAAACGGCGAACCGAACAATTGTTCACCTTCTGGTGTCGATAGCACCTTTTACCGGCTAGCCCGGGGTCGTTGCACTTGACGCCTAAAGCGCAAGTGAACTTTATCTTAGACAACAACAACGTCGTTCAAAAACTACTGTTGTGAAAGAAAGAAAAATAGCCTTCGCGATTATTAGCTTAGTTTTCATTTCTTTGTTTATCGCTGGCTGCTTTGCACTCCCGGCGCATGAAGAAATAATTGTTGATGATTACGGTCTTTTTGCAGCCGATACGATCGAACAGACAGTGCTTTGTAAATTTGAAGAAAAAAGTTTCAGAACGGTTGTCGACTCAATGATTTTCAGTGTGGGATGGAACGATGAATATATCATCGCAAAGCGACACCCATATACCGATAAGTATGGCATGGAGATTGATCGCGAAGTTATTGAATATTACATTGTCGAGTTAGATTCTGAGAGCGTGTTTGGACCGTTTGTCCTTGAGGAGTATCGTGCAAAAAAGAAAGAACTGGGCATCGATCCAAATCTCGGACTTTCAAAAAAAATCGGGCAATGATGAAACAATATCACAACCAGTCGAGTCACCTAACCTCTTACAGCGCCGCTCGTTCCTCGCTCTGCTTCCAGAGGTAGGTGCTCTCATCGCTAGGCAAGAAAATAAAAGATCTCTTCTTATAGCTTTTTCCTGTATAGCATTTACCTTCATCCCTCTGTTACTAAGGGCAGAGGAGAAAGAAAAACCGAAAAGTATAGTTGAAGCAGTTCAAGTGATTTCACGAGAGATAGATTCAAAGCTCAGCGAACGACTCGCTCGAACACGAAAGAGCCCGGCTTCGAGACAGGGGCTGATTTGCAGGATGATGAGGTAGAGCTGCGTGACGCCCAGGGCGCTCTCGGATTGGACAAGGCGTAGAGTTTAGCGAGCAAGGCGTGCTACAACCAGAGGCTCGCCTCTGCCAGATAGCCATGATGAACATCCCAGATTTCCTGGGTGCACCATTCGATGAGCTCGGAGGTTTCAAGGTAAGGGGAGTCGTCGGGGCGGCCGATATGACCGACGCACATGGCGTCGGGGATTTGAGTAATATAGGCCGAAAAGGGAGTTGGGTGACGGTAGCCGACGCCGGTATGGAGGCACAGCCCCTCGGGATTGTGGCCGAAAACCCACTGAAGAAGGGTTTCCGCGGCGGTCCGCCAATCGTCTCTGCCTGTCAGCGAGGCGGCCTGGGCCAGCAGATTCAACTGCTGAGTGATCACGGCGCCTGTTCCGTGGGCAATCTGCTGTTCGTTGAATGGGTGGATAAACGTCCGCACGTGACGGTGGTTACCGGCCTCTCGGAAGGTCTGGTGTTCGGCGAAAGGGCAGGCATCGTACACGCCATAAGGGGGGACGCCGAACGGGTTGGTCTGCGCATCGCGGAGCAAATAATTGTCGATATACTGGCAGATTGCCGTTTCACACCTCGCAAAAAGCGCCAACGACACCTGATCGGGTTTCGTGAGTAACAGACGGAGCAACGGGAACACCGGTTCGCAGGAGGCTGCGATCGACCGAAACCCCTCGCGGCCATCCGCCTCGAGGAAATACCCGCTGAGCCCTTCCTCCCCGATGAACTGCCGCTGAAGCAACTCGCCCAACAGCCGTTCCGTCTCGGCGCCCGTAGCGATTTCGGAGCCGACGGCGCGCAGTTCAACCGCCGCCCACGCCTGCTCGGCCAGGAACAGCGTGCGCCCGTCGTGCCCGCAATTCGAGCCGTACAGCCACGCCCGTTCCGCCAGGGCGAACGAGCGCCGGGCCTCCGATTCGTTGAGCACTTGCGCCAGGCGCGCCTGGGTGCGGGCATACATGAATTGGACCGCCGGGTTGTAGGTGGTGCGCACGGAGCGTTCATCACCGCTGCCCGGTTGGTTGTCCGTATAGCGGCACTCCGAGCCATCGACATTGCAACCGGGGTGGTTCTCGAACCACCACTGACGTTCGAAGTCCGTGCCGCGGAACCGGCCCCCGCCGATGTCCTCCCACACCTGCCCCTCCGGCGAAATCATTGCATGGTGGTAGCGGTTGCCCCACGCAATTTCGTCGAGAGCCTTTGCCCGAAAGGCGGGGTGCCCGCGTTCAACGATTGAGGCGAGCGCTTGCAGATTCGGCTGCGTCAGGAACATCCACTTGCGCAGGTCACCAGCGTCGTACCAGCCGCCCGCTGCATGGACCCGGGAGCCATCAGTGTCGAGCACGCCATCGTCAAGATGCTGCGCCAGCCTGATGCCGGGCACCGCTTGCCCGCTGCGCTGGCAGAACAGGTAGTCCAGATAACCCCTTGCGATTCGCGCGTAGAGGTCCTCCCGGATCGCGAGCGGAAAGGTACAGCCGAAATCGGTCTCGATCTGGAAGTTTCCGGGCTCGCGCCAGCCGGAGAAGTCGCCCTGCCAGAACTCGCCCCACCGAGAGGTTTGCCGTTGCAACTCCCCGCGAAACAAAATTCTCCCCTCGTCCGGGAGCAGCTTCCCTGCTGTCAGGTCGAACGGCCACTTGAAATACTGCTCATCCCACGCCGTCGGCGCCGGTCGCTCCCGCGGAATGCGGTCAAACAACCCGCGCAGGTAAAACGGCACCCGCTCGGGCAGGCGGGGACCTCCCACAGGGAAGACGAGCGTGAGCGGCTTGGGTGAGCGGGTACGAAAGCCCAATTGGCAATGCGCAAGCATAGATAAGAAACCGTTGCCGGGCGCGATCGATTAGCGGCAAAAGACGCGTTGCAGCGTCTCCATTGCGGATTCGGCTTCGTCGAGCGTTTTGATATTCGGAAGATCGACAAACAGGCCTTCCGGCCCCAGCTCGCGAATGACGAAGATGGCATCGTCAAGATTTCTTAGTGATACAAAGAGACACCAACCCCGCTTGCGCACCTCGCGTAACAATTCGATTTGCTGTCGCGGGTCGTCACCACCCGGTTCGGGATTCCATTGGATGCCGTCCAATTTGGGGAGGCTCGCCATGTGGTCAAAAGCGCGAGCCTGCGCATTGCCATCGAGGTGGTAAAGGGAGCGATCGAAATACTCCACAAAGGCTGCCAGGTCGGGCAGCACGAAGTCTTCAAACATATCGGGCGAAAGCATAATTGAAGCATCGCACTGTACGGCTTCCATCGTACCCTCCGCCAAGGTGCCGAGCCAGGTCTGATTTTCTCCATAGCCGAGGCTCTCGACCTTCGCCTGAAAGTGCCGATGGCTGTCGAGCGCCACCTCGCGGGCATGGCGACAGAAGCGGTTTACCTTCTCCTCGTCATCAACGAGGTCCATGCACATCTCGTCCATTCCGCGGAAGAGCGAGAGTGTCGTCAGCGGATCGAGTAGGGATGGCGGATTGATAAACCCGTTGTCGCCGATGACCGCAGCCATTGCTTCGATGCAACGATCGAGGTCGCGGACGATCGGGTTGGCGGGATCGAAGGAAGGCAGCGGACGCTCGTACACGTCCGGCATGGGGTACGTCCAGGTAGTCGGGCCGTGCCATTCGTAATCGCCGCCCAGGAGGTCGGATGGGAGGCAGATGTTGGCTCCATACGTCGCGAGGATGCCCGGGAACGATTCGGCCAGGTAGCGTTTGCCGAAAAGCTCATTCCGTGTTCGCCAGGCATGCCATTCCGGGGAGCGATCGCACTCCTTTGCGGTCATCTCGGGGTGCGCAAACGGCTCGGCGGTATACCCCGGATTGTCGACGATGATCCGCAGCGGCGGGCGACCGTCCACGGCATCCTTTTCCCAGAACGCGCGCATCCGCTCGCGAGCTTCAGCTTCGTTCTCTTTAAGTCGGTACCTGCTGACCTCAGCCATGGGCATGTTTTCCGTATCGACGCCGTTTCGGCCTCAGGCTTTTTCCGCCGCGAAGTAGTTTTCGCTGGTGACGACACCGTTCTCCAGGAACGGCAGGCCTTGGAAAAGCTGTTCGTCGGTCCACGGGTTCTTGATGATCTCGGGCGAGTATTGCGTCAGCAGTACGCGGCGCATGTTGGCCGACTGGTTATAGCCGCTGCGGTGAAAGCATACGCTCGAAAAGACCGCGACACTACCTGCAGGAACTCGGACCGGGTCGCCAGGATCTTCTCCAAAATAGCCCACCATGTCATTCGTTTCGGGATCCTTGATGTGCTGAACCCGGGATTTGACGCCCAGACGATCGTAAGGTAGCAGGTAGACGGTGCCATTGCTCTCGTCGACATCGTCGAGCGGCGTCCAGCAGGTCACATATGGGGTGTGGTCAAACGGCACGTAGCCGCTGTCCTGGTGCCAGGAGAAAGGAATGCCCTTTTCCGCCGCTTTGATCACCCACTGGTCAAAGAAGAAGCGCGCATTTGCCCCGACCGTGGCGCGGCAGATCGCCGCCATCAGCTCGCTGAAAATGAAATCGTGGATGATCTGGCTCTTCTTGTAGCTGCTTTGAATAAAGTAGCGCTTGCCCAGGTGATCCAGGCCGAGCTTTTCGACGCCCTTTTCGCGCATCTCCGCCTCGCGCGCCTCGATAAAGCGATCGACCTCTCCGCGCAGACGCTCGAGGACCTCCTCGGTCATCGCCCGCTCCAGGAGAAAGAAACCGCGTTCCTGAAACTGCTTCTGGTGGGATTCGGTGATTTCGACTTGGGGTTCAACGGTCATTCTCATACGTGTAACCTTACCATTAGACTTTACCGACGTCTTCCCAGCTGATGGCGTATACTTCTCATTTGATGTCGGGATGAAGACACGCCTGGAAATTGCCAGCGGCCGCGCGGGCGCCGTCTATTGGGTCGAGCAAGGATACCTGCCGCGGGAAGAGCACACGCATGAGGAGCTGGAGGTGAACCTGGTAGTGGCAGGGACCGGGCGCTACCTGATCGACTCGGTGGACTGCCACCTGGCGCCGGGAAGCCTGATCTGGCTGTTTCCCGAGCAGGAGCACGTCCTGCTGGAAAGCTCTGACGAGCTCGGAATGTGGGTCGTGGTGTTTCGTCAGGAGATGGTGCGCCAGACGTGCCTCAGCACGGACAATCACCTGTTGCGAGCTGGCAACCCCGGAGCCATCCTGCACCGTCGCGTCTTACCGGAACAAACAGAGACGCTCGATCATGGCTTCAAGGTGCTTCAGGCGGCGGATGCCGGCAGAGACCATGTCAACGCCTCGCTGGCGTTCCACCTTTTGGAATGTTGGCGCCTGTACCAGATAGCTTCGCCGGTGTCCGAAGCACAGCAGCTGCATCCAAGCGTTTTCCGGGCGGCGCAATTGCTGAAGAGCGGCGAGGACGACCTTGCGAAAATCGCGAAAAAGGCAGGCCTTAGCCAGAGTCGTCTCAGCCGCCTATTTCATGATCAGATCGGTCAATCCATGACAGTTTACCGCAATCAGGAGCGCTTGAAGCGCTTCGAACGTTTACGGCAGAGCAAACCTCGAGAAACGCTCCTCGCCCTTGCCATCGAGGCAGGGTTTGGCAGTTACGCCCAGTTCCATCGCGTGTACCAGCTCCGCTATGGCCGAGCGCCACGGCGCCCATCAGCATGACTTGGGGGGATTGAAGCCGGTTTGGCATTTCGCGCTCCGCGTCTACTTCAAAGTTGCCTGGGAGGGTGCTGAAAAAGGGGGCGTTAAATTCCCGTGATTAAACTACTTGAAGAATCGGATTCGCAAGATCGCCGAGAAACACTTTTCGAGATCGAAGGCATGTCGAGACCTACCCCAATCCGTCCAAATTTTCGGACTCCTGACTTTTTCAGCACCCTGTTTAGGTTACTCCGCATCTTCATAAAAACGTATGGCTGTGGGCTTGATATAGACCTGCTTACCGTCTGGCTTCTGGAGGATCAACCACTGCGCCAATGGGAAAGGCAAAAACTGATTCTGTGGGTCATATGGCTCGGAAAGTCCCAAGAAAATAACGCCATCGAATCGCTGTCCGTGACTCATAAACACGTTATACTTCTTGCCCGCCGCGATATGGTCTCGCAATGCCGGAAGCAACTCACGAGTCGCTTTCCGGAGTTTCTTATCCTTAATTTTGCTTGAGATGATCCCGTAAAGGATCATGCCAATCCCAAGGACTACGACTCCTGCCCAAAAGTATTCCATAGCGCGTACTTATTATGCCCGACAGTAGTTTTAAAACCACGTTTTTTAACCAAGATAAAGTTCACTTGCGCCTTAGGCGTCAACTGCAACGACTGCCGAACTGGAGATAAAATGTAGACACGACACGGGAAGGTGACCAGATGTTTCCGAGAGCTTTTCCCTTAAAGGTTTCCGGTGACGTTTCATCCGGCGATCAACCCTCATGCGGTGGAGCAAACCTCCATATGGTGGCCGCTGCTCTTACTATAGCTGACGGCGACTTCCTGATCGAAGAGACCGGCGTTCGGGTCGGGCATGACTCGATCCACCCATCCACCTCGCCCAATCACCACCAACCGGCACCCTTAGCGGCAACGCGACGACTCTAGACTCGCCTCGTTTCGGAAGCTGGTTTCGCCACTCACAGCCCCGCTCACCGGACTCGGTCATGAGCTTCAAAACATCCCCTGACGCTAGTGTTTGTTGAACAGTCGGCGCTGCGACCGCGCGCGTTTCTGGACCCGTGGCGAACAAGTTCGCCGGATCACGGTCCGAGGGTGCAGTTCCCTTTCTGGCTTTGCCTTGCCGAACCGGGGTTTGCATGGGAGGGTCACGGTTTCGATTTATGCGGCGCACTAGCGACAATTCCTGGCAGTCCGGCTTGGCGGCCATTGCCGTCGTTGGCGGGCTGCTGCTGGGCGGGTGCGCCTCGAATGTCAATGTGCGGGAGGCCATGCAAAGCAACCCGACCGCCGCGCCGGCGGTGGCCGAGGCGCAACTGCCAGCGCAACCGGCGCAACTCGATGACCATTTGCTGGAACTGATGAACGCTGGCGACGCCCATCGTTTCGTCGGTGACTACGACCAGAGCTTTTTACGATTCGACCAGGCCGACCAGATAATAAACTACTGGGACCGGCAGGGCCGCGTACTCGAGGTTTTTGAAAACATCGGTGCGCTGATCGCCAACGACAACATTGTCACCTACCGGGGTTACGAGTTCGAAGGCATCCTCATCAACACGTACAAAGCGCTGAACCTGCTGGCGACGGGTGACTTCGATGGGGCGCGGACGGAGTTTCGCCGAGCTTACGAGCGACAGGGGCAGGCCGTGCGCCGCTTCGAGGAGGAAATCGAGGACGCGTTGGAAGACCGCAGCGACCTCCGCGGCCCGCGGGGGCAGACAGCGGAGCGCCTGATGCGCGTTGGCGGATCGAAACTGAGCGCCGACCGCATCATCCGGGACCGCTACCGTGACATCGACCGCTGGTCAGTTTACGAAAACTTTGTCAACCCCTTCGCTTCGTATCTCCAGGGGCTTTATTATCTACTGTATCCGCAGGACCGGATCGACTGGAGTAGCGAGGGCAGCCAAGCCTTGCGCCGGGCGTACGCAATGGTGCCGGAAAATCCCGCCGTCGCGGCCGACCTGGAGTTGATCGAGCGGCTGGCCGACGGCGAATTGACGCTCGCCGAGGTGCCGCCGACGACATGGGTGTTTGTTGAAAATGGCTGGGGCCCAACGCTTTCGAGCCAGTCCCTGCCGATACCGCTGGCCATCGACGGGGTGTCGATCATCCTGCCGCTCGCCTTCCCGGTCTACCACAACGGCTGGAGCGTGTACCCCTTTGTGCGCGTGGAGGGGCCCGGCATCGGCGAGAAGACGGAGCTGCTTGCCAGTATCGACGCAGTGGTGCGGGCCGAGTTTCGAAAACGCCTGCCCGCGATCATCACCCGGGCAATAGTCAGCGCCGCGCTCAAAGGCGCCGCCCAGTACCTCGCGTTTTCCGAGGGGGGCGAATGGGCTCTGCTGATTGCGCAGGCCGCTTCCGTCGCCTCCGCTCAGGCAGATACGCGCATGTGGACCACCCTGCCCGACGAGATCGGCGTTGCCCGGGTGGCGACGCCCGACAACGGCCAGCTGCGCCTGCTCGGGCCGCAGGGGCAATCGCTGGGCACCTTGCAACTCTCGCCGGAACGCTTTCACTGGGTCTTTGTCCGAATCGTTGAGGCTGGACAGGCGCCGCGATCTACCGTCATCACTTTTCCCGAACCTCCCCTCGCCCCGGCCCACCTATGAAACTCTTTTGCCTGCACTTCGTCCTCGCTGTCATCCTACTGGGCGGCTGCGCCACCAACCGCGTCCCCCCAATCGACCGGCGCGTAACGCTGTCGCCAAACCTGCCCCGGTCTGTGAAGGTGGAGGACCTCAACGTCGGGCGAAACTCCGCCGGACTGTTGATTATCAACGCCGGGCTCATCAATTCGGGCAGTCGGCCCGTGGATATCAACTACAAGGTTGATTGGCTCTCCGGCGGGATGGTTGTCGACAGCCTTGTCGGCTCGTGGAACCGCCGCACCCTGCGCCCGCGCGAACCCGTATTTCTCAGTCTGCCCGCCCCGCGCCTCGACGTGGATGACTTTCGCATGACCATCCGTGAGGACCAGTAGTTCCGCACTCGCCATCCGGAATACCCGATCAGCCGCATTTGCCATGTTTTCTCCGTCTTTTTACTCCTTTCTGGTCTCCTTACTCGTTCTCACGCTGGCCGGTTGCGGCTACAATGACGTGCGCGAAGTCGACGCCGATGACCCCGAAATCGCCCCAACGCTTGGCGGCAGCGCCCGCGACCTCGACCGCGTGACGTCGGAGCTGATCGCGCAGATGCTCAACAGCCCCACGCTGGCGGCGATCGATCCCGACGTCGACCGCGCCATCATGCGGATCGGGCGGATCACCGACGACACCCTGACCAACTTTCCGGTGCGTGAAATGGTGAACAAAATCCGCATCGACCTGAACCGATCCAACCGGATCCTCACGCAGGAACAGGACCTTGCCGGCCCGAACGCTCCACGGCCCGACTTCGAAATCCGCGGGCAAGTGTCACAGGTGAACAATCAGGCCGGAAGGGACACCCGCGTCGACTACTTCATCCAACTGCGCCTGGTTGATCTGGAATCCGGAATTGCGGTTTGGGAAGGCGAAAGCTACTACACACGCCTCGCCGACAGCGGCGTAACGTGGTAGGCGATTCTTCAACTTCCGCGCAGGCAACGTTTCGCCCCCGCGCGGACTACTCCGTCGCAGCCACCACCGGCGGCTGGAACAGGCTGCGAATGACAACGGGATCGAGATCCAGCGTTGCGATCTCGAGGATGCCAACAGGTTCGTCGCCGTGAAAGGTCGCAATCCGCGTCGGCAGTGTCAGGTCCCCAACCGTCCGGAAGTTGGAAAAAAAAGTTCGCAGCGGCGCGCCCTGGCTCCCCTCCGGCCGCTTTTCGGTCATCAACAGGCGAAAATTGTAGGCGTTGAAATAAGCCGATTCGTCAAATCCGTCGGCGGACACCCACCGCAAACGGAAGACGGGCGCATCTAGGCGGCGGTGGATCATAACGTCGCTGACCCCTACCTGTTCGAGGGCCTGAGGTTCGTCCCACCACTCCGGAAAGAATTGAGCCTGCCCGGCAAGTTCCTGCAAGGCGGAACCCACGAGGCGGGTCATTTCGGTGCGCTCAGCGCCGGTTTCGAACCACTGCCAGCCCGTTTCGCCATCAAACACCTCGATCAGCGACCAGTGCTTCAGCTGGACTTCGCGGCGGAGGAATTCCGGGGCGCGCCGTACAGATTTCACCGGCATGCGCCGCTCCCCCAAGGTGAGCGTCCCCTCCCAGGAAAGGCGTTCATAGGAACGCAGGGCGATTGTCGACCCCACAGAGGCGCGATGGCGCTCGATCAGCTGGGTGACGGTAAGCGCGGAGCAGGAGCTTCCGAGAAGCATAAGGGAGAGGATGATCCGAAGGCGAGGCACCGGGTTAGCCTGCGCGAAAGGGGGCGGGCGGTCAACTTCCCTTGCCCTGCCGTATATCCCGCAGATACGGGTAGCGCATTGCCATCAGAAGCAGCAGATAAAGCCCCGCTCCCGAGGGGATAGTGGCGATGAGTTTAACCCAGGCGGAAGCCTGCATCAGAAAGTCTGCCAGCAGTACGCACCCAACCCCCATCGCGGCACAAGCAGCGCCGACTTTGGCCAGCGGGCCGCCCAGGCCACGCAAGCCACCCGAGTGCCCTAAAAGGCCAAGGGCCTGTGTCCAAGCGCTGACGACATTGGCCCAGGCAAGGCCAGCCGCGCCGAACAGCGGACCCAGCAAGACCGTCAGCACTAAATTGACCCAGAGGCAATGGCCAGCCCAGCGAAGCGGCGTACGCATGTCGTGCTTCGCGTGGCAGACACGCACCTCAAAAGTCGCCAAGGCGTAAGCGGGGAGCGCCAGAGCGAAAATCTGCAGGAGCGGGAAGGTTACGGCGATATCACCGGCCTCGAAACGGCCCCACCCGAACAGCGCGGCGATAATCGGCTCTGCGAGCACCATCAGGCCAACGGTCGCGGGCAGCATCAGCGCGAAGATCAGGCCCAGGCCGCTCCGGCGGGCTTCGAAGAACTGCGCACTTGCACCCGCGCCTTTGGCCGCCGCCGCCCGGCTGAGCGCCGGAAAGGCCACCGTGGTGATCGCCAGCGCAAACAACCCGAGCGGCAGCTCAACGAGCCGGTTGGCGAGGTAGAGGGCCGTCAAGGCCTGCGTGTTGAGGAGAAAGCCCGCCAGCCGGGCGATCAGGACGTTCAATTGGCCCACCGCCGCGCCGTAGACCGCCGGAAGAAAGAGCGTCCGCGTTTCCTCGATGCCCGCCGAACCGGCAAAGTCAAGGGCCGGTCGCCAGCCGAGCCGCCACAGGGCCACCGCCGGCGCCAGCAATTGGGCCAGCCCGCCCAACAGCGCTCCGCATGCCACCCACCACACCAGCTCGCCCGGGGCCAGGCCAGCCACGGCGCCCCCCAGGGCCAAGGCGGCAATCAGCAGCAGATTCAGCCACACGGCGGTGAGCGCTGGAATGGCGAAGCGGCCCAGGACGTTGAGTGCCGCTGCAAAAACTGCTGCGAGGCAGACCATGCCGAGGTAGGGGACCAGCAGCATCCCGAGCGAGAGCCCAAGCCGCCACTGTTGTCGCAAAGGATCGCCGGGTTGCTCCGGCAAGCCCAGAAGGCAGCTGCTGTAGACGATGAGCAGCGCGATCATCGCCAGTAGCATCAGCAGCCCGCCCCGGCTCATCGTCTGGTTGACCAGGCGAAAGCCCGCCTGGGGGCCACCGCTGTCCCACTGGCGCGTCAACACCGGGATCAGCGCCGAACTCAGAGCGCCCTCGCCCAGAAGGCGCCGGAAGAGGTTGGGTACGGCAAAGGCGAAGAGGAAAGCGTTTGCCGCAGGGCCCAGACCGAGCCATGTGGCCGTGAGGCTGTCTCGCGCCAGGCCAAGCAGGCGTGACAGCAAGGTTGCCCCCGAAACTGTGAAAATGTTCTGCCAACGGAAGCTCCCGCCCATCAAACTTTCGTCGCCGGGCAAGCGTTGTCTGCCAAGCTAATTGCGCTTGCCCGACATTGAAATGTCCGCCGCAGCCCTCTTCCGCCAAAACGCCGACCCAACCCGCTGGCACCGGGCCGGCCAATACTCCGCGTCTTGAGGTGATAGGCCGACGGGGTGTAGGTGGAAATGTTTTGCCAACCATCGAAACGGATGGTCAGACTCCCGTCTGCTCAACGCCAATAACCTGCTGCTGAAATCTCGAGCCAACTGCCAAGCACCGACACCCCCGCGCCATGTCGCTCATCAATCGCCTCAGCGTCCGCCTCCAAAACCACCCGAAACGCGTCGTTTTCCCGGAGGGCGCCGACTCGCGCATCATTCAGGCTGCGCGCCAATTCGTCAACCGGGGCCTCGGGGTTCCGATCCTGCTCGGGGATCGCACCCTCATCAAGGACACTGCCGCGAAGCTGGATATCCAGCTCGAAGGCATGCGCCTGCTCGAACCCGCCCGCAGTGACGAGATGGACGACTACCTGCGCGGCTTCCAGGGCCTACAGCGCTTCCGCGGCCTCGACGAACGCGAGGCCCGCGACTACCTCAGCGACACCAATTACTTCGCCACGATGATGATCGCCCGCAACGGGGCCGACGCCATTGTCTCAGGTGCCACCGAGAGCGCGTCCAGCGCGCTGCGACCGCTGTTTCGCATCATCCCGCTGCAGCCGGGTTTCAAAACGGCCTCGTCAATGCTGATCCTCGATCAGGAAGAAGGGGAACTTGGCATCGAGGGCTCGCTGTTTCTGGCCGATTGCGGCGTTATTCCCGACCCTGACGCCACGCAGCTTGCGGATATCGCGCTGACCACGGCGGCTCTGGCGGGCCACCTGACCGGCCAGATACCGCGCGTCGCGATGCTGTCCTACGCCTCGAAGAAAGTCAAAACCAGCAACCCTGCCATCCTCAAGATGCAGGCGGCAACCCAACTGGCCTACACAAAAATGCGCGAGCGGGGCTGGGAGTTCGAGATCGACGGCGAGTTGCAGGTCGACGCCGCGCTCGACCCCTCAGCAGCGACGTCGAAGGGCATCGGCGGGGGCGTTGCCGGCAAGGCCAACGTGCTGATTTTCCCCGACCTCAACAGCGGCAACATTGCCAGCAAGCTCGCGCAGATTGTCTCCGGTACGCGCAGTTACGGCCAGATCCTGACCGGCCTGACCAAGCCGGCGGCGGAAATCTCTCGAGGCGCCAGCGCCCACGACATTTTCGGTGCTTGCGTGATTGCGGCGGCGCAGGCCGTCGATCCACGGTACCTGTACCCGGCGGAGGCGTGATCGCGGGCCAACCTTGCCATGCAAAACCCGAACTCACCCTACTCCCAACCGGAAACCCAAGCCCCCGCCTACGGCCCGAACCCCGGGCAACTGCCTCCGGGCGGCTACGTAAACCCGCAAGCGCAGAAGCGCGGCTTCCCTTGGACGGCTGTCCTCGTCACGTCGATCGTCACGAGCGGCGTTTGGATCATCGTACTCATCGCGGTCCTTGCGATGGACATCGGCCAGCGCGTCACCGAACAATTTGGCAACTGGCTCGAAGAGCCGTTCGTCGTCGATGTCGATTATCCGAACACCGTCGAGCGGGGAAACGTGTTGGAGCTGACCTCTACCGTCGCGCCGGTTGGAAGCGAGGCCGAGATCATCAATAGCATCGACCTCTGGGATACGTTCATTGATGGCTTCGAAGTCGTCTCAACAGAGCCGCCCTTCATCGAGCAAGTGGGTCACTACGGCGATTTCGAGTCGTTCTTCTTCGACCCCATCACCGCCGAGCCCGGTACCACCGAAACCGTAACCTTCCGCCTGCGCCCCACGGCCGCTGGAACTTTTGCCGGAGACGCCGATGTTTGCAATCCGGTCGAAAGCTTCACCGAAGTGCCGCTGGAGATCACGGTGACGAAGTAACGGGGAAGCGGTCAAAGCCCTTAATTCATGGCCAAAGCCAAAGACGATTTCACCCGCAGTCCGTTTCACGAACCGGACGACTCGGAACTTTTGCGACATCCGCGCAACCGCACCACAAAACGCATTTTTGTGGCGGCCACGCGCCAAAACGACGGTAAGACCACCACGTGCCTCGGGCTGTTCGGTGCACTGCGGCAGCGAACACCCGAAGTCGGCTTCATCAAGCCGGTCGGCCAGCGCTTTGTGGAAGTCGAGGGGCACCGGGTGGATGAGGACACGGTGCTGCTGGACTCCATCTTCGATGTCCATGTGCCGATCGAGGCGATGAGCCCCGTCGCCGTTGACGGACAATTCACCCGGCGCTACCTGGACAACCCGGAGGCGAGCCTCGAGGTCATCATCGACCGCATGTGCCGGGCCTTCGACCGCGCCGCCTACCTCAAAGACTACATCATCATCGAGGGCAGCGGCCATGCTGGCGTCGGTAGCGTGTTCGACCTTTCCAACGCTCAGGTCGCGCGCCTGCTCGGAGCCAAGGCAATCATTGTGGCTCAGGGCGGCGTCGGCAGGCCTGTCGACGAGATCGCGCTCAATAAAGCGCTGTTCGACAAGTTTGGCGTCGACGTGATCGGCGCGGTGCTCAACAAGGTGCAGCCCGACAAGATCGAGATGATCCGCCGGTACGCGGGTGAGGGACTGCGCCGCATGGGCGTACCGCTGCTCGGTGTGGTGCCCAACCAGAAACGCCTTGCCGCGCCGAACCTCGCGCAGATCGTGGAAGAAATCGGCGGACGCTGGCTCAACGGGCGCAACAAGGCCACCAGCGAGCGAATCCTGCGGGTTGTGATCGGCGCAATGGCCGCCCGCGGCATCATTGACTACCTGCAGCCCGGCGTGCTCATCATCACCCCGGGTGACCGTGACGAGGTGCTGTTCTCCGCCCTGGCCAGCGAGGGCCTTTCCGGCAAACCGGGCATCTCGGGCATCGTGCTCACGCGCAACATCCTGCCCCACCCGAAACTGATGGAAATGCTGGCTCAGACGGACATTCCCTGCGTCATCTGCGCCGAGGAGAGCTACAATGTGGCGTCCAAAATCAACAACATGACCATCAAAACCCAGCCGACGGACACCGATAAAATCCCCATCATCCGCAAGATGTTCCTCGAAAGTATCGACACACAACTGATCATTGACGCCTTTCACCCCGGCGTCGACGCCGGGATCTGACAGTTACCGCTGCGCCGGGCACGGAGCGCGCCAGAGAAACAGGGCCGGCGCCGACTCAGGAGCCCCGAGCCCCTTCCAGCATTCTGCTTGGCCGTTGGTCCAGGATCGGAGATTCTCGGCGACGGAAGTTGCCTCTTCGGGGCCGCCGCAGTGGCCTCGGTAGGCGAGTACCGACAACAGTCCGCCCGGCTTGAGCAGCTGCCTCGCGGCTTCGATGGCCAGCACCGTTTCCCCCGGAATTGTCACCAAACCCGGATTCTCGCCTCCAGGGAGAAAGCCGAGGTTGAAAACGACAACCGCAATGCGCCCCGCGTACTCGCCCGCCAGTGCCTTACCCACATCGGCGTGGGAAGCCTGTCGCCACTCGACCGGCGCTGAGTCCGGGATGCGGTCGAGACGGGCGCGTGCTTGAGTCAACGCCGCCGACTGGATGTCGCAGGCCCAGACCTGCCCCACGGGCCCCACCTTAGCCGCCAGAAATGCCGTGTCGTGGCCGTTGCCGGCGGTAGCATCCCAGGCCCAATCGCCCGGAGCAACCGCCAGCGCCCATTCGCGGTGGGCCAGCAGGGTCAGGCGCAAAGTCGTGCGCAAGTGGACGATTTCGGGCATGCCGGCTTTTTGGCTTTGACACGCAGGGCTGCCAACTGCTTTATTCTTTGTTTTGGTTCGGGCCGTAGCGCAGTCTGGCTAGCGCACCTGCATGGGGTGCAGGGGGTCGTGAGTTCGAATCTCACCGGCCCGACCATTTTTCGCCATTTGGAAGAGCCACGGCGCGCAATCCGCCCCGTCTCTCGGCAGGTTTCCTGTCGACGCCCCTTTAGGCCGATCTCGCGAAACGTGCCCGGCCGGGGTGTGATTCGATAGGAATTCGTTAATTGAGTCTGATACCATCTTGCCGGAGAGGTCGGTAAATTGCTCGAAATGATTTTGGATGCAGAGCAAGGCAGCGAGCGCGACGGCTGGGCCTGTAGGCCCCGCCTCGTCGTCGCGAACGCCGCTCTGCGCCAAAAGCATCCGAAGCCGCCACGCGGCGTTCAATCTACCGATCTATTCGGTAAGGTGGTATTAGCTCTCCGAGCGGACCAGGGCGGCAAGGATGGCCTTCTGGACGTGGAGGCGGTTTTCAGCTTGGTCAAAGATCACCGAAGCCTCGCTGTCGAGGACTGCCTGAGCAACCTCCTCACCGGGGTGCGCGGGCAGGCAGTGCAGAAACTTTGCTCCGGGAGCCGCTTTGGCCATCAGGTCGGGTGTCACTTGGTAGGGGGCCATTTCGGCCAGGCGCTGGTCGGCATCGCCCTCCGCACCCATCGAGACCCACACGTCGGTATACACGAAATCGGCGCCGTCGACCGCCTCGACGGGATCGGTCGTGAAGTGCGGCGCGGCGAAATCCTCCTTTTCAAGCAAGGCCCGACCCTCGGCGGAGGGCCCGTAGGCCTCCGGCCCGGAGAGGGCCACCGCGAAGCCCAGATGCGCCCCGGCCATCAACAGCGAATTCGCCATATTGCACGAGGCGTCGCCGAGGAAGGCGAGCTTGCGCCCCGAAAGCGCTTCGAGTACCTCCTCGGGTTCGCGGGCATCTGGGGCGAGCGTCTCCACCATCGTGAAGGCATCGGCATAGACCTGGCAGGGGTGCAGCGAATCGCTTAGCGCGTTGACCACGGGCACACTCCCGGCTTCGGCAAAGGTTTCCAGTAGGGAGTGGTCGTGACAGCGCACCACCAGGCCATCGAGGTACCGGCTGAGCACCTTCACCGTGTCCGCCGGGCTTTCCCCCCGCGAAAGCTGCATTTTCGAGGCGTCGAGCATGAGCGGATGCCCGCCCAGTTCGTAAATGCCGACATCGAACGAAATCCGAGTGCGCGTGCTGTTTTTGAAGAAGAGCATGCCCCACGACTGCCCGTCGAGCGGGCGCAGGCCATTGCCGCGGTTGCCCTTCAGCGTTTTGGCGTGGGCGAGGATTCCGGCGGCTTCCGCCGCGGAAAAATCCGTTTCTTTCAGGAAGTGACGCATATGCGCGAGTGGGTAAAGATGAACAGGGAGACAGGGGTATTCGTTAAGGCGACCCTAGTCCGCCCCGGGAAGCGGGAACCTTGCCAGGACCCGTTCGAGGCGCTCGGTCGCCTCCGTGAGATCTTCAGCGGTGGCAATCAAGGGCGGCAGCAGGCGCAAAACGTTGGCACCAGCGGGAACGACCAGCAAGCCTTCCGCTACCGCCGCCTCGGCGACCGGGCGCGGCGCCACGTGCAGCTGCAGCCCGGTCAAAAAACCGCGGCCGCGCACCTCCTTGACTACCTTTGGAAATGTGTCGGCCAAGCTTTCAAGGCGCTCACGCCAGGGGGCTGAGACCTTCCGGACATGCTCCAGAAGTCCCCCATCGGCAATCTCGTCGAGCACCGCCAAGGCTGCCGCGCAGGCCAGCGGGCCACCACCGTAAGTCGTGCCGTGGCTACCGGCGGTAAAGAGGTCCGCGTGGGGTTCGGCAACCCAGATGGCGCCAATCGGGAAGCCGCCGCCCAGGCCCTTGGCCATCGCGATGGCGTCGGGGCGGATGCCCGACACCTCGTAGGCGAAAAAGTCTCCGGTACGCCCGATCCCGGTCTGTACCTCGTCCATCATCAGCAGCAGCCCATGCTCGTCACACAGGCGCCGCAGGCCTTGAAGGAACCCGGCCTCGGCGACCGTCAGCCCACCCTCGCCTTGGATAGGTTCGACGAAGATCGCGGCGGTCTGCTCGTCAACCAGTGCCGCGAAACTGTCGAGGTCGTTCAGGCTGCCGTGGGTGAAGCCCTCGAGCATTGGCCGGAAGCCGCCTTGGATCTTCTCTTGCGGGGTGGCGGCCATCGCGCCGAAAGTTCGGCCATGGAAGGAATTGTGCGCGGTGATAACTTTGTACCGGCGACCCTCGTTACCGCCTTCGCACCGGCGACCATGCAGCCGCGCCAGCTTCAACAGGGCCTCGTTGGCCTCCGCTCCGCTATTGCAAAAGAGCACTTTCCCGGGTCCCGCATAGCCGCAAAGCCGTTCGGCAAGCGCCTCGGGATGCGGATGCGCGTACAGGTTGCTGATGTGTGCCAGCGTAGCCGCCTGTGCCTGCACTGCCTGTACCCAGCGTGGGTGACAGTGCCCCAGCGCGCTCACAGCGATGCCGCTGCCGAAATCGATCAGTTCGCGCCCTGCGCCGTCCCATACGCGGACGCCCTGCCCGCGGACGATGGCGCCCATGGGCTCGCCATAGTTGCCGATGAGGTGCTTGCGCGAGGGGAGTTCGGTGCTAGCGATCATAAAAGCGTGCGGGGGAGCGTTGGTTCAGCCGGGATCAGTTGCCCTCAGCGGCGAGGGTGTGGGCGTGGGCGCGCACATCCGCTTCGAGGTCTTCGATTACCTCGCAGGCCTCGAACCGGCGCTGCAGGCCATAGGCAACAGACTCCAGCGGGGACTTCCGGTAGCCGGCTCCGAGCAGGCCCCGGGCGTAATGGTAAAGAAACGGCTGGACACCCAACTCAGCCCACTGGATGGTGTGGATAAGCTCGTGGAAGTGCAGGGCCTCGTATCCTCGATAGGCAGGCAACAGGAAATAGGTATCGAGGTAGGTGATTCCGGCAAGATTCTCGGGCATCAGGGTGCTCAGGTCGGGCAGGCCGACCCCGTGCACGGGGGGCAGTTTGATCCGGTCGACGATCGCGAAATACGATGTCTGCAAGCGCGCCTCCGTGAAATATTGCGGTAACCGAACAAATCCCGCATCGGCCACCGGCTGCCGTCGCTCACGGTGCTCGTCCACATAGCCCACAATCCATGCCTCCATCGAGGGGAGTTCCTTTTTCAGCGCTCGCAGCGCCATCGACTGAAGGAAGCCTGCCATCAGGAGTTGACGATTTCCGTACCGACGCCCCGGTCGGTGAAGATTTCCAAAAGGAGGCTGTGGGGCTGACGCCCGTCGACAAAGTGAACCCGGTGCACGCCGGCAGCAAGCGCGCGCACCGCACTGTCGACCTTCGGAATCATCCCCTTGGCGATAACCCCTTCGCGCTTAAGGCCTTCGACCTCGTCAACGTGCAGCGTCGAGATCAGTGAGCCGGGGTCGGTAGGGTCGCGCAGGAGGCCGGGCACGTCACAGAGGAAGAAAAGCCGCCGTGCCCGCAAGGCGGCGGCCGTAGCTGCGGCGGCGACGTCCGCGTTGGTATTGTGCGGTTGCCGCTCATCATCGAGGGCGATTGGCGACACGATCGGCGTGAAGCCGTCGTTTATCGCCTTCTTGATCAACTTGGTCTTGACGTAATGAATTTTCCCGACGAAGCCGAGGTCCACCGGCTGCCCCTCGTCGTCCTCGGCGACTTCGCGCTCACAGATAAACACGTTGTTGCCGGGCAGGCTCAGCGGCCGGCCCTGCCGCCCCTGGATCAGCGTGCAGATGTCGTAATTAACTTCTTTGTTGAGCACCCGCTCGACGATCTTGATCGACTCGGCATCAGTGACCCGCAGGCCATTCTTGAACTCCGGCGTCAGCCCTGCTTCGGCCATGCCGCGACTGATGGCCTTGCCGCCACCATGAACCACCACTACCTGAATGCCGACAGCGGCGAGGAAGGCGATGTCGGTAGCGACCCGGGCACGGGCGACCGGGTCGGGGTCGTCCATAAAACTGCCCCCATACTTGATGACAAAGGTAGCGCCCCGGAAGCGCTGGATGTAGGGCAGGGCCTCGAGCAAGACTTCCGTCTTGGCGTGGATAGAAAGGTCCGCGGGAGTGAGGGTTTCCATCGCTATTCGGATTTGTTAAAGTCCACGTAGCCGGTCGAAAGGTCCGTGCTGAGCAGGGTAAACGTGCCCGACCCCTGATGAAGGTTTGCCCGGATGCCAAAATGCTTTCGCGCGACGATCTCCCGCCACTGCGGTAAATTGTCATCGACGGCATGGCCGGCGACGACAACCGGCACGTCGTCGTAAAACAGGTCGAGCTGTCCGACATCCACCCCGACACGCGCCGCCCCGATGGCATGGGCGATGCGCCCCCAGTTTGGATCGCTGCCGAACCAGGAAGTCTTGACAAGCAGGGAGTTGCCGACTTTACGGGCCACCTTTTCCGCAGCTTCGTCGTCAGCGGCACCCTCGATCTGCAACCGCACAACTTTCGTGATGCGTTCGCCATCGCCCACAATCTTTTCCGCCAGCACACGGCAAACCGCTGTCACCGCCTCTTGAAACGCGGCCATCGCTGCCGGGTTGTCGTGGGAAATCGTGACACCGGAGGCACCATTCGCCAGGAGCAGCACCGTGTCATTGGTACTGCAATCCCCGTCGACCGTACACGCGTTGAAGGTGCCCTTGACCGCTGTGCGCAGGACGTGGTGGAGCAGGTCCGAGGACGCCCCGGCGTCGGTGGTGAGAAAGCCGAGCATGGTCGCCATGTTTGGCTCGATCATGCCTGCACCCTTGGCCATCCCGGCCAAGGTAACGGTCTGCCCCTCCACGGAAAAGCGTGCGGTGACGGTCTTGCTGCGCGTGTCGGACGTCAGAATAGCCTCGGCGGCATCCCGGCCTCCCTGGGCGCGGTCCTGCTGTTCCCTGATCGCTGTACAGGCCGACTGGGTTCCCTGCACCACCGCCGCCATCGGCAAAGCGCGCCCGATCCGGCCGGTGGAAGCGACCAGCACCTCCTGCGGCATCAAGCCGAGCTCCGTGGCGACCATTTGCGCCATCGCTTCGGCGTCGGCGAGGCCCTGCGGCCCCGTGCAGGCGTTTGCGTTGCCGCTGTTCGCCACGATTGCGCGCACCAGCAGGCCTCCCGCAAGGTATTCCTGGCACAAACGCACGGGCGCAGCCTTGAAATCGTTGGTCGTGAACACCCCTGCTGCCTCACACGGACGCTCGGAATAGACGACAGCGACATCGAGGCGCTTGCGCGCCCCCTGTTGCCGGATGTCCGCTGCGACTCCCACCGCGCGGAAACCGGGCACATCCGTAACCCCCGGAGTATCGGGAACGACTTCGACAGTGGAGGCAGCATTCGTCATGGATTCTCAGGACAAGCTAAAGAAGGCCCTCGGTTTCAGCGAATCCGCTCCAGAGGTTCATGATTTGCACCGCCTGCCCGCTCGCTCCCTTGAGCAGGTTGTCAATGGCGCTGGTGATGACGAAGTTGCCGGTGCGGTCATCACGTACCGCGGAGAAGTCGGCCCGATTCGTCCGGTTCACGTAGGCAGTGTCGGGGGCCGATCCGCTCTCGAGCAGCCGAATGAACGGCGCGCTGGCATAAACGCTTTCCCAAGCGGCGTAGACCTCGTCGACAGTCGAGGCCTTGGCGCGCGCAACGATGGTCGCGGCAATGCCGCGCCGCATCGGGACGAGGTGCGGCGTAAACTGGAGGGTCGCCGGTGTGCCCGCCGCGGCTTCGAGCTGCTCCTCGACTTCGGACAGGTGGCGGTGGCGGGGCATGCCGTAGGCTTTGACCGACTCTGCCCGCGCGCTGAAAAGGTAGTCTTCGGCTACCTTTTTTCCAGCACCGGTAATGCCGCTGACGGCGTTGACGACGATGCCCTCAGCCGCAATCACGCCAGCCCGCAACAACGGCACCAGAGGCAGCAGCATACTGGTGGGGTAACAACCCGGCGAGGCGATGAGGGGCGCCGATTGCCACGCATCGCCCCCCAATTCCGGGATGACGTACGCTGCGCGGCTCAATAAATCCTGGGCCGGATGCGGAGCGCCGTAGTAGTCGCCGTAAGTCTCGGGTGAGTTCAGCCGGAAGTCCGCACTCAGGTCGATAACCCGCTTTCCGGCGGCTACCAGCGGAACGGCATACTCGGAGGCCACCCCGTGCGGCAGGGCGAGGAAGACCAGGTCGATATCGCCGGCACCCGCAAGCTCGGCAGGGTCCGACGCCACGAAGCGAAGCTCCGCGGGGAGCTTCTCGGCCAGCGCGGGCAGTACCTCCCGCACGGCCTGGCCGGCAAGCGTCCGCGAGGTCACCGCCGCGAGTTTCACCCGGGGATGACCCGCCAGCAAGCGGACCAGCTCTTCACCGGAATAGCCGGCAGCTCCAACGATGGCGACGTTCAACATAGTAGATCCGGCATTTTCATAAAGCTCGAAAATCGAGCGAAAAGCGCAGGAGGTATCCGTGACGTTACAGAAGCAATGAGCCTTTCGGCGATTTCAGAAAACAAAAAAGCTCCGGCGGGTTGGAACCCGCGTGGAGCTTTTGCAAGGGGAAGTTGAGGATGGGCTGCCTCCAGCGGCGACGGCGTCTTAACGCTTGGAGAACTGGAACCGCTTGCGTGCTCCGGGTTGGCCGGACTTTTTGCGTTCCTTTGCGCGCGGGTCGCGCTTCAAGTGGCCGGCCTTCTTCAACGGCGGGCGGAGCTCCGGGTTGTACTTCTCGAGGGCACGGGCAAGGCCGTGCGCGACTGCGGCGGAC